>JBOGJS010000308.1:0-13290 GCA_050745365.1 Terriglobia bacterium
CCAGGCTCATTATCCATACGCTTATACGAAGTTTCGCTGCGTGGCGCGCTGAATCCAAGTGCATCAGGGGCGCTAAAAGGGACTGCCCGTAGGAGCCTTCGCTTAACACATGGAGGACAATATGAAGGCCGCCGTGGTGGTGAAAAAGGGTGGGCCGCTGGCGCTTGAGGACCGGCCGATTCCTGAACCTGGTCCGGGTGAAGTTCGGATCAAAGTCCACGCTTGCGGAGTGTGCCACAGCGACCAATTCGTTGTGGACGCTATCTGGCCAGGCCTTAACTTGCCGCGCATCCCCGGGCACGAGGTGGCTGGAGTTGTGGATGAAGTGGGACGAGACGTTCGCAACTTCGAGGTGGGCCAGAGAGTCGGCGTGGGTTGGTACGGAGGTCACTGCGGCGTTTGCTCAGCCTGTCGTGAAGGCGACTTCATCCTCTGTGAAAAGCCTCGCATCACCGGCCTCACCGAGGACGGTGGCTACGCGGAGCACATGCTCGCGTCCGCGGCCTCTCTAGCGCCTATCCCGGAAGACGTTCCATTTCCCGAGGCCGCGCCGCTGCTTTGCGCGGGCTTGACCACCTTCAACGCCCTGCGAAATTCCGGCGCCCGTCCGGGTGACTTGGTCGCCGTCCAAGGCCTTGGAGGTCTGGGCCATCTCGGCATTCAATTTGCGCGCGCGATGGGGTTCCACGTGGTGGCGCTCTCGCGAAGCCGCGAAAAGGCCGGCGAGGCCACCCAGCTTGGCGCTCACCAATTCATCGATACGACTCAGAATGATCCTGCGGCCGAGCTTCGCAAGCTCGGCGGGGCGCGAGCAATCCTTGCGACCGGAGTTTCCGGCAAGGCAATCTCGAGCCTCGTTGAGGGTCTCGGCCGGAATGGGTGCTTGATGGTGCTCGCGGGAACACCAGATTCCGTCACGGTAAAGCCGGGATTCCTGATTGGAGGCCGAAGGAGAATCCAGGGCTGGAGCTCCGGCCAAGCCTCTGATTCAGCCGACACGCTGCGTTTTGCCGCGCTCGAGAAAATTCGCCCTCTGATACAAACATTTCCCCTCGAGCAGGCGGATGCTGCTTATCGACTCATGATTCAGGGGAAAACTCGATACCGCGCTGTGCTCAAAATGGATGAATGACTCAAGCCACTTTCTTGATCCACCCTCTTCCACCTTTCCGGCTAGACTTGACGGCGTGGGCCCTTCGACGGCGGCCAGAGAATCGGGTCGACCGCTGGGATGGAACCACTTATCATCGCGTGGTCGTGGTAAAAGATGAACCTGTTGAAATGGGTGTTGCTCAGGCCGGCGAGCCAAACGGGGAATTGCACGTCACCATCCAAGGGAAGACGTTCGAACCGGAGGCGGCACAGGTCCTCAAGCAGGGGGTGGAGAATGCTCTGGGCGCCCATGTGGATCTTCGCGATTTTTACCGCCGCGCCACCGACGACCAGAAGCTCGCGCTGCTTGCGCATCGGTTTCGCGGCATGAAGCCGCCGCGCTTCTTCTCTGTCTTTGAAGGTGTGGTGAATGGCATTGCCTGCCAGCAGCTCAGCCTTTCGCTGGGCATTCAACTGCTGAATCGGCTGGCCGAAAACTTCGGTCTCGCCTTCCGGCAAGAGAACTCATTGAGTTATGCCTTCCCGCGTCCTCAGGACCTTGCCCATCTCAAGCCCGAGCTCATTCGAAAACTCGGCTTCAATTTTCAGAAAGCCAGGGCCATCGTTGAATTAAGCCGTGCCATCATCGAAGGCCGGCTCGATCTTGAGGCAGTTTCGGAAGCGAGTGATCAAGAGGCGATCGAGCAGTTGATGGCGCTCCACGGGGTGGGACGCTGGACAGCAGAGTATACCTTGCTGCGAGGCATGGGACGTTGGCATATCTTCCCGATAGATGATCAGGGGGCGCGCAACGGTCTGGCCCGATGGCGCCGATTGCGAAAGCCGCTCGATCCTGTCCGCGCCCAGCGCATCTTGGCGCGGTGGGCGCCCTACCGCGGCTTGATCTACTTCCACATGCTGATGAAAGGGCTGGACGAAGCCGGATTTTTGACGGCTTCACGTTAGGAGCACCAGCGAGAACAGGCCGATTCACAGGCCGGCGGTCTGTTGAGGGCACGTTACATTTCTTGTCATCGTCCGCGCTCGCCTTCGGCAGACGGCTCAGGCTAATGTGCCTTTCCATTTAATTCTTCACAACGGCGCAGTTTGTCACAGATTGTAAAGAATTAGCCGGCACGGCACACTAACGAGAAGTCTGGATTGAAGGCGCTGGTTCAGCCGGCCTTCTGCGGCGAGACATGAGGAACGTGACCAGGTCCGAAAGTTGCTGCTGGGTAATGTTGCCATTATAGGAAGGCATGTTCGCTGCGCCGCTGTAAAGCCGAGTCACGATCTGGGCGGCATTCATGCGGTCGCCGGCGTAAGTGAGGTCGGGACCACGAAGGCCTCCGTAGCCCGAGATGGAATGGCAGAACTCGCAGCCCTTGTCGTGGAAAACGACCGCGCCGGCCGCGACCGGGCCGGTAGCCGTTCCCACCACCGAGACAGGCAGCGGCGGAGCATCCATGCGCGGCGACCAGGGCGCCACGTGCCCCTTCACACCGAAAAATGCGATCATAAACACAATAAAACCCACCACCACAAAAGACCATGGCCGCTTGAAGGGGCTGCGCTCGCCCTTGCCGGCCACGAGCGGAAGGATGATCAGGACTACGATCAGGAGCAGCGGGCCGAGGATGATGACGTAGTTTTCAGACCAGGGCGGCAGCATAGCCAGGAGAGCGAAATACCAGAGGAAGTACCAGTCTGGGCGCGGTGATGCGTGGATAATCGTCGGGTCGGGAGGCTTGCCGAGCGCCGGCGGCCCGACAATCACCGCGAGCGCGATCACGCAGCCGATCACCAGCATCGCAAACACCGCATCGCGCCAGGCCGCGTCGGGCCAGAACGGGACGCCCTCGCGGTGAACCAGTTCGTGATACCACTTGGAGTAGGTTTTGGGGTTTACGACGCGGCCCATCTTCGGCGGCTCGGAAATTCCGTTGCGGATGACGAGATAAAGATGGAAGCCGATGAAGAAGAAAAGAAGAGCCGGAATAAAGAAAACGTGCACAACGAAGAAGCGGCTCAACGTGGCGCCGCCCACGGTGTTTCCGGCTATGATGAAGTGTCCAAGCCAGTTGCCGATGAAAGGTGTGCGCGCGGCCTGCTGGGCGACAATCATGACGGACCAAAATCCCGTCTGATTCCAGTTGAGGAGTTGGCCGGTGAACGCCATCCCGAGCACCAGGAACAGCAGAATGGCGCCGGTGATCCAGCCCATTTGACGCGGGTATTTGTAAGCGCCGAAGAGATAAACGCGAATGGCGTGAACGCCGATGAGAATCACCATCGCCGAGGCGCCGTAATAGTGCATGGCGTTGACGACGGAACCGAAGCGGGTGCTATCGATGAACCCGAGCGTGTGGTAAGCCTGCCCGGCCGAAGGTACGTAAGCGCTGGCGAGGACAACCCCGGTGACCACCTGCTCGATGAAAACGATCAGCGTGGCACTGCCCAGCACGTAGAACCATGCAGAGCGCCTCGCGTGCGGCACTGGATGTTTGATGAGGGGGAGCAGCCAACCGGAAACGCCGGTAACCTCGTCAAACCATCGCCACACGAAATCGGCGGCCCGCCCGATCGGCTCTCCTCGCATTTTTCGATTTTGCAATCTTCGGGTTCGTAATTTCCCCATGAAATCGACAATCCGCGGCATCGGCTCTCCTCGCTTATCTCGGGATCGTAAACTTCGGAATGTTGGGGATGGTGAGCGTGGTTGTAAGGGGAACAGGGCTCGTTTGAATTTGCACTTCGCCGTTCTGGATGCGCACCGGATATCGCCGCAGGGGCCTGGGCGGCGGCCCACTGGCGACCGTGCCGTTTGCGTAAAAAATTCCTCCATGGCAAGGGCACATGAAAAGTTCGGCGGTGGGCAGCCACCTCACCGGGCAGCCCAGGTGCGTGCACACGATCGAAAAGGCGATGAATTCCTGCTCGGACTTGCGCCGTAACCACGCCGCTGTCTCGGCGGTGACGCCGGCCCAGGGCAGCGGTGACGTGTCCTCAAAGGAAACTTCCACGGTTTCGCCGGTCTTGAAACTGTTCACCTTGCCCACCGTCCTCCAAACGAGCGGTGGCTTGCGGAGGCCGAGCAGAAAGGCTATTGAGGGCACGGCCACAATCAGGCCGACAATCGACCCGGCGGCAACGCTCAGCCGCGATAGAAACCGCCGCCGGCTGATCTCCTCCGGAGTCTCGGGTCGCTCGATATCCGCTGACACGGTTTTTTCAGTCTCTTCGTTCATCGGAAGGTCTCCGAAGGAATTTCTGCCGGGCGCTTGGAGCGCCGGTTCCAGATGACCACCTGGTAGGGACGCCACAGGTAGTGGATCGGAAGCCTTACCAAATGGACCAGGCGCGTGAAAGGAAAGAGCAGGATGATCGCGAAGCCCAGCACAAAGTGAACCTTCACGAATCCAGGCAGGTCTATCACCGTAGCCATGTTCGGGTGCAGCGTGAAGATGGACCAGACCCAGGGAACGGCTGTCTTGAGATACCACAGACCGCCCCACCGCTCGAAGATGGCGAGGCTCACCCCCGTCGCTACCTGCGCCAGGAGGAAGGCGAGCATCACGCCGTCCATGTAAGAAGTAACCGAGCGCGATAAGGACTTCATAGGCAACCGCCGGATGATCAGCACGATGAGTCCAAATAGCGCGAAAAACGAGAGGGCAATCCCGATCATTTCGAGCACCACCAGCCGGATGTGGCCGCCCAGAATGAAGGCCGCCGCTCCGGGGAAAAGCCAGGCGAACAGGTGTGCGAGCAGGATCAGCGTGATGCCGTAGTGCCACGGCACCGAGCCCCAGAAGAGCTTGCGGTTCTCAAGAAGCTGAGAGGAGAGGCTCGTCTCGGTGAAAGGCCTGGCGAGACCGCGGTAGATGCCCACGCCGATGGCGAGCACCAGAGCCAGGTACGGGAAGGCGATAAACCAGAAGGCATTCATCAGCCATTATCTCAAAAGCAGTCGCTTATCCCGATGAATCGGGACTCGGAAGGGCTAACTGACGCTAAGTTACGCAACTCAGCTTTAGTTAGGATCCTGAAAAAGTCCTTGAGTGTGTCATGCTGAGCCGGGTAGCGCAGACCTCCGTTTTGAGGTCTGCGGTTTTTCCCGAACATCGCGAAAAGCCGCGGACCTGAACAGCGCAGGTCCGCGCTACACCTTTCGGTTGTCAGCATTCAGCTTTCTGATCACTGACAGCTTGATTGGGGTTCTCACTTCTGCCCGGCAGGCGCGGCCTCGGAAGCGTCCTTGCGCACGTAAACCAACAGCGCCTCTATCGCGTACCGATATACGTTAGCGCTTGCCATCTCATTCCCATTGGCACCCATGGCTTGAACAATGCGCGAAAGGGCCGGAACCAAACATTCTGTCATCAGGATCGAGCTCTCCTCTCCCGGTCCCTGGCGGTCGACGAGGCGGAGCACAAGCGGAAGATGATCCGGCAACTCGCAGCCGAGGGCAATGCCCCCGGCCTCGATGCGTTCCTTCAGCTTAGCCATAAAAAGGCTCCGCCGCACGTCATCGCCGAAGAGGTGGTAACCAAGGCTGGGAGTGGAATCGGGCCGCAAATCAAAGGTCGATGTATAGACTTCCTGGAGCTTGCTCAGGCTCATTCCCGCGATGCTTGACTGGAAGTTTCGCAGCAGGGCGGCGGCCTCCGGGCAATCCGTGACCATTTGCGAGGCGCAGGTTTCAACAGCGGTTATGATCTCCGCTGCAGGATAATCGAGAATACCTGCCATGAGTGAATAAACCGGCATGCTAAAGACCCCGCTCAGGGATCTGTAAGAAGCCCGCTCCGCGCTGCTCCTGGAATTCGTGGGGGTCTACCCCCATCTCGATGGCCTGCTCCCGCAGCAGTGGAGGGATGACGAATCTCTCATGATAGCCGGCCAGCGACGTCATGTAGTAAATGTCCTCCACTTCCTGGGGCGTTGCCTTAGCCTCTTCGAGCGCCCGAAGCGCCTTATCCATCGTGATGTCTCCTACCGTCTGGGCGCGCTTGAACAGGCGCGCGGAAAACAGCTTTCGGTAAACTTCAATTACTTTATCCTCATCCCCGGCTGTAAACAGGTGCGCCATATACCGGAGGGGCAGCCGCGCGCTTTCAAGCGAGCTGAAAAAGTCCGTATCCAATTCGTAATGGCCATTTTGGTTCAGCGAGGAGGTGACGGGTAGCAAAGGCGGCACATAGAAAAGCGAAGGCAGCGTGCGCCACTCCGGATGCAGAGGAAGCGCCAGTTTCCAGAGTTTGACGTAGCGATAGACCGGAGAGTTGCGAGCCGCTTCGAGTATCTTCTCGTCGATGCCGTGCTCGCGAGCCTGGGAGATCACGTCCTGATCAAAGGGGTCAAGGATGATTTCTCTCTGTGCTTCCACCAGTTCACGATCGGGTTGGGAGGCAGCGTGCTCAATGCGGTCTGCGTCATAGAGCAGGATCCCCAGGTACCGGATTTTGCCCACACAAGAGTGCATACAGGCCGGAGCTTCGCCGATCTCTAGCCTGGGATAGCACAGAATGCACTTTTCGGATTTTCCGGTTTGCCAGTTGAAATAGACCTTTTTATATGGGCAGCCCGAAACGCACATGCGCCATCCCTGGCATTTTTCCTGGCTGATGAGCACGATGCCGTCTTCACCCCGCTTGTAAATGGCGCCTGTGGGGCAGGCGGCGACGCAGCTTGGGTTGAGGCAATGATTGCAGATTCGAGGAAGATAAAAGAAGACGAGCTGCTCCAGCTCGAAAAATTTCCGGCGCTCTTCCTCGGTGAGAGCTTTCAGGTTGGGGTCATTGGCGGCATAGATCGGCGAGCCGCTCAGGTCATCATCCCAGTTAGGCCCAGCCTCGATGTCCATCTCATCACCGGTGATCATCGAGACGGGACGGGCCACCGGCTGATCGTCTCCCGGCTCGGCGTTGATCAGGTCCCCATAGCGGTAGGTCCACGGCTGGTAATAATCGTCCAGAGTGGGCAGGCGTGGATTAAAGCTGATGTTGACCAGCTCCGATTTCCGGCTGCCGAGCCGCAGCTTGAGCTTGCCGTTTTCGAGTATCCAGCCGCCGTGATATTGGTCCTGGTCTTCGTAGAGCGTCGGGTATCCCGTGCCGGGCTTTGTCTCCACGTTGTTCCACCACATGTACTCGGTGCCCGGCCGGTCCGTCCACAGATTTTTGCACGCCAGGCTGCAGGTGTGGCAGCCGATGCATTTGTCCAGATGAAACACCATGGAAACTTGTGCGCGAACGTTCATCAGGTCACTCCCATTGGGGCTTGCCCGCCAGTTTGTGGACAATCACGTAAGTGTCGCGGTCCGAGGCTGCCGGGCCGTAATCATTGAACCGATAGCTGTGCTGGGCATAGCCGCCCGCCATGAGCACCGGTTTCAGCCGCATCCGAGTAATACTGTTGGTTCCTCCGCCGCGGCGCCGGTTCCGTGTTGGCGATTTCGGAAAGGAAATCGTGCGCTCCGGCGCATGATAAAAAATACACAGGCCGCGAGGGATCCGGGCGCTCACCACGGCCCTCGTGACAATGACGCCGTTATCGTTATAAGCCTCAATCCAGTCGTTATCTTTCACGTCGATCTGGTTCGCGTCCCGGTCATTCAGCCAGAATGGTTCGACCCCTCGCGAAAGCGTCAACATGCGAAGGTCGTCGTAATAGGTAGAATGGATGTGCCACTTGCCATGCGGCGTAATGCAGGCAAGAGCCAAGGACTTTTTCGTCGGCTGGCTGCTTGCGAGATTCAGTGTTCCTTCAAGGTCAATCCGCGGCTTGAAAGTGGGGAAGGACTCTCCAAAATCCCGGTACGCCTCGTGGTCGAGATAGAAGCTCTGACGGCCGCTGAGCGTGCGCCAGGGCACAAGCCGCTCCACGTTCATCACGTAACCACTATATGCCCGACCGTTGTTGACGATGCCGCTCCAGCATGGGCTGGTCAGGATGCGGCGCGGCTGAGCCACCAGGTCGCTGAACCGGTAGCTGATGTTTCGCTGTCCCTCCGCAAGGTCTGCGAGGGGTAGCCCCACCTCGCGCTCCTTCACCGCAAAGCCGCGGCAGGCCATCTCACCGTTCGATTCCGGCGCGAAGAAGAGCACCGCGTTCGCCGCGTGGACCGGGTCTTCGAGCGAAGGGTATTTTTGTCCATTCCATTCGTAGGCGGGCACCGTCTTCGCGAACTGGTCGTAAAGCTCGCCGACGGGAATTTCCACGCCGTGGTCTTCGACGCCGTGCTCCTTAATCCCTTCGCCGAGCGCATTGAACTGGTGAACGAGATTCACGTAATCGCGGCCAACGATAGAGATGTGGGGCATCGTCTTGCCGGGGATTGGCTCGCATTCTCCCTTCGCCCAGTCTCGCACTTCGGGCTGCGCAATTTCATCCGACGTGTCATGAAGCAGAGGAGTGACCACAAGATCGCGGAACGGAACGGGGAAGTGCACGCTGGCGAGACTACTGAGCTTGGCGGCAAGCTCCCGGAAAATATCCCAATCGCTCTTCGACTCCCAGCAGGGCGGCACGGCGGCGCCCAAAGGATGCAGGTAGGAGTGGAGGTCGGTGGTGTTCATGTCGTTCTTTTCGTACCAACTCGCCGAAGGCAGGATCACGTCCGAATAAAGCGCGGAGGTATCCATGCGAAAATTCAAGTCGACGACGAGGTCCATCTTCCCCTGCTCCGCTGCAATACGCCATTTGACGTCTTCCACGCAGCCGGCCGCTGCTTCTGCCGCAATCGCGTTGTCATGCGTCCCGAGGTAATGCCGGAGGAAGTATTCATGGCCTTTGGCGCTCGTGTGCAGCGCGTTGGCTCGCCAGATCAGCCACACTCGCGGCCAGTTCTCCGGCGAGTCCGGATCCTCCACAGAAAATTGAAGCTTACGAGTGCGAAGCTGCTCCACAATCCACGAAGCGATTTCTTCCTGGCCCCTGGCGCCGGCGTTTTCAGCTTCTCGCACCAGCTCGATTGGGTTCGCGTTGAATTGGGGATAAAAGGGCAGCCATCCCATGCGCACCGCCGCAACCTGCAAATCCATGAAATGTTGCCGAGCAAAAGGGCCGCTGGCCGGGTGGTGGTCCGGATAGGGCCCCTCATACCGCCATTGATCGCTATGGACGTAATGAAAAGAAGGGCCGTTTTGCAGGCGCGGCGGCCGCACCCAGTCGAGTGCCATCGCCACCGTGCTCCAGGAAGCCGCCGGCGACAACTTCTCCTGGCCTGTGTAGTGGTTGAGGCCCCCGCCATTCACCCCAACGCAGCCGCACAAGATGAGGGGAGTGATCGCCGCGCGGTAAAGGCAGTTGGCGTGATACCAGTGGTTGACGCCCGAGCCGACAATAATGGTGCATTTTCCACGCGTCTTTTCCGCTGTGGATGCAAACTCGCGGGCGAGCTGCAGGACGGTGTTCCGGCTCACGCCGGTGAACTTTTCCTGCCAAGCGGGTGTGAACGCCCCCTGTTCGTCATTGTCATCGGTGGGATACTCACCGTCGAGGCCGCGGCCGACGCCGAAGTGCGCCATCATCAGGTCAAAAGCCGTTGTGACCGGCACTCGCCCCTCCTCCGTCTCGATATACCGCACGGGCACGCCTCGCACAAATGTCCGGTTGCCGCCAAAATCTGCGAAAGTCACCTGGAGCACGTCGTCCCGGTTCTCCAGCAAGCTGAGCTGCGGATCGATGGCAGAGCCGTCCACTGCGTCCTTGAGCTGCAGGTTCCAGGCCCCCTTCTCAGTTTGCCAGCGGAAGCCGATCGACCCGAACGGCATTCGCGGCTCGTGACTTGCCCGGTCGAGCATCAATAATTTCCATTTTCCGTTTTCAACTCCGTGATAGCGGGCCAGCCGCTCAGCCCGGAGAAACCTTCCGGGCACATACCGGGCTCCGCTTTCGTGAAGCTCCACCAGGAAAGGAGCGTCCGAATATTGCTTGAGGTAATCTTCGAAATACGGTACATGCCGCTGGTGATGAAATTCCTTAAGGATCACGTGGCTCACTGCCATCCACAGCGCGCCATCCATCCCGGCGTTGACAGGGATCCACCAGTCGGCCTGCTTGGATACCTGGCTGAAGTCCGGGGAGAGCACCACGAGTTTGGCCCCGTGGTACCGCGCTTCCACCACGAAATGCGCGTCGGGTGTGCGGGTCATGCTGAGGTTGCTGCCATCACACACAATGTATTTGCTGTTAAACCAGTCCGCGCTTTCCGCCACATCGGTCTTCTCGCCCCACGTTTCCGGCGAAGCGGGAGGGAAATCCGCGTAAAGATCATAGAAGCTCAACAGCGCGCCGCCGAAGAGCTGCAGAAACCGCGAGCCGGCGGCATAGCTCATCATTGACATGGCGGGGATGGGCGAAAAACCCACCACGCGGTCGGGGCCGTACTTCTTCGCCGTGTAGAGCAGGGAAGCCGCAATCAGCTCCAGGCATTCCTCCCATCGGGCGCGGCGGAAGCCGCCTTTGCCACGCGCCACTTGGTAGCTGCGGCGCTTTTTCTCGTCTTCCACCAGCGAGGCCCACGCTTCTACCGGATCGGGGTGCGCTGCCTTGGCCTCCCGCCATAGATCGACGAGTACCCCGCGCACATAAGGGTATTTGATCCGGACTGGGCTGTAGACGTACCAAGAATAGACAATACCGCGCTGGCACCCGCGAGGCTCATAGAGTGGCAGCCCTGATTCAAGCTTCGGATAATCGATGGCCTGCATCTCCCAAGTGACAATCCCGTTTTTGACATAGATCATCCACGAGCAGCCGCCCGTGCAGTTGACCCCGTGCGTACTTCGCACTTCCTTGTCATGCTGCCAGCGATTGCGGTAGAACTCTTCCCAGAGCCGCGTTTGAGGGCTGTAAATGTCCTTGATCCAACTCACGAGGAAGTGCCTCCTTCGCGCATCGCCCTTTCCACCAGGCCACGGCGCACCGATCTCAGCCGGTGACGCCACGCAAAGCCGCTTATCGCGAGCAGGATCAGAAAGCCAACGAATGCGATCAGCGCAATAGTGCCGGTATTCGAGGGCTCCTTCGGCCGGTTCGCCCCCTGCTTGAAGAACGCGACCAAATCGCTCCGCTCCTCTAAAGTTAACGGATGCGGCTCATAGATGGGCGTCATGACGTGGAAAAAGAGTGTTTGCATAGATACTTGCATTCCGTGTGGGCCGAGCTTCTTGTAAACGCCGGTGAGGTTCGGCCCCAACGTGCCTCCGTTGGGAAACGGAAGGCCTGCAATGCTGTGGCAGGACGCGCACGCCGGGCCGCCTCTCGCGAAATGCGCTGTTCCTAGAAACAACGCTTCACCACGCGCTGCCGAGCCGGGCTGGAGAGGCGGCACTGTTTCCCCAGCGGTCGGTGCCGAGGGCGTAACAGTTGGCGACGCCTGACCCGGTCTTGCCCATGAACGCCCGGAAAACAGAAGCCAAGCCGCAAGAATGGCGGCAAAACTCACCTTGCTGGACGCGCCTTTGTCATCTTCACTTTTTAGTCGCATCGGGCATTCCCTCTTGCCAGAGGTGCTCGCATGGGCCTGGTTTCCCTTTAGCTTGCCGTCAAAAGTTCAGGGAAAAACTCGAAAAGAGGGAACCCAAAAACTTCCGAATGGGAACGGCCCAGGAAAACGCTTTTTACATTTAAGGCTACCACAACGGACTCCCGAAGTGGAATTCGGGGGATCGCGCTGAGGTACTGAAAAACAGATCGCAGCCCTCTCCCGGGGGAGAGGGTGCCCGACCGAGGAGGGCGGGTGAGGGGTCAC
Source organism: Terriglobia bacterium (assembly GCA_050745365.1). Lineage (GTDB taxonomy): Bacteria > Acidobacteriota > Terriglobia > UBA7540 > UBA7540 > RH2-MAG17b. The sequence continues at coordinate 11,852 of JBOGJS010000308.1, forward strand.
TTTCATGTTTCGGGGTGCCGTCGCCACTCCTCAGTATGGTAGGGTCTTTCGGCATCCTGCTAACCTAAGCTGAGGCGGGCAGCCCGGGTTTTCGAAACCAGGAAGGCGCTTTCCGGGTTCGTGATCGCCTGACCTATTGCTTCTTCGTAACCTGGACGCGCCACAACTCCGGACCCTGCTCGAGATAGTCCCAAGTAAATTTGCCCTTCTGGATAAAGTCCAGCTCGAAAAAAACCGGCTTGGGGTCGTGGTCCACCACGATGATGAATCCTTCTCCGGGTTTTAGAGCGTCATACGTCCGGAAGATCAGAGGGTGTCTCTGCTGATGTGTAATCGGCCGGACGTCGATGGTTGAAACAATGGTTGCTGTGTTGTTTGATGTACTCATATCTTCCTTTCTACCTGGATTATGGAATCGTTCGGAAACTTGAATCACCCACCGCTACGTACTTTGCCTGGACACGCGGTGTGCAGGAATTCCTTAGCGGCCGCCATTTCGCGCGATCAGGTCCCTCATTGTGGCTTCGAGTTCCTCGTGCTTTTCTGGGCCGATTTTTTCCTTTTCAACTTGTTTGAAACCGGCTGCGATCGCCTCTTCGTCCTCAGGGCCGAGGACGTTATCGGCCATCCTGAAAAGGAGATCTTCTTCCTTCCCGAAATGCTCTTGCATAAGACCGGAATAGTCCCAAGCCGCACGAGCCCACCGTGCGCCGGCACTTTCGCCATCCGCTTTGTACGCCTCCGCCGCTTCGCTCATTTCTTGGATCAAAGCTCGAGCCTGATCGTGTTCCATCAACATGACGCCGAGCGGGCCACTGCTCGTTGACATACCCTTCTTTTCGAGCAGCGGGAATAGGACCTCCTCCTCCTTGCCGTGATGGCATCGGTCAACATACAGCCGAAAGAAATCCATGACCTTGGCCAATACCTCCGGCGGAGACTGCTCCCCACCCTCCATCTTGACCGAGACTCCTTCCGCAAAGTTCAGCGCCTCTCGGATCGATTGGTGTTCCCGCCGCAAAACCCCGGTTGCCCTGACCATAGCACTTGCCTCCTCGCGACCGTCTTTCTGAGCCATTCTGTATGAGACGATCGATTCCGCATATGACAAAAGTCACATCACATCGGTTACGTCATTTCTCCCACCCTGCATTGGCTTCGGTGGAGAGACGTCAGATCCCTTGCCGAATAGCGCGAAAGCTTCCGCGATCAGCGCTACGTGACAAAAGTCATCGCCTGCCCTGCGGCAGGTTTTTTATTCTGGCACTGTTATCTTGGGAAAGCAGAAGTGGTAGCCACGGTCAGCAAAGCCCTGACCGTGATGTTATGAAAAGGCGATGCCTCCTCGGGTCCGGGTAAACTGGACCGGCAGTAAATCCAAAACGAGGAGGCACCAACGATGATAGCCATAGGAGCCGACGTGCACAAGCGGAAGTGCA
>JBOGJS010000309.1:0-22776 GCA_050745365.1 Terriglobia bacterium
CCTCGCGGTTTTAAGCCCTCTCCCGTTGGGAGAGGGTGGCGAGCGAGGCGAGTCGGGTGAGGGGTCTCGCACCGAAATTTTCTGAATAGGACGGCAAAATGAAGCGCCGAGCTTTTCTCGAAACCACTGCCGCAGGATTAGGGGCACTCGCGAGCCACACTGATCCGATCCTTGGGAATCGGGCAGCGGCGCGGCAGGCACGGGACCCTGCGGACCTGAAAGACTTGATCGTGCCTCCGGATGGCTATGAGCCTCCGGACTGGTTCCGCTACGCGTACGCGGTGTATTTTGAGGGCTATGCCGCTCCGCTCTTTCCATCCATCAAGAGGTTCAACGCCAGGCAACTTGTCGACGTCGTGGTGAAGCTGGGTGGGAATATGCTCCGCTTCCAGCCCATCGGTTTCTGGGCATATTACCCGAGCAAGTATTTTCCTGTGTTCCCCGAGTTGGGCAATCGGGACCTGATTCATGAAGTCTCACCCTTGTGCCGCAACGCCAACGTCCACATTTACTGCTATACGGGCTACGGCTCGCCCTTCATGGACCGGGCCGTTGTTCGGAATCCCAAGTATGCTGACCTGGCGCTGCGCGATGCCGACGGCAAGCCTTACGGATTGTGGAATGAGTATGGCGAGCCACCAGTCTATTACCTCTGCATCCAAGGCGATGCTTACCGGGCGATGATCCGCGGCGTCGTGCGCGAGCTTTGCGAACACGATACCGACGGCGTTTACTTTGACGCGCCCAGTGGCTACCGCAAGATTTGCTTTTGCGATTCATGCCGGAGAAGTTTCAAACAATTCACCGGTTCAAGCCTCGATGTGTTGCGAGACGTGCGCGATCTCAATCGCCTTCCCGCCAACGTCGATATGGACGCGCTCGCCGCCTGGTACCGATGGGCCAACGAACTCGTGAAGGAAGACCTGCTCGATTTCCGCAAGATCATTCACGGAAGCGGGAAATTCATGATGTGTCACAACGGAGACACGTGGACGGCGGGAGCACTCTTTGAGCAATATCGCGTGCCTGACGGCTTCATGGTGGAGTGGAGCGAGCAGGTTTATCAGCGTTTATACCTGGCGATGCTGGGAGCCTCGATGGCCCGCCCCACCCGCAAGCTGGCGCAAATGTATATGGGCAGCTACGACGTGCAAGCGATTGGCCAACCTCCCGACTGCAAGCCGTGGTCTGCGCATACCCAGGACCTTGAAGATGGCGACGAGATTCTGATGGATGGGTTCACGAACCTTGCGGGAGGCAACATGCCGATCTATGCCGTGGCCAACCGCCTGCTTTTCGGGCTCGGCGACGGCAGCGCGAGACCGGCGCAGGATGTTTTTGCGTTCATTCGGCGCATCGAGCCTCTCCAGAAGGATAGCGTTCCGGTTCCCTATGTCGCCGTCGTGCCGAGTTGGGCCTCGCTTGGGTTGTGGCGCGCGCGTCGCAAGAGCTGGAACGTGGCCATGGGCGAGTCGTTTCTGCTTACGATGTTAGATAGCCGGATCAGTTGCGACGTGAATTCCAGCACGGAGATGAGTGACGCATGGCTCAAAGAACAACGGGTGATTGCTGTGTGCGGCGCTTCCGTCATTCGGGACCAGGATGCGCAGCGGCTGGCGGAGTGGGTGCGAGCCGGCGGGGGGCTGATCGCGACCTACGATTCGGGCCTGTATGACGAGTGCGGTGAGCCGCGGACGGACGGCGGAGCGCTGAAAGAACTATTGGGCGTCGAGATGAAAACTGAGCCGCTTCGTGGAGTCGCCAACGCATATTACCGGCTCAAGAGAACGCATCCGGCGCTTGCGCCTTACAAGGAAGGCGCGCTGGTAATGGGCGACCCGCGCCTGGTGCGAGTCGAGCTGCGCGAAGGCGCCACCCTCCTGGCGGACGATTGGAGCTTCGATTCGGAAACATCGCGCGGCCCGGCGATTGTGTTGAACCGCTACGGCAAGGGCCAGGCAATTTACGTTTCAGGAAGCCTGGAAATCAACTACACTTCCAGCCGCGTCTTGAGTCTCAGGAGGCTGCTCAGCTCCATGGTGCGGTATCTTGCAGGCGATCGACCGTTGCCCTTTCACCTGAAAGCCCCCAGGGGTGTTTATGGCGTCCTGCGCCGCGCTCCGAACGGGGACGTGATGCTATGGATTCTGGCGAATGTGGGATTCAAAGATGACGCGTTGGGCACCACGATGCGGCAGGAATACGTGCCGGTATCGAACCTGGAAGCCGAGGTGCTGGTACCGGAGGGCCGCAAAGTAACCTCGGTGGAGCTGCTGCGCTCGCAGCAAAAGGCTCCATTCAGCATGCAAGGCAACTATGCACGGATCACTCTTCCCTCGGTCCATGTGGCCGAGGTGGTGCACGTAGCCCTCTCAACACTCACCCCTGCTGGGCAATCCAGTTGATCACCTGCTGTTGCCGGTCCACCATAAAGCGGTTGAAATCGAGTGGGGTCTCGAATTCAAGCGCCTGCTCATGGCCCAGAAGCTGGTAAACTTTCCGCGCTTCTTCCACTTCACTTCGCGCCGCCTCGACGTGAACGTATCGATCGAGGGTAGGCGCAACAATCAGCGCAGGCCGCGGCGCCACGAGCGCCAGCACCCGGCCGTAATCGAACGGCAGGCGTGATTCTTGTCCCGCAAAAAAACCGAGCCGGGGCAGCAATCCGTGCAGAAGTGAATAATGGCCGACACCTTCTGTGCCATCTCCTGGCGCTGTGTGCTGCAAAGGATCGAATCCGCACACTGAGGCCACCGCTTTCACGCGCTCGTCCAAGGCCGCTGTCACCAATCCCACCTTGCCCCCCAGCGCGTAACCCATCATATAGATCCGGGAGTGGTTGATCGAGTCCAAGGCGCAGAGGGCGTCGATAACCCCTCGCGTGTCCGAAACCATCCTGCCCAGGAGCGACCAGTGGGGATACTGCATGTAAAAGTCGTGGAAGTCGAGATCGCGTGTGCCGAAAGCGAGCTGGTCAAACGCCAGGATGGCAAAGCCCTTTCGGATGAGATCATCAAACGCTGCCTGCACCCATCGTGTATATCCCTGCGCATAACCGTAGGCGTGCAGCCAGATGACAACGGGCAGCGGGCCGGGCTTCTGCGTGCCATCGACACCGAGTGGATAATAGAAATCAGCCTGCAGGCCATCCCCGTAGGGCATGAGAGTTGATCCTGCATTCGGGAGCTTCAAGGGGCGTCGGAAAAGCAGCATGAGAGGGTTATCTTTGGGATAGATCCAATAGTCGAGGGTAGAGGCGGGGAGCTTGTGCACTCCAGCAAAAGGCAGTCCGGGAGGTTCATCCCCCATCGCCCAAAGTATTTGCTTCTTGATCTCGTCCCGTGAGGCCGGCCAGGCGGAAGGATCGGCAGGCAGATAATCCGCCAGAGTCCGGCGAGGATATCGCAGCGGATCCACCCGCTCGCCGCTGGCTTCGAGCCACCCCTCGAAAGTGTAACCATTGATCCAGGTCTCGGACTTCGGGAAATGATGTCGCCCGAAAACCGAATCGAAGAAGTTCACAAATTCCTCCATTCGATTCGGAACAATGTTGTGCTCGCCAATCCGCAGGTGAAGCTGCACGTTTTCTTCGCGGCCAAGAAACCGGTAGACCGTCTCGACCGAGCGGTAAGCCTGCTCGTATCCCCAGGCGTTGCCTTCATGCTCGCTATAAGCGGCGTACATCATGAGTCCGCGCGGGGCGATCAGCGCCATGAGTTGGTTCTGGTCGACGGGCAGCTTATCCTCCCTCCCGGCGAAGAAACGCAGGCGGGGATGAAACCAGCACATGTTCTCGTCATCTTCCGTAATACCCTCAATACTTCCCGTGCCCCAGAAATCCATGGTGCAGTAGCGCCACGGAAGGCACTCGCCGGTGGTGCCGCTCGAGCCCACCACCGCTCCAATCCGTTCGTCGAAGGCCGCCGCGAGCACCGCCTGCTTTCCATTGCGAGAATGGCCAGTAATTCCGATTTTGGTCTTGTCGACTTCCGGCAGTGTGCAGAGGTAATCGACCGCCCTCATCGCAGCCCACGACCACCTTGCTATACAAGCAAAGTCGTAGTCGGGGTAGACGTCGATGAATTTGTCGGAATCGTCGGTGACCCCGAAGATGGGATCAGTAGCGTCGTAAATACATGCTAAATAGCCCCGGCGGATCGGCGCCTGAACCCAACTGGACATCAGCGGCTGATTGGTCAAGAAGACAGGAAACGGAGGCTTGCCGTCGGGGATGAACAAATGCACGTGGAGAATCCCGCGGTGATCGGGACCAAATTCCAGCCGGACTTCCCTCACGGTCACCCCACCGTCCCGGCGCGTTTCCGTCACCACCGCCCGGAGATTATCCGGCGAAGGCGGCATTTTTCCATAGACCCAATGCTCAAATTCCGCGCGAAGTCTTTTGCGCTCGCGGGCCCATTGCTCCAACGTGGTGATGGGTGTGCGGCTCGTTCCCTCCACCCGGACCAGAGGATCAGGCAGATAGTTATTGGACGGCATCGACTCAAAATCCGGCGGAAGTTCTCCGGCGCGAGCAAGCCACGCCTCCCAGTTCTTGTCGCCTCCGTTCATTCGTTCTCTAACCACACGTGTCGCCGTACGGGGGAGGATTTTTTGAAGCGTCTCCAGATACTGCTTGCGCCTCTCGATAACCGCGGCGGGCTCAGTCTGGGAGCCGGCTGATCGCGCGGATGCAGGTGTCAGACCGCCTGCCATTCCTATTCCGGCGAGCGCCGCGAGCCCAGAGGTTCCACCCTGGATGAATTCGCGCCGGTTTAAGTTTTTTGACTGTGACAATGTCTCTCCACTCGACCCGTCCAGGGGATCGCACATTCAAAACGGAACTTATATTTTCAGTTCCTTGGGAGCCTTTATCTCCAATTAAGGATCACTTTGCCGGACTCACCAGTTTCCATCACTTCGAACGCTTTTTGAAATTCGGTGAAGTGAAAGCGGTGAGTGACGACGGGATGGATGTCAAGGCCGGATTGAAGCATGACGGTCATTTTGTACCACGTTTCATACATTTCACGCCCATAGACCCCCTTGAGGGTCAACATATTAAAAATTACGGCCCGCCAGTCAATCGACATCTCCTCATCCGGAATACCCAGGATGGCAATTTTGGCCCCATGGCTCATGCTGGCCAGCATTTCCCGAAAGGCTGAGGTGTTTCCGGACATTTCAAGGCCCACATCAAAGCCTTCCGTCATGCCCAGTTTTTTCTGCACGTCAATGAGCCGTTCACGCCGCGGGTCAATCGCCAGAGTGACGCCCATTTTCCGGGCAAGCTCCAGCCGGTAAGCGTTGATGTCGGTAATTACCACGTAGCGTGCTCCGGCATGCCGGACGACAGCGGCCGCCATCAGGCCAATGGGGCCGGCACCGGTAATGAGCACGTCTTCGCCGAGCACCGGGAAAGAGAGGGCGGTGTGGACAGCGTTCCCGAACGGGTCAAAGATCGCAGCGACATCTTCATCGATATCCGCGTGGTGCCGCCAGATGTTGGTCATCGGCAAGGCAATATACTCCGCAAACGCTCCCGGGCGACTCACGCCTACTCCCTGCGTATGAGCACACAGGTGGCGCCGACCTGCTAAACAGTTTCTGCAGCGACCGCAAATCACATGCCCCTCGCCGCTAACCCGTTCTCCTGCAGAAAAATCCCAGATGTTCGAGCCCACCTCCACGATTTCACCGACGAATTCGTGACCGATGGTGAGTGGAACGGGAATCGTTTTTTGCGCCCAGTCGTTCCATTTGTAGATATGAACGTCCGTACCGCAAATGCCGGCACGATGAACCCGGATGAGTACGTCGTTAACGCCGATCCTTGGCTTTTCGACTTCTTCCAGCCAGAGCCCAGGTTGACTTTTACTTTTGACAAGCGCTTTCATCTATCCACCTCAACAGACTCTGGGAACCTGTCATTATGCTCCCGCAGTGGCGGGGACGAGAATCCCTGTATTTTCTCCTTACTTCAGCACGGCATTCCCCAGGTACCCGCGATTGTTGCCCTCGGCGTCTCGAACAAAGATGCTGATGCGAAATGCGTCTGCCGGCAGGGAAATGGTCTTGTCCAGCCGGACCACCTGCCGGGGGTCCACCGGCTGAAGCGTCTGTTCGCCAAGCACTTCGCCCGGAACATTATAGAAGTTGGCGACAAGCTCTCCGGGTACAAACACGCCAAAAGCGCCCTTCAGTTTTACTTCAGAGCCTTCCGGGCTGGCGGCGAGTGGCTGGCTGACCGCACCTGCCCACACGGCCTTGACGATAGGATTCGTCACGCTCGTCGGCGACCAGTGCACCGTAAATTCATACTGGCCGCCCGGGTCAAGCCTCGCATAGGGGCTGAGGACTTCAGCCTCCAGGAAGTAAGGAGTCTTTTCAGGGTCGTCCGGAAGGGTATGGAAATAGGGGCGACGCGAGACGGTTCCGGGGCCGTCGTTCCAGGATTCAACCGAGGCGTTATCCGGATAAGCCGAGCCGTGGAACCAGTTGAAATTTTCCACGTAGCCGATATTCTTCTGGCCGTTCACGATAGCATACCAGCCCTCGCTCGAATCAAGCGCTACTTTGCCAACGTGGTAGAGGTAATGAACGCGCAGCATATGACCATCATCAATCAGCCTGTAGCTCGGGTGCCGCGGATCACCATAGGCAATGTAATAGCCCTTAGGGAACATACTACGAGGATTGACTGGAACATACATATAAAGCTCGGGATTCGGCTTCGTAGGGTCGTTCGCATCCGCGGCGTCGGCTTGCAGCACATGCCAGATGCCCCAACGGATCTGCCGCTCACTGATATTTTTCATCACCTGCTTCACCGTGACGCGCGTTGAGCCGGCAACCACATGGAAGGTCCTCTCGAATTCGACCCCGGTGCGGGGGTCCGGCGGGCTGGTTACCCGCACGGCAACTTCGTCCGGGGCTTCTTTCACTACCGCAAAGGCGAACTTGCTGCCATCAAGAATATAGTAGGGGATGCTTGGCCATTCCTCGTCGTTCATCCATCCTTCAGGCGCCGGCCAAACCTTGTCGCCTCCGTAGTTCGCCCAACCGGACTTCGCGTTGTTCTCGGCTTCGGGCAGGACCTTGCCTGCCAGGGTTTTGTTCACAAAAAAGAGACCTTGCTCTCCCAATTCGAGTTGGATGGCGCGCCCGCCTAACTGGGGAGCGATATAGAGACTGATGATTCCATTCGAAAGTCGATAGACGTCCCAATCGTTATATTTTGTCTTCTCGATCTTTGCAGTAGAGGGAGAAACAGGCTTTGCCATAGCCGACCTCGCGCTGAAAGGTTTTAATAACCCGTTGGGACAACCCAAAAGCGTGCGCGGAACGTTTCGCCAGGATTCAAGACCATCAAGTCTGGGGATTTCCCTACGTGATGAAGGTTGAAAGCATCAGTGGGGCCCGTGGCGCCAGTCAAACTCCCGCTTGCCCGAAGGGCAAGACCTTGAGTAGCCGTAGGTGCAACCTATGGGAAGCGGGCCGGCCGTCTAGACCAACCCCGGAGGCCGGAGGGGTTGAACGTGGTCACGAGCCGTATGCCGCCCCGGGGGACATACGACCCCTTCGGGGTCGGACAGTTTTGCGGTTCGTTCGGACTCCGTAGGTTTCACCTACGGCTACTCACAGGTGGCCCCTTCGGGGCCGATGCGTTCCCCGGTCCCCTACAGCCTCAAACCTCTTCCTGGTCGAAGCGCGCAAGCTGATGCGAAAGCTCGCGGACGGCAGGATATAGGCCGGAATAAACCGAATAAAGCCGGCTATAAACGCGAGCCGTTTCCGGGTTCGGTGCTACGCATTCACGAATTCGAGTTGCCTGCTTGGCAGCCTCCGGAACCGACGGGTAAATACCACCCCCCACGCCCGCCAGCAGCGCCGCGCCGAAGGCCGATCCTTCCGATTCCTGAAGGGTCACCAACTCCTTGTCGAAGATATCTGCCTGGACTTGTCGCCAGAGCGGGCTGCGTGAGCCGCCTCCGGAGGCGCGGATTTGACGAACCGGAATTTCCAGTTGCCTGAAGATTTCAAGTGAATCGCGCAGACTGAAAGCAACACCCTCCAGAATCGCCCGGATTAAATGGCCGCGGGTGTGGGAAGCCGTCAGACCGAACCACATTCCCCGCGCCTCCGCGTCGAGGTGCGGAGTCCGCTCGCCCATCAAGTAGGGCAGAAATAAGAGGCCGTCGCTACCCGGCGGAACGTTTCGAGTCTCTTCAATAAGGATCTCATAAGGATCAGCCCCCACTTGCCGTGCGTACCATGACTCAGACTCCCCGAGTTGCTCACGAAACCATCGCAGCGAAAGGCCCGCACCTTGCGTGACGCCCATGACGTGCCATTTCCCGGGTACGGCGTGGCAGAAGGTGTGGATGCGACCGTCCGGATCGAGTTTGGGGCTTTGGGTGTACGCAAAGATGACGCCGGAGGTCCCAATGGTTGCGGAAGTGAGACCAGGGGAGACGATGCCGTTACCCACGGCGCTGGCTGCCTGGTCTCCGGCGCCCGCTACCACCGGCGTTCCGGAGCGCAGCCCGCTCAGAAGAGCGGCTTCGCTCGAAACTTCTCCGACCACCTCGGTGGACTCGTGAGCATCGGGCAGCAAGCTGCGATCGAGTTCCAGGCTTTCCACCATTTCGTCCGACCAGCGCCGCTGAGCCACGTCGAAAAGAAGCGTTCCTGAAGCGTCAGAAACGTCTGTGGCAAACTGGCCCGTGAGCTTGAAGCGGACGTAGTCTTTAGGAAGCAAGAAATGCGCGGCACGCTCATAAATTTGTGGCTGATGATCGCGGATCCATAGCAGCTTCGGAGCGCTGAAACCGGGCAGCGCCGGGTTCGAAACCAGGCGAGTGAGCCGCTTCCGCCCCACTTTCGAAGTGATCCAATCGCACTGCGCCTGGCTCCTCTGGTCACACCAGATGATGGCGGGGCGAAGCACGGCATTCGCCTTGTCCAGCAACGTCACGCCATGCATCTGGCCGGAGAGGCCCACGGCAGCAACATCCGCACCCCGAAGCGCCGCCTGCTGCAGAGCAGAACGGATGGCCGCAAGAGCGGCCTGCCACCAGTCTTCCGGGTCTTGCTCCGCCCACCCGGATTTAGGCATCCGCATGGGCTCGTGGGCGAAGGTGGCGGCAGAGACAACATGCCCGTCGGCACGCACAATCACCGCCCGCGTCCCCGTGGTGCCAACGTCAATTCCCATCAGGTAGGAATTCATTGAGCCATTTGCTCATTGATTCAGCGGGTCATTGAGCGATGGACGGACCGCTGGGGTGAATGAATCAATATTCTAATGAACCGATGATTCAATCTTCAAACCCGCTCCCATTTGCCGGATTTTGCCGAGCGCTCCACCGCGTCAAGAACAGCCTGAATCTTTACGCCGTCGTAGAAGTTCGGCTCGGGCAGCTTGTCTTTTTCGAGCGCTGTGAGGAAATCGTGGATCGCGTGTACGAAAGTATGCTCGTAGCCGATAAGATGAGCCGGCGGCCACCATGCCCCTGCATAAGGATGGACGCGCTCCGAAACATTGATGAGTTTGTAGCCCTGCTCGCCCGGCGCATCGGAGCCTTCGTAGAACTCAAGCTCGTTCATCCGCTCCAGGTTAAACGCCAGGCTTCCTTTGCTCCCGTAAACCTGGAAAGTATTGAAGTTGCGTCGGCCGGCGCAAAAGCGCGATGACTCAAAGACTCCCACGCTTCCGTTTTTGAAACGAGCGAGGAAGTTGGCGTCGTCATCCACCGTGACGCGGCCTTTGCCCCTTTTCCCTTTCGCGCCCCAAGCTCCCTCTCCCGTATCGGCCAGCGGTCGCTCTTTGATAAACGTCGTCATCTGCGCCGTCACCGATTCGATGTCGCTGTTAATGAACTGTGCCAGGTCTGCGGCATGCGACCCGATGTCCCCGAGCGCGCCGCTGCCCGCCTGTTTCTTGTCCAGCCTCCAGACGAGAGGGAAGCTGGGATCGAGAACCCAATCCTGAAGGTAAGCACCGTGATAGTGGTAAATTGTTCCGAGCCGGCCCGTTTCGACGAGCTTCTGGGCAAAGGAGACGGCAGGAATTTTGCGATAATTGTGCATGAGCATGTGCTTGACGCCTGCCTTTTCAACGGCCTTGAGCATCTCCTTCGCTTCAGCGAGCGAATTCCCGAGCGGCTTCTCGCAGATAATGTGCTTGCCGTTTGCGGCCGCCGCAATGGCCATATCGTGATGGAGATTGCCGGGAGTGGAGACATCAATCACATCGATATCCTTGCGCCGAACCACCTTGCGCCAGTCCGTCTCTACCTCGTCCCAGCCGAACTGGCGAGCGGCAGCCTCCAACGCCTTCTGGTCGCGCCCGCAGATCACTTTCATTCGGACCTGATATTTTCCCGGAAAGAACCGCCCCACCTGCCGATAGGCATTTGAGTGCGCCTTCCCCATGAATTTGTAGCCTAATAGTGCAACATTGAGTTCCGGCATCGCTGCTCCTTAGATACGGGTTTCAGGTGTTAGGGGCCAGGTGTCAGAGAAGCCCCAGGTTTCGGCTGCCTGAGTGGCTGATTGCTGAAAAACATCGGAAACTGTCATCCTGAAGAGCCACACGCGACGAAGGATCTCTGTATTTGCTTCGATTTTACAAATACCGGGATGCTTCGCTGCCGCTCAGTATGACATACTCAAGGAGTTTTTCGGCGTCCTGTTAAATCTGGCACCTGGCACCTAAAACCTGATACCTGCTTTTTCACGCCCACCAAACTTCCGAAAGCTTTTCCCTAATAATGATCTGGTTCAGGAAGTTCGCCGCCTTTGATAATCCCTCATCCACGGACATCAAGCTATCTTCGTGCTCAATGGAGAGAACGTCGTCGTAGCCGATCATTTGAAGGGTCGAGACCAGGTCTCCCCAGAAGTCCGGCCCGTGCCCATAGCCGACGGTTCGAAAGATCCAGGAACGGTTCTTCTCATCACGATAAGGCTTGTTATCCAGCACCCCGTTCACCTTGTAATTCATCTCGTAAAGCCGTGTGTCCTTGGCATGGACGTGAAAGACGGCGTCGCCAAGCGCGCGGATGGCGGCGCAGGGGTCAATGCCTTGCCAGAACATATGGCTCGGGTCGAAGTTGCAGCCGACCGCCGGTCCCGCTTCGGCACGAAGCTTGAGCATGGTTTCCGGCGAATAGGCTACAAAACCCGGATGCATTTCAATGGCGATTTTGACGCCGTGACTTTCGGCAAACTGCGCGCGCTTCTTCCAGTACGGAATCACCTTCTTTTCCCATTGCCACTTCAGCACTTCCGGATAGTCGGGCGGCCACGGTGTAGTAACCCAGTTCGGATATTTGGAGCTTTCCGAATCTCCGGGGCAGCCGGAAAAGTCGATCACGCGCGTCACACCGAGCTTCTCCGCCATCAGAATGGTTTTTCGGCTGGTTTCCTGGTTGGTTTCAGCAAAACGTTTGTTCGGATGAAGGGGATTGCCGTGGCAACTGAGGGCGCTGATGGTGATGCCTTGGTCGTCCAGCTTTTCCTTGAATTCCTTCAACTTGGTGGGAGCGTTTAACCACTCCAGCTTCAGGTGTGGGTCCCCAGGATAGTTCCCTGTGCCCAGCTCCACCGTTCGGATCCCCAGGGGCTTGATCTTCTTAATCACGTCATCCAGGCTCAGCTTGGCGAACAGCGCGGTGAAAATCCCGACTTTCATGGCTCTCCTCCCAGTGAAATCCGGCCGCCACACCTCCTGGAATCCGTGGCGCAAACGCTAAATTTATAGGCCAGAAAACCTCGCGTCAACTGAAAAATGAAAAACAAGGGCTATGGTCGCGGATCGCGGGTGGCGCATACATAAAAATCGATGCATGCGCCACCCGCGAAAACAGAACCCCACCTTGCTCTCCGGCTCCGGCGGTATTACGATACCTCTGGACGTTTTTGAGGAGGATTCAGCTTATGTCTCGAAACGGAATCAATCGCCGCCAGTTCATGCAAACGACCGCGGGAAGCGCGCTCGCCGGCTCTTTTTTAGTGGACGAGAGCCGCCTCGCGGCATCGCCCCGACCCGTTCCCCCCAGCGACACGGTGCGTTTCGCCATCGTCGGCATAGGAATGCGCGGCTCGGGCTTGCTCTCGACCGCCATTCAACTGCCGGGCGTCCAATGTGTTGCTGCCTGCGAGCTCTGGGATGGCCGGGCGACGCTGGCTAAGCAAATTGTCGGCCAGGAGGATCTCCCCACCACCCGTTCCTACCAGGAGCTGCTCGACCGGAAGGATATTGATTGCATCATCGCTCCCGTGCCCGATCACTGGCATAAAAGAATTGTTGTGGATTGCTGCAAGGCGGGAAAAGATGTTTACGTCGAAAAGCCGATGACGCATACGGTGGCAGAAGGTTTTGAGATCATCGACGCCGCGAACCAATACAACCGCATCGTCCAGTGCGGAAGCCAGGAGCCAAGCTCGGCGGTCTATCAGAAGATGAAAGACTTGTTTGCTCAAAACGTGCTGGGCGATCTCTGCCTGGTGGAAGCGCAGATGGGACGCAACAATTATTGCGGCGCGTGGGGCTACACCGTCCCGCCCGATCTCACACCCGAGACGCTCGACTGGCAGACGTGGCAGGAACCCGCTGTGAGTCATCTGCCATTCAATAAGATTCGCTGGACGCGCTGGCGCTGTTTTAACGATTACGGTGAAGGCATCCCCGGCGACCTTTTCATCCACCATCTCACCGGAATCCACTACGCGATGAACCTTTCTTCCCCGCCACTGCGCGCATTTACCCAAGGCGGCCTTTACCGCTGGAAGGATGGCCGCGATGCTCCAGACGTGATGACGACGGTCTACGATTATCCCGGCTTCAGCCTCACCCTGAGGGTGACGCTGAATACCGATACCGGCGAGGGTTTCCACTTCATGGGCGACCACGGAATTATGGCTGTTGAGGGCGTGGAAAATCCCAGCGGATTTTCGATCACGCCGCAGGACGGCAAGGATCACAACGCGTGCACTCCCGGCTGGCCCAGTCCCTTGCGGCAAGCCTACGCTAAACGATGGGACGAAGCGCACGACCCCGCGCCCGGCACCGCCGAGCTCATCTCCACAACCAGCTATCAGGTTCCCCATGGATATGATTCAACGCGCGAACACCTGTGGAACTTTTTCCAGTCCGTCAAAACACGCCAGCCGTCAATTGAGGGACCGGAGTTCGCCAATGCCTGTGCTATCGCATGCCACATGGCGAACTATTCTTATTTCAAGAAGACGGTCGCGGTTTGGAACGCAGAAGCCAGAAAGATTGAGTCGTAATGCCTCAGCTTCGGGCGCGCACGTAGGGGCGGGTTTACCCCGCCAGCCCGAAATGGCGGCATAAAGCCGCCTCTACAGGCCCAAAACTGAGGCATTACATTGAGGTGTGAGAGCTCCCCAAAGCGAAGGCGACAAACTCAGCGCTGTTTACCGATAGGCCGGATCGCGTTCGATGAACACGCGGCGCCACAGTTCCAGGTTCATCAGGCGCCAGATCCGCTCGTAATGGTCGCGGGCGCCGGAGCGCTGCTCTTCGAAGAGCCGCCGCAAAGCTTCGGGCTTGAATAAGCCCCAATCGAGGCTGCGGGGCTCAAGCAGCAGTTTTTCCACCGAATCCAGGTTCGACCCTCGCAGCCAACCCCTGAGCGGTGTGGGAAAACCCATCTTCTTGCGATAGATCACCGAAGCCGGCAGAAGATCTTCTGCGGCCGACTTGAGAACCTGCTTGCCGGCAAGCTTATGGATTTCGAAAGTGGCGGGAATGCCGGCCGTGAACTCCACGAGAGCGTGATCGAGGAACGGCACGCGGCTTTCGATAGAAGCAGCCATGCTCATATTGTCTTGTTTCATGAGCAGCTCAACCAGGTAGGTCTTGATGTCGGTATAAAGCAAGCGATGAAGTAGATCCCCGGAAGATCTTTCCCAATACGCCAGGGAATGCTCGTAGGCGGCGCCGGAGGTGGGTTTGAATGCCAGCAATTGCTGCTGCGCCGCTTCGGTGAACGCGGAGTAGAAATTATCAAAATAGAACGACGGCCAGGAAGCGCCGTCACGTGCCAGAAACGTATGCCGCAGCCGGCGCTCGACTTCGAGCGGCAGCCACTTGGGCTCATCGAGGGCGCGGCGAACGGCATTGCGAAGGCCCGCCGGCGCAACGCCGCGATAAATGCTGTCCAGTCGCGCGTTCCACAGCGTCCAGGCATAGCGCGTATATCCCGCCAGCGTTTCGTCGCTGCCTTCTCCCGTCAAGACCACCGTCACGCGCTCGCGCGCGAGCTTCGCCACGAAATAAAGTGAAACGCTGGAAGGCCAGACGATCGGCTCATCCTCGTGCCAGATCAGTCGCGGCAGCGCGTCCATAAATTCCTTCCAGCCAATCCGGACTTCATGATGGATGGAGCCAAGATGTTGAGCTACCACCTGCGCAACGGGCAGCTCGCTATACTCTTCTTCGGCGTAACCGACGGAAAAAGTCTCGATGGGGGCGCGACGCAACTTCGTGGTGAGCGCCGCCACAACGCTTGAGTCAAGCCCACCACTCAGAAAAACGCCCAGCGGCACATCACTCATCAAGTGACTGGAGACAGCTTGCTCCAGCATTTCGCGGTAGGTTTCCACGTACCATTTCCGGGGCCTTGAAGCTTCTGCCTGAGGCAGAGCAAGGTCCCAGTAGCGCTCTATCCGGAGCTCGCCCGATTCCTCGAGCTCCAGCGTATGGCCGGGCATGAGCTTGCGAATGCCGCTGAAGAAAGTCTCTTCGCCCGCAAGATACCCAAAGGCAAGATACTCCGGCAGCAACTTAACGTTAAATTGCGCTTTGAGCGCGGGGTGGGCGAGCAACGCCTTAATTTCGGATCCGAACAGGAATCGCTGGGGACTGTGAGAATAGTAAAAAGGCTTGATGCCCAGGCGGTCACGGGCGGCAAAAAGGCGGCGGTTGCGCGCGTCCCAGACGGCGAAAGCGAACATGCCGCGCAGATGCCGAACGCAATCGTGCCCATACTCTTCGTAGAGATGGAGAATGGTTTCTGTGTCGCTCTCGGTCCGGTAACGGTGGCCGCGAGCCTCGAGTGAAGCTCGCAACTCCAGGTGATTGTAAATCTCGCCGTTATAGACCAGCCAGAGGCTTCCATCTTCATTCGTCATCGGCTGATGGCCGGCCGCAACGTCGATAATACTGAGACGGCGCATGGCCAGGCCGACGTTTTCCGCCACGTAAGAGCCTTCGTCGTCCGGTCCGCGATGGACGAGCTGGTGGTTCATGGCCTCAATCACGCCGGGAGCAACGCCCTCGCGCCGGTCGAAATTCAACACTCCGCAAATTCCACACATATTTATTTCATAGATGATCGAGAGCGGCTTTGCCGCTGGGTTCTTGAAAGGCCCACGGCACACAAAACCGTGCCGTGGCTGCCCTGGACGGCCCCAGGCTCACGCGTGGTAGTAGACTTTCCACCCCTTGTAGTTTCCGAGGGCCTCTTCGATGGCTCGTCCGTAGCGGCTACGGTTAACTGAGACGTGATGCTCGTAGCCGTTCTTGCAGACAAAGCGCATCAGCTTTTGCATCTCAGGAATTCGCACCACCCCGTAGCCGCCAAAACTTTCCAGGCGGTCGGAAGTGATCTCGCCCTCGCCCACGTAAGCGCGCATCTCGCCATGAAGATCATCGGTGCTGACGCGGCAATAGGTGAGCGGACCGCTTTTCAGCTTCCCGACCACCGTGCCGTAGGTACTTTCCTTGTTCAGGGTTGTTGCGATAATTTCCTGAAAATCCATTTTAAAATCCTCAAAAAAGTGCTTCGGTAGATTGGAGCAATGAAAGATGACGGCCTTATCGGGATCATCGCCGTAATTGTTGTTCCAATCGACAATCGCGCTCGGTGTTCCCGAGGCAAGCTGGAGGATGTACATGGCGATCATTCCAATCATGTCCGTCTCACAGGCGCTCGGCAGCAGATTGTGCGACATCATGCTCATGAGTGTGCATGGAACAACGCCGAAAAACTCTTCCATCGCCGTCCAGCATTGGACGGAGGTTCCGGCAAGCTCATTGGCCTCGATCCACTCATCCACCACAACGCCGAATTTGGCCATCTTGGAAAGAGAAGCGGTGGGAACGGTACGCGTCGAGACATAGTCCTGGATGCCTTCGAGTTTTGTCTTCACCTTGGCATCCTCGTCCTTCATTCGGGAGATGCGGCCTAACACTTCTGAAAGGTCTAGCGTTTCAACACTGATGCCGGCGCGCTCCATCAGCTTTTCGCTGAACCGGACCGTATTGAACGCTGCCGGACGCGCACCGATGACTCCGACGCGCACGCTCTTCAATCCCCTGACAATCCGACAGACGGCGGCAAACATTTCGAGGTCGCGCTTGAAGGAGTCCGATGCCGGCGCTACAGTGTGCTCGGCGGTCAGCGTAAACCGAATGCCATACTGCCGGAGGTTATTGCACACGGAAATCTTGCCGCAAAAGCTGTCGCGGCGGCTGCCGAGCATCATGCGTTGCGGCTCATCCGGAAAGGCGTGGACGAGCACGGGGATTTCCATGTCGGCCATTCGTAGCGTGTTGGCCACGGCCTTTTCATCCCCGAAGTTCGGTAATGTCACCAGCACGCCGTCAATCTCGTCGCGGTGTTTTCTGAACAAGTCAGCGCATCGTCGCGCGTCCTGAAGCGTTTCGACCACGCCACACCGCGTTTCTTCCGGCCCAAGGCAAACGTTCTTGTATCCATCCCGATCGAGCACCCGAAGCACTTCTTCGCGCCCCTCGCGCGCCAACGCCACTGGAAAAAAGCCGCGGTTGCCAACCAGAACTCCCAGCGTGGTCTTGGTCATCCTCGGCGCCTCCGTTTTTCCGCACACCGTCCTAAGCTGCTGTTGTGGGCTGCTGTTGTGGATCATAACATGCCGAAAGCAGCGCCATGCGGCGCTAGAACCAAACGGTGACGCACGTTTTCAGCGCGGGCTATTCTCTTGCGCCCGCCGGCTGCCGGGCTGCCGGCCGCTATCGTCTGCCGGTGCCGGGGTGGGCTGGCACATTCGAAGTCGCACGATCCACGTCCGCGCGGGTAGCACAAATTGCTCCGTTGGCTCCAGCAGGAGCGGCGCCGCTCCTGCTATACTGGAAATCCTGAATGAATGATGAGCAAATCACGAAAATGCTTCAGCAGGTTCGCCAGGGCAAGCTGAGCGTGAAGGCAGCCGTCGAGCGCCTGCGCGACCTGCCGTACGAAGATCTGGGCTACGCCAAAATCGATCATCACCGCCCACTCCGGCAAGGTTTTCCGGAAGTTATTTTCGGCCGCGGCAAAAGACCGGAGCACGTGGAAGGGGTCGTCCGCCGGATGCTGCCGCGCAAACACAATATTCTGATTACTCGTGGTGATGAACCGCTCTTCCAACGCATCCGGAAAATTGCTCCGAAGGCTGAATTCCATCCGCTCTCCGGAGCCATTGCCGTGCGCGTGGACCGCAAGATGCGCGGCAAAGGGAACATCCTGGTGGTTTCGGCAGGAACGACGGATATTCCCGTGGCTGAAGAAGCGCTGGTAACGGCCGAGACGATGGGCAACCGTGTGCAGTCGCTCTACGACGCCGGCGTGGCCGGCATCCACCGTTTAATCGGCGAGAGCCATTTACTGCGGAACGCCCGGATCATCATCTGCGTGGCCGGCATGGAAGGTGCATTGCCAAGCGTGGTGGCCGGGCTGGTGGGTGTTCCAGTCATCGCCGTCCCTACCAGTGTCGGCTATGGAGCGAGCTTCTACGGCCTCGCTGCCTTGCTGGGCATGTTGAACAGTTGTACTTCCAATATCGCCGTAGTCAATATCGATAACGGGTTCGGAGCTGGATACCTGGCCAGCATTATTAATCGGCTATAGTGTGACATTCCGAGACTCGAGTGCTTCGCTTTGGTTCAACTTACGAATTCAGATTAAAGTCGTCTCAGGCAGTGCCGATATAAGAGATTTACGACTCGGCAAAGCACCGAATCGGAAGTTCAAACCCCGACGAGCGAGGTGGACAATGTCAATCGCTGGCATTTCCGGCAGCAGTTCTTATCAGGGCAGCCTGCAGGGAAATTGGCAGGAGCAAGGTGAAGTGCAGCGATTGGCGCAGGCCCTCCAGGGAAATAACTCAACCAGCGCGCCCGAAGCAGACCCACCTGCAACGCCAACCACCTCAACGCAATCGACCGGCTCAGGCAACTCGCTGACCGCTGCCCTCAATACCCTCGACCAGGTCATCCAGTCTCTCGTGCTTGTTCTCCAGCAGGATTCGACAGGCGCGCAACAGACATCTCCGCAGGCGACGGCGGGCCAGACCGGCCAGCAGGCTAATCCCATCGTAACTGCCTTTAACACCCTCGGCCAGGCCCTCCAATCGGGCAATCTTTCCGCCGCCCAGCAAGCCTTCACCACGCTCCAGCAGGACTTACAGCAAGGCGCGAGTCCGGCTCAACAACAGAACAGCTCCATAAACCAGGCCTTTAATGCGCTTGGGCAGGCGCTCCAATCGGGTAATCTTTCCGCCGCCCAGCAATCTTTCACTGCGCTCCAGCAGGATTTGCAGCAAGGGTCCCAGGGCCTCACACATGGACATCATCACCATTCCTCCGGCTCCCGGAACAGCTCTGCGGTCCAGGCTTTCAACTCGCTGGCCCAGGCTTTGCAAACCAACAATCTCTCCGCAGCCCAGCAAGCCTTCACTACGCTCCAGCAGGACCTTGAGCCCTCCACGCCCACAACACCTACAACGCCAAGTTCAACGAACACCACGACGAGCTCGCCCGTCAATGTGACGGCTTGAAACCTCCGTCGATTTATTCTCATTCAGGTGTCCGAAGGCGATAGAAAAGCCATATAATAAGTCTTCATGGACGAACGTGTTCGCCTCACCTCGATGGTGAAAGCAGCGGGTTGAGCGGCTAAATTGAGTCCAAGTATTTTGGACTCGGTCTTGTCGCGCCTGCCCAAACAGGCCGATCCGAATGTCCTCATCGGCTTCGAGAACGCCGACGATGCCGGAGTGTATCGTCTGCCAGCGGAGGTTGCGCCGCGCCTCGCGCTGGTACAAACCGTGGATTTCTTCACGCCCATCGTGGACGATCCCGCAACTTTCGGCCGGATCGCAGCCGCCAATTCCTTGAGCGACATCTACGCGATGGGTGGTCGGCCGCTGACGGCGCTTTCGATTGTCGGCTTTCCAAACTCAGGCAGGGACCTCGAAATTCTCGAAGCGATTCTCCGGGGTGGGCTCGCGAAGATGCAGGAAGCTGGATGCGCGGTGATCGGCGGCCACAGCATCGGCGATGAAGAAATCAAGTTCGGCTATGCGGTGACGGGCCTGATTGATCCGGACCGGGTGCTTTCGAATTCCACCGCGCAGGCGGGCGACCACTTGATTCTGACGAAGCGGCTGGGAACGGGTGTGCTCGGGACAGCTCTCAAGCAGCGTAAGGCCAGCCGAGAATCTGTTGAAGCGGCCATTGAATCCATGAGCACGCTGAACCGTGCGGCGGCCGAAGCGGCCATGAAGTACCACATCCACTCGGTCACGGACGTTACCGGCTTCGGTTTGCTGGGCCACGCTCGTGAGATGGCAGCAGGGAGCAGTGTGAGCCTGATGATCGACTCATCGCAAATCGAGTTCCTGCCTGGTGCCTTGGACGCGGCACGGGAGGGTTTCTTGCCGGGCGGTCTCAAGCGCAACATGGAATTCGTTTCCGGCTGCGTTGAGTTTGCGGCGGAAGTTGCCGAACCCGTGAGAAACCTGCTCTTCGACCCGCAAACCTCCGGCGGCCTTCTACTTTCCGTGTCTTCTACCGATGCTCCTGGGTTATTGGGCGAGCTTTCTGCCCGCGAGCTTCCGGCACGCGAAATCGGCGTCGTCATCCGAAAAACCAAGCCGCTGATATTTGTCCGGTAGTGCTCGCCCTTGATCCCAGGCCCAGGCTTATTGCACCATCTGAGCGCTGCCGATAAGATGGATAGTTATGGTTTCTCAGAAGTGGCTCATCGTCATTTTGGTTATCATCGGTGTGATTGTGCTCGGCACTGAAACGCTGCTCGTCCGATGGTACCCGGGGCACAAGCAGCGCGTTGAAGCTGCAATACTCCGGCAGCTTCCTTATCAGAACGAAGGGTTGGGTCTTCAGATGCAGATTGCATTCGGGATTTATGGGAAGGTCCAAGACTATGCCGGCGGCGTGAAGATTTATCGACCTGGACTTTTCGGGGGAGGCCCTTCGATCACAATCTCCATGCAGCCCAACACCTCCGGGTCGGCTCAGTTTTCGGCGCAATACATGGCTGACCTTGAGACCGAAGGGACGAGGAACGAGCTCGCCGGGTATCAGTTTCAGCATCTCACGGTCAATGGGCGCGACGCGGTGCTGATCTGGGATTATGACTCACAAACACAGGCCATGAATGTGACGGCGCGCGTTATGGCGCCGGATCGCATGGTGCAAGCGGTCTGCAAAACCGGGTATGGCCATCAGGGTGTCCTGACGCGGGCTTGCGATGAAAGCCTGCGTTCCATTCAGTTGTCCGGCCCACCTTCCAGCCTTCCCACAACCTCTCACGGTGATTGAGCCAAGCGCGGTACTTTGATCCTGTGATGCTCTGGAAAAAATTTCGAGGTCACGTAGCGTCGCCGGCAGGGTTTTGCGGGTCTGCTACACACGCCGGCATCAAGAAAAGTGGTGCGCTCGACCTGGCGCTGATTTATTGTGAGGGGGCAGAGGCGACAGCCGCGGGAATTTTCACCACCAACCGTTCCGCCGCAGCGCCCGTGCTGCTTTCCCGGCGGCATCTTGTTCGAAGCGGCGGCCGGGCGCGGGCGATCGTCGTGAATTCCGGAAACGCCAATGCCTGCACCGGAAAGGCGGGAATGCAGATTGCGGAAGAGAGCGCGGGCGTCGCGGCCGAACTGCTGGGTATTCCCCGCCAGCAAGTCCTGGTGGCTTCGACGGGCGTCATTGGCAAGCTGATGAACCCTTCGCAAATCACTCACCAGCTCCCGGCTCTTGTGGCTTCACTCTCTGGCGCAAACGCCCATCCCGTTGCGCGGGCCATCATGACGACGGACGCTTTCCCGAAAGTATGCGCCCTACGCGGAGAGATGGAAGGCAGGCGAGTTCATCTGGTTGGAATTGCCAAGGGCGCGGGGATGATCCACCCGCGCATGGCGACGATGCTCTCGTTTATCACCACGGATGTTGCCGTCCCCGCGCCCGACCTAAAGATGATGCTCAGCGCGGCAGCAAGCGATTCATTTAACCGCATCAGCGTGGATGGCGACAGGTCAACCAACGACACCGTCATCGTGCTTTCGAGCGGCCTCAGCGGTATTGCGGCATGCTCCGGCACTTTGAATGGGAAAGCGCTCGAAGCCGGCCTCTTAGAGGTCTGCCAGTCTCTTGCCCGGATGATTGTGAAAGACGGTGAAGGCGCCACCAAGCTGGTGAGGATTGAGGTGACCGGCGCGAAGACGCAAGCGGACGCAGATCGCGCCTCCCGCGCCATTGCCAATTCCCCGCTCGTCAAAACCGCGCTTTCGGGCGGCGACCCCAACTGGGGCCGCATTGTCTGCGCGGTGGGCTATTCCGGCGCGCGCTTCGATCCTCGAAAAGTTGACGTTCGCGTGAACTCACTGTTTCTCTGCCGAAATGGGATCCACTCCGGCTTCGATGAGACCGCCGCCCAGAAGCAATTCAGCAAGCGTGAATTCACGCTGCAGGTTGACCTCCATCAGGGGAAAGCCGCGGCGCATATGTGGACGTGCGATTTCACCGGCGAATACGTCCGAATCAATGCTTCCCGCTCTTAATCTTCGAAAACCTGCCGGTAAATCGAATTGATGTAGCGAAGCTGGCGGTCAAGCGAGAAGGCCCGTGCAATCTCGCTAGTTCCAAGGTAGCGGCGAATCTCCGCGTCTTTTTCGACGAGAGCTCGAAAGTCCTCCCCTGTCGTCCACACCTGTGTGGCGTTGCGCTGAACCCAGCGATAAGCTTCCTCTCGCTGGGCGCCCTTGTCGGCAAGATCGAGCAGGAGTTGGCCGGAGAAGATCAACCCCTTAAGCCGCCCCAGGTTCTCTTGCATCCTTGCGGGATAGACGCGAAGACTCTCAACCAGTGTCGCGGTTTTATCCAGAAGATAATCCACGAGGATTGTCGAGTCCGGCAGGATGATGCGCTCGACGGAAGAATGCGAGATGTCCCGTTCGTGCCACAGCGCGACGTCTTCAAGAGCTGCCTGTGCGTTCGCGCGCACCACGCGAGCCAGACCGCAAATCTGCTCCGCCGTCACGGGGTTGCGCTTGTGGGGCATCGCCGAGGAGCCTTTCTGGTCTGCCGAAAAATACTCCTCAGCTTCGAGAACTTCCGTCCGCTGAAGCCCGCGCACCTCCAGCGCGATTTTTTCGAGAGAGGCAGCCATCACCGCGAGCGTCGACGCGTAAAAAGCGTGGCGATCGCGGGAGATCACCTGGGTGGTGATGGGGGCGGGCTTGAGGCCGAGCCGAGCGCAGATTTTCTTTTCGAGAGCCGGGCTCAGATGGGCGTAATTGCCAACGGCTCCGGAAAACTTCCCCACCTCCATCCCCTCCGCTGCGAAAGCCAGGCGGGCCAGGTTCAGCCGGTTTTCCGAGTACCAGTTGGCAAATTTCATCCCGAACGTAATGGGCTCAGCGTGGACGCCGTGGGTGCGGCCGACCATTGGAGTGTGCTTGAATTCGAGGGCGCGTTTCTTC
>JBOGJS010000310.1:0-9848 GCA_050745365.1 Terriglobia bacterium
CCCTGCGGAGAAGGCGGGGAGCATAGCGACCCGGATGAGGGGTCCCGATCGAAATTTACCGCGTCTCCGCGCTACGCTTTGTCATGCGCCAGATTGGCAGCCGAAGGCCGTGGATGCTCAGAATGACAGGATTCAAAATGTTTCTTAGAAAACAAAGAAATGCGACCGCGTATCGCAGAGGACGATGATGCCTACGAATCCAAGTGAACTCCGGGAGCGGCTGCGAGGGCTGCTAGCTTTTCCGGTAACTCCGTTTACAGAAAGCAACGAAGTTGATATCGAGCGCTACCGCAGTCATCTTCAATTTATCCTGGCCGCCGCCCCGGCGGCTCTCTTTGTCTGCGGCGGCACGGGTGAGTTTTTCTCGCTAGGCTTGCCGGAATATTCGCAGCTCGTGAAAATAGCCGTCGAGGAGGCTCGCGGGCGGATTCCGGTAATTGCCGGTGCCGGCTACGGTATCCCTCTTGCCCTGGAATTTGCGCGGGCTGCGGAAAGCGCAGGAGCAGACGGCTTGTTGCTGATGCCGCCATACCTGGTGCAGGCGGAGCAGGAAGGCTTGTACCAACATTACAGGTCCATCGCTCTTGCTACAAATCTAGGCGTGATTATCTATCAGCGGGATAACGCCATTTTCGCCCCTTCCACTATGCGGCGACTGGCGGAAATCCCCAGCCTCGTCGGTTTTAAGGATGGATATGGGGACATGGAACGGCTGGGCCGTATTCGTCTCGCCGTGGGTGAACGGCTGGCTTTTATGAACGGAATGCCCACGGCGGAACTCTCAGCGCTGGCGTTTCGGGGACTCGGGATTGGGAGCTACTCTTCCGCCGTCCTTAACTTTGTTCCGGAAATTTCGCACGCTTTTTATAAAGCACTCACCGAAGGTAATTCCAGCCTTCTTGAGCGCCTGCTGGATGGTTTCTACAGGCCATTTGCTGAACTGCGCGAACGTAAAAAGGGCTATGCGATTTCGCTGATTAAGGCAGGTGTGAATTTGACGGGGCGGCCCGTCGGATGCGCACGGCCTCCGCTCGTGAATCCTTCCGATGGGGAACTGTCTGAATTGAAATCCATCATCGAAAAAGGGCGCGCGCTGCTGAGTACGGCTTGAGTGGTAGCCACGGCACGGACTTTGTGCCGTGGGTATTAAGCTTGCATCAGAGCACGGCTCTTGAGCCCTGTCACAGGGAGCCCAGAGGCATTCGGGCTTCAGCCTAAACCGCCGGCAGATTTTGTGCTTTTCGCTTCTTCTCTCCCGGCAATCGTGTGAATCCAAGGTCCTCACCCAGCCGAAGTTTGGTGAGGTAGATAATCTGCCCGGAGTGAAAAGCGAAGTGCTCCACCACATGCGATACCGCAATGAAACCTTGGATGTTAAACTTTTGAATGGAATAGAACTTCACCAGATCGTCCGTGGTGAGCGTGTCGAGAATCCGGCACGCTGCCTTAACTTCCTTTTTCAGCAGGGCGCCTAGGATGCGGCGTGGAATCGGCCCCTGCTCCGCAAACTCCCGGTCGCGGTTGCGAATGTCTGGCTCCCCGCCCAGGCCGGAAACAATCCACTGCCGCACATTTCCTGCAAGGTGCAGGACCAGATTACCGGCACTGTTCGAAGAAGCGTTGGGTCGCCACCAGAGATCTTCTTCCGAAAGCCTTTCAAGGCACGCGAGGATGCGAGCCAGATGCTGGGCTTTCAGCACGTGCTCAGCTTCCATCAGAAGCTGAGGCCCAAGATCAATCGGCTTATGCGCGGGGCGCTTTGGCAATTGATCCCGTCGCTTTCCACTCGCAATTTTCTTTGGCATGATCATTCCTCCCGATAGCGCAACTCTTTGTTAGGGTTTTAATCTCCCGGCGTATTCCGGAATCCAGTAACAGGCACCTTGCTTCCCGCCGGCAAGCTTGATCTCGCCCCGGAAGCGTAATTGTTTCTGTAACTCTAGGCTCGAAAATTCATCTTAAGAAAGAGGCTGGCTCTGTCTCTCCCTGTTTCCCAGGGTAGAGGAGAGCATCAAAATGCATTATACTTCCATCGTACCTGCCGGTTTGAGCTTGTTATCGCTGGATGCGTTATCGCCGAGGAGAATAGCCGATTTGCGACAAGACGCGCTCGAAAAAAGCGAATCCAGCCTCGTGACGGAAGCCAAATCGGGAAACAATGACGCTTTTGAGGAGCTGGTTAACCGTTACGAGAAGAAGATTTACCGTCTGGCTCTGCGGCTGACCGGAAACGAGCAGGATGCCGAAGATGTCCTTCAAGAGACCTTCCTGAAGGCGTTTGAGCATCTTCCGGGGTTCCGGCAGGATTCGCGTTTCTATACCTGGCTGGTCCGAATCGCCGTGAACGAAGGCTTGATGAAGCTGCGTAAACGCCGCTCGGATAAGGCCGAACCCCTCGAAGGCTCGACCGATGAAGATGGACAATTCATGCCACATGACTTCCGGGATTGGAAACCCAACCCCGAGCAGCTCATGAGCCAAGAGGAAATGGATGAAATCCTCGTGAAGGCTGCCCAGACTCTTTCTCCCAACCTCCGCGCCGTTTTCTTTTTGCGGGATGTTGATGAGCTCTCAACGGAGGAAACAGCGGAGACATTAGGCTTGACGACGGGAGCCGTGAAGGCCCGGCTGTTCCGGGCAAGGCTTCAACTCCGTGAAGAATTGAGCAAAGTCCTTAAGCGGGAGTAAGCGTTTGACTTGTAAAGAAGCTTTTCAAGAAATTTCAAAATACCTGGATGGGGAGCTCACCGAGGATTTGAAGCGCGTGTTCCGTGAACACGTTGGCAAGTGCGCCCACTGTAAAGTGGTGTTCGACACTACGCGCAAAACCATTGAGCTTTACTGTGACGGCAAGCGATTTCCTATGCCGGACCGGGTGCGTAATCGCCTGCACTCCGCCTTGCGACGCAAGTTCCAGCAAAAGGCTGTCTAGCATTCTGCCGCTTTCCAGGATGCGCCGACTCATTTATCCTCCATTTCTCGTGGGTTTCGCTCCTTCCTTCCTGCCGGTCGTGCTCAAATTTCAATCTTCTTAACAAGCAGGAGTGGGTAGCCACGGCACCGGGTGTGTGCCGTGGGCTTTTGCCGGAAGAATTTCGGCTTGTAACGGCGGCGATGAAAGGAACGCGGCGCAGGCTGCACGCGGCTACGTCCTGATGCCGGACCACTGACGCTCTCCTTGGAGTGGGTCATCCCTTCACCATTTCGCGAGTCGTCCAGAGCATCGAATGGATGTCTGCCCGCTCATTAAATGGTGCAAGAAAAAGGCCCACGGCACGAAACCGGTGCCGTGGCTACCCTCCGTGGACGCTCAGAATGACAGGATCCGAATTTTTTTCACGAGTCCTGAAGCATGACCCCGGCTGGTGAGACCGGCAGGCGCGATACGAGCTGCGAAGCGCTTCCATTGAACCTGCGGGAACGGATGTGTTAGGATGCGTGTTTTCGCGCTCTCTATTCATCGAAGGAGTTGACGGTGAAAAGTTACGAAGGCTCAAACATCCGCAACGTCGCTCTTATTGGACACGGTCACACTGGCAAAACGCAGCTTGTCTCCGCACTGCTCTACACGGCGGGCATGGCGAACCGCCTGGGCAGAGTGGATGACGGCACTTCGACCACCGATTACGACGAAGAGGAAGTCCAGCGCAAATTCTCCATCAGCGCCTCGCTCGCCTATGCGGAGTGGGGCAAGACGAAGGTCAACCTCATTGATACGCCCGGGTTCAATATCTTTTTGCATGAGACGGAAGCCGCCCTGACGGCGGCGGATTCGGCTCTCCTGCTGGTCCACGCGGTGAGTGGCGTCGAGGTGCAGACAGAAAGAACGTGGGGATTTTGCGAAAAATACGGACTGCCCCGCGCTTTCGTGATCAACCAGATGGATCGCGACCGCGCCAGTTTTGAGCGGGCCCTCAAGGCCCTCAGCGAGGCCTTTGGCCGCTCTGTAGTTCCGATCCAGTTGCCTTGGGGTGAGGAAAAGGGCTTTCGGGGTGCAATCGATTTAGTGCGCATGAAGGCTTATTCATATAATTCGAACGGGAGTGGACGGCCCGTAGAGTCTGAGATTCCAGCCGATTACGCCGAAGCTGCCTCTAAAGCTCATGAAGCGATGGTCGAGATGGTGGCTGAAGGTAACGACAAGCTCATGGAAGAGTTCTTCGACAAGGGAACGATTCCGCCCGAAGACCTTGTTCCTGGCCTGAAGGATGCCATTCGTGAGCGCCGCCTCTTCCCCGTGCTTGTGACTGCTGCCTTGCTTAACATTGGATCCCAGGAATTGCTGGACTTCATCACTACACATTTGCCCTCGCCCTTGGAACTTGGCGAATGGGAAGGCCAGGCCGCAGAAGGCGGCCCGGTTGTCCGGCGTAAGATCGCGGACAGCGAGCCTCTGGCCGCTTATGTCTTCAAAACTCTGGCCGATCCTTTTGCTGGGCGTGTGAGCTGCTTTAAAGTGCTTTCGGGCGTCTTGAAGAACGAAGCGACTCTCTCCAATTTTAATCGAGGCGGTACGGAAAGGTTTTCACACATTGCCGTTGTCCAGGGCAAAGCGCAAACGCCGGTGGGCGAACTCCACGCGGGGGATCTGGGCGCGGTGGCCAAGCTCAAAGACACGCTGACCGGGGATACACTCGGAGAGAAGTCCGCGGCAATCTTATATCCAAAAGTCAAGCTGGCAGAACCGGCCATTTCATTTGCCATCGAGCCTAAATCGCGAGGAGATGAAGATAAGCTCTCGACGGCCATCCACCGCATGCTGGAAGAGGATCTGCTTCTGCGCTTCTCGCGCGACCCACAAACCAATGAGTTTCTTCTGGCGGGTTCCGGCCAGCAGCACGTCGAGGTCGCTGTCTCCAAGCTGAAGCGCCGCTTTAACGTGGAGGTCACGCTGAAAGCTCCCAAGATTCCCTACCGGGAGACGATTCGGGCAAAAGTGGAGGCGCAAGGCAAACATAAAAAGCAGACGGGCGGCCACGGTCAGTACGGCGATTGCTGGATCAGGGTGGAACCGCTGCCGCGTAGCGCTGGCTTTGAGTTTGTCAACGATATCTTCGGTGGTGCTATCCCCAGGAATTTTGTGCCTGCCGTGGAGAAGGGAATCGTTGAGGCGGCTGCGAAGGGCTACCTGGCTGGTCATCCGGTGGTAGACTTTCGAGCCACGGTATTTGACGGTTCCTATCACGAGGTGGACTCGTCAGAAATCGCTTTTAAGCTTGCGGGGTCCAAGGCCTTCAAAGCGTGCATGGCGCAGGCAAAGCCATGCCTTCTTGAGCCGGTCATGGATGTTGAGATCACGGTGCCAGAAAATTTTTCCGGCGATATTATGGGTAACCTGAACGGCCGCCGAGGCCGCATCCAGGGCATGGACTCGAAGGGCGGCTCTACGATTATCAAGGCACAAGCGCCGCTCGCCGAGATGCTGGCCTATGCGTCGGACCTCACTTCGATGACGCAGGGCCGCGGCTCCTACTCCATGGAATATTCGCACTACGATGTGGTGCCGCCCCAAATGGCTGAGAAGATTGTGGCCGCTGCCCACGCCGCCGGCCTCGGCAAGGGAGAGGAAGAAGAGTGAAGGTTCTCGAACGCGACACAATTAAATTTTGAAGGAGGTAGCCCGATGCTGACACGAAGGAGTTTCCTTAGAGGGACGCTGGGAGGAATTGCCGTCGGCGCAGCGGCGGCAGGGAACGACGCCCGGGCGGCGGGACGGCTTGCATGGCCCGGGCCCATCGGCCTTGAGCTCTACACCGTGCGTCAACTGCTGGCTCAAAATTCCGCCAGAACCATCAAACAAGTTGCCGAGGTGGGTTACAAAGTCGTCGAGGCTGCGGTTTGGAACGAGCCGGACCCTGCGGCCATCATGAAGGACATTCGCGCCGACGGGCTCACCGCGCCCAGCGGCTACGTTGAGGTTCCAAAAAACCTGGATCCGGATTGGAAAACAAGCGTAGATTCGGCCCACCAGTATGGAATGCGCTACATTGTGGTGGGCGATAATGCCAGGCTCGACGCAGAGCAATGGCGGCGGCGCGCCGATTTCTTTAACCAGTGCGGCAGGGTTTCACACCAGGCAGGAATTCAGTTCTGCTATCATGCGCATTTCAACGAATTTTACCCCGTGGACCACACGACCGGCTACGACATTCTTCTCGAGCACTGCCCTCCAAAGCACCTGCAGATGGAGATGGATATTTTTTGGGTCGTCTATGCCGGGAAGGACCCGCTCACCTACTGGCGGCGCTATCCGGGCCGCTTCCCACTGCTGCACATCAAAGACCTGCGGAAGGGCATCTCCGTCCATCACTTTGAAGACCCGAGCCCCACGGAACCGAACCCATTTGTTCCGGTAGGTCAGGGCCGCATCGACTGGCGGAGAATTTTCGCCCATGTAAACGAGGCTGGCGCGAAGTACATTTTCGTTGAGCAGGACCGTTGCGACGGGTCGCCTCTTACCGCCATCAAGATCAGCTATCATTACCTCAGAAACCTGCGGCTGAGTTGAGATTGAGTTTATAACGTCCGGTTGATGAGAATGGTAATCTAAATGGTAGTGGTGACGGCGAGTTCGTGCGTCAATACGCCGTCACGTTTTATGGGAAGGCAAACCCACGGCGAGGAAAATGCTGACCGTGGGGGCCAGCCCGGCCCTGATAGCGCGCGAGGATTCTATGAAAATCATTCTGCTTACTGGGTTCCTTATGGCTGTCTGGACTGTTCCCATCTTCAGCGCACCAAAGAAAACGACTGAGCCGACGGTGGCGGGCACGACGGAGGGAAACACGGGCTGCGTGATTCTCTCCAAGGGGATGCCGGCGAAGCGCAAGCTTTTTCTGGCCGGAGTCATCTATGTTCGTACGCAATATAAGGTGCTTGAGACGGTTAACGCGAAGCTGCCCAAGCAAAAGTATACAGGGCCGGGTGACGTGAAGAAGCTGAATGAATACGCCGTGAAGAACAAGATCAAGCTCGTTGTGATCCCATCCAAGCACACGGAGGCTCAGTTCGACCAGGCGAAAAAGCTCTGCGCCACAAGCTCGAGTGAAAAGTAACGAATGATAGTAGAGGCGGCTTCATGCCGCCAACTGGCGAGGTCAACTCGCCGCTACAGTTCAAACTGACCCACCATCCCCGTACGCCCGGCGTTCTCAATCGGTTCTCCGCGTGTTATATTCAAGTGTTTGTTGCCATTTTTTGAGGACAACCTGATGAGTGCGGCGAAATTCAGTGATCCTTTCGGTGCGCGCGGGACAATTGAAACGGCGGGAGGCAAGGGAACTATTTATCGCCTCGACTGCCTGGAGAAGGAGGGAGCGCGCCAACTTTCACGGCTTCCTTTCTCCATCCGCGTGCTTCTCGAAAATCTCCTGCGCAACTGTGGTGGCGGCCAGGTGCGCGAAGAAGACGTACGGTCGCTGGCTGCCTGGAATCCGAAATCTCCTTCTTCGCGCGACATTCCGTTTAAGCCCGTGCGCGTGATTTTACAGGATTTCACGGGTGTTCCGGCCGTCGTCGATCTTGCCGCGATGCGCGACGCGATGAAGCACCTGGGTGGCGACCCTGCACGCATCAATCCGCTGATTCCCGTTGATCTGGTCGTCGACCACTCGGTTCAGGTGGATGTCTTCGGCCAGCGAGTGGCTCTCGAGCGGAACGCGGAGATTGAGTTCCAGCGCAACCGCGAGCGCTATGAGTTTTTACGATGGGGCCAGCAGGCTTTTCGCAATTTCCGCGTTGTCCCTCCGGCGACGGGCATCGTCCACCAGGTGAACCTCGAGTTTCTCGCCAAAGTTGTGCAGGCCGAAAGGCGTGATGGCGAAACCTTTCTGTTCCCGGATACGCTGCTCGGCACGGACTCTCACACCACGATGATCAATGGCCTGGGTGTCTTGGGCTGGGGTGTTGGCGGAATTGAGGCTGAGGCTGCCATGCTTGGACAGCCTTACTTCTTCCATACGCCGCAAGTGGTGGGGTTCAGGCTGACGGGCGAACTTGGCCCCGGCGTGACGGCCACGGACCTCGTGCTCCTCGTAACCGAAATGCTTCGGCGCAAGGGTGTGGTAGAGAAGTTCGTGGAGTTTTACGGCGAGGGGGTGGTGGAAATGTCCGTGCCGGACCGCGCGACGATTGGAAATATGGCGCCCGAGTATGGCGCGACGATGGGTTTTTTCCCCGTCGATGAAGAGACGCTTCGCTACATGAGGCAGACAGGCCGCACGGAAGAAGAAGTGGATCGGGTTGAGCGCTTTACGAAGGAGCAAGGCCTGTTCCGCACCCCTGGGGCGCCCGATGCCGAATTCAGCGACACGATGGAGCTTGATCTTGCGACGGTTGAGCCGAGTATGGCGGGACCGAAGCGCCCGCAGGACCGCGTGCCGCTTTCCAGAATGAAAGAATCCTTTGAGCGGGCACTGACGGCCCCCATCAAGGAGCGGGGTCTCGGCCTCGCGCCGGAGGAAACCCGGCGGACGGCAACCATCGGGTTTAACGGAACGCAAAAAAAAGTGGGGCACGGCGCCGTCGTGATTGCCGCGATTACTTCGTGCACCAACACTTCGAATCCGAGCGTAATGCTGGCTGCGGGCCTGTTGGCGCGGAAAGCACGGGAGCTGGGCCTCGAAGTGCCGCCCTATGTAAAAACAAGCTTGGCGCCCGGCTCGAAAGTTGTTACGGAATATCTGAAACAGACAAACCTGCTGGACGATCTGGCCGCTTTGCGGTTTGACTTGGTGGGCTATGGTTGCACCACCTGCATTGGAAACAGCGGGCCTTTGCCTCCAGAAGTGGCCAAGGCGGTGACGGAAAATGATCTTGTGGCAGCAGCGGTGCTTTCCGGAAATCGTAATTTCGAAGGTAGGATTCATCCGCTGGTGCGCGCCAACTATCTGGCCTCGCCACCGCTCGTGGTGGCCTACGCGCTCGCCGGCACAGTGGATATCGATCTTGTCCATGAGCCATTAGGGGAAGACAAGACAGGGAAGCCGGTTTATCTCCAGGATGTTTGGCCTTCCTCTCAGGAGGTCGCCACGATGGTAGGGCAGGCCGTTCTTCCGGAAATGTTTCGCCGCACCTACGCCAACGTCTGGGACGGCAATCCGACGTGGAATGCGGTTCCGACGAGCGGTGGCGCGCTTTATAACTGGAGCGAAGATTCTACATACATTCAGGAGCCGCCCTTTTTTGTGGGCCTCAGGCCCGAGCACACCCCCCTCCGGGAGATTCGAGGCGCCCGCGTGCTGGCCCTCCTGGGCGATTCGGTGACGACGGATCATATTTCCCCGGCCGGCGATATTCCTGCGTCCGGTCCGGCAGGCCGCTACCTCATCGAGCACGGTCTCAGGAAAGCGGATTTCAATTCTTTCGGCTCCCGCCGGGGAAATGATCGGGTGATGGCGCGCGGAACCTTTGCAAATGTCCGGTTGAAGAATCTGCTTGCGCCGGGGACGGAGGGTGGGGTTACTGTACATTTGCCCGACGGAGAGCAGATGCCGATTTTTGATGCCGCCATGCGCTACAAGGAAGAAGATGTGCCGCTCCTGGTACTGGCGGGCAGGGAATACGGCGCGGGCTCGTCGCGGGACTGGGCGGCCAAAGGCCCGTTGTTGCTGGGCATCAAGGCGGTGATCGCCGAAAGCTATGAACGGATTCACCGCAGTAATCTGCTGGGCATGGGCGTTCTTCCTCTTGAATTTAAACGCGGCGAGAGCGCTGCGTCGCTCGGACTTACAGGCCGGGAAGTTTTCGAGATTACGGGCGTTCATGATGGAATCCAGCCTCGGGCGGAGGTCCAGGTCGCGGCTTTTGATTCCCAGGGCAAAGCGCGCCGCTTTGCCGCCACCGCGCGT
>JBOGJS010000311.1:0-3618 GCA_050745365.1 Terriglobia bacterium
GGATTGGGGATTAGGGGCTAGGGGCCGGGGATTGGGGATTAGGGGTTGGGATTGAGTTGGTGCTTTTGCGTTTTCTTGTTCCACGGGCGTCGGTGCCTCCTTCATGCCGTCGATCTTTGCCGGCGGAACGCCGGCGCTTCGTATAGCGCCAGCATCTTGCTGGCTCTTGCCTTGCTCGCGGTCCACTTCGGCAACCTCTTCGAGGCGGGCGAGCATCTTCGCTTTGTCGAGGCGGGGAAAGATGGGCTCCGGCTTACCGACCTTTGTGCCGGGCTCAAGGGCTCCCCATTTCAAATCATTGAATGTTTGATCTTCGACGCGGCCTTCACAGCCAAGCTGCTGCCATAACTCGCGCGCAGCCTTGGGGACGAATGGGAAAAGCAGCACCGCCAGGCAGCGCAGCACGTCTGCCGTCGCGTATAAGCTTTCGTCAAGCAACTCCTGACCGCGGTTACTCTCCTCCCCGGCGAAACGTGACTCTTCGCCCGGACGCCGGACGTCAGAGCCAGCAGGCGGGAAAGGGGACCTGTTGAGCGAAGCCGCAATGGCCCAAGGTTCGCTGCTTGTGAGAAAGCCGTTAACATCGCGTACAAGTGCTGCCGCGTCTGCGAGGGCCCCAAACGGCTCGTAGCGGCCGAATCGCTGTGGAAAATCGTTCAGCACCTTCCCAACTTCGTTGCGAAGCGGTGGGATTTTTCCCGAGCTCAAGACCGAGTCGGGTGGATGAGGGACCGTTCCGTCACGATATTGGCGGATCATGCTGACGGTTCGGTTTGCCAGATTTCCAAAGTCATTCGCCAAATCCGAGTTGTAGCGCTGAATCAGTCCCTCATAGGAGAAACTCCCATCCTGCCCAAACGGCGTATCCCGCAGCAAGTAATATCGCAGCGCGTCGTTGCCCGGCGCGCCGAATTCTTCGAACGTCTTGATAATCGGCTCAGGGTAGACGACGTTGCCCTTGGACTTGCTCATTTTGTCCTGCTCGTAGTAAATCCACCCGTGAGCAAAGATGGTTCTCGGAAGCTCAAGCCCGGCGGCCCACAGAAAGGCCGGCCAATAGACGGCGTGGAAACGGAGAATATCTTTGCCGATCATATGCACATCGGCGGGCCAATATTTCTCAAAGTCTTTGCTTCGCCGCTCGCCCTCGAAACCGATGCCCGTGAGATAGCTCGTGAGAGCGTCATACCACACATAGACCACTTGATCCGGATCATCCGGCCACGGAATGCCCCACTTCAGCCGCCGGCGGCTGATCGAGATATCGCGCAGCCCGCTTTTCACAAAGCTCTTCACTTCGTTCATGCGAAATTTGGGCAGCACGAATTGAGGATGCTCTTCGTAAAGCTTGAGCAGGCGATCCTGAAACGCCGAAAGCTTGAAGAAGTAATTCTCCTCTCGGATCAGCTCCGCCGGCCTGCCGCAAATGTCGCAGTTGGCGGGTTCGGGACTGTCGGAAACATAGCGCTCGTCAAAGACGCAGTAGCGGCCTTCATATTTCTTCTTTTCGATATATCCGGCTCTCTCCGCCTGGCGGATCATCCACTGCACCGACTTAGTGTGTGCCGGGTTTTGCGAAGTCTGCACAAAAAGGCGCCTGATCGGTGGTGCTGTGGATGTGTGGCTCTCCTCCTCGTCGCGGCGGGGTAAGCCCGTAGCTACAAAACCGTCCGCGATTGAGCGAAATTCGCCAAGGCCAAGCGTGCGCCAGAGTTCTTTAAATAGCTCGCGCTTTTCGGCAACAAACTGCTCAACCGGAATTCCTGCCGCGTCCGCGGCACGCTGAAGTTTTTCGCCGTGCTCGTCCGTGCCGGTCAGGAAGGCCACATCGTCGCCGCACATGCGCCGGTACCGTGCGATCGCATCGCACACGATGGTGGTATATGCCGAGCCGACGTGAGGCCGGGCGTTAGGGTAGTAGATGGGGGTGGTGATGTAGAATTTATTCATTTTTTCATTGATTCAATGAACCAATGGCTCAATGAATCAATCGATAGGCCGCCTGCGCGGCCAGCATCACTTCTTTCAGTGGCACAGATTTTTCGCGGGCTATCCGCTGGCAATCCTCATATTCGGGAGCAACATTCACTACGCGGCCCTCGCGCCGCGACACCTTGACGCGAACAGGACCATAAGGCGTTTCAACGGCCACCATCTCGCGGCTGAGCGTTTTTCGCCGGCTCTCGTCGATGCGCACCCCGAGCGTTGTGGTCTCGTTGAAAAGAAGTTCGGTAAGGGCCTCCGTTCGCTCCGGCGCGCACAGGATGGTGATTTCGAGACCTGGCCGGTTTTTCTTCATCTGAATGGCTTTGGAAGTCACGTCCAGCGCCCCGGCGGCAAGTGCCCGCTCCGCGAAATAGCCATAAAGCTGCGGGTTCATGTCATCGATATTGGTTTGGAGCACGGAGACCACGTCGTCTGCACGTGATGGCGCGCCAGCATCCGCCGACCTCTGGCCCAAGAACAGCCGGGCAATGTTGGGATGGCCGGGAAAATCCCGCGTGCCCGCGCCGTAGCCGATGCTTTCCACCGTCACCGGCGGCATGGGACCGAAGCCCGCGGCGAGTGTAGAAACCAGCGCCGCGCCGGTGGGCGTCACCAGCTCGCCCTCGACCCCGGATGAATAAATGGGCAATCCTTTCAGCAACTCAGCCGTCGCCGGAGCGGGCACGGGCAGCGTGCCATGTGCTGCCTCAACGCGACCACTGCCCACGTTGAGCGGGGAGCAGGAGAGCTCCGAGATGCCAAGCAATTCAAGCCCGGCGCAGGTCCCAGCGATATCCAGAATGGCGTCCACGGCACCCACTTCGTGAAAGTGAACGGATTCCGCTGGCTTTCCATGCAGCTTCCCTTCTACTTCCGCAAGCCGGCGAAACACAGTGAGCGCCTTGTCTTTGACGGTGGCCGCCAGCGCGCTTTGCCGAATGAGACTCTCAATATGATGCAGGTGGCGCTCGGGCTGTTTCGCGGCAATAATAATCTCCACTCGATTCGCGGTAAGGCTTGAGCGCATCACGCGCGTCGTCTTGAATTCATAATCTCCGAGTGGAATCTTCCGAAGCTCCGCCAGCAGCCGGTCCTCTGCCAGACCCGCGTCAAGCAACGCGGCAAGAAACATGTCTCCGCTGATGCCGGAAGAGCAATCGAGATAAGCGATCCGGGCCATATGATCAACTCATAACTTTGCTGGATTTTGAGCCGGAGGTAGGTTGTGCCGCTTTAACACACCAGAGAGCATTTCCCAAAGACGTTCTAACACCGTGACGGCAGCCTGAAGGGCCGCTGGCATGTTTGCGGGATTGAGAAGACGCCCGAGCGCCTCCCGCTCGATAGCAGCGTGCTGCCGGTCCGCTTGAATGTGTACCTGAAAATAGGCCAGTGCTTTGTGGTCCCCGATGCCATAGAAGCTTCGCAGCCCTTGCATTTTCGACTCCGCTACTTCCGGAATCTGGCTTTCGTAGGCATACAACGCGGTTAAGCCCTCAGCGCTCGGCCGCTCACGGCAAATCAAGCGGAAGGTATCAATCAGTTCTCTTGTTTCAGGCCACAGTTCCGTCTTTGTAATTTCCGCGCGAGCGAGGCCCAAAGCCTCACCGAACTGCAGCCATAACTCAGGGT
>JBOGJS010000312.1:0-13695 GCA_050745365.1 Terriglobia bacterium
CGTTTTTCTCACGCTGAGCAGGCGGCCTGCCATGCAGAGGAGCCACAAGCCGCGGAGTTAAAATACAACTCCGCGCCAGGAGGAGAAAACGTTGCGAAGCGAACATCAAGAAGAATCCTTAATGGAAAATATAAGCTGGACGGTAATCCTCCTCTTTTGCCTGACGTTCAATTTTGGCTGGAGCTCACTCGCTTGCGCTCAAACGCCCGATCACGAGGTTCAGTTGCTGAACGAGCTGACCACGGCCGACGGGCCTTCCGGCTTTGAAGGTCCGGTTCGGGAGCTGTTCGAGCAGCAAATGCGCGCCGTGGGCGCGGAGATCTCTACGGACGGTCTCGGGTCGGTGATCGCTACAATTCAGGGCACGAGTGCGCGGCCGCGAGTCATGATTGACGCCCATCTCGACGAGGTTGGCCTGATGGTCCGGTATATCACCCCTGAGGCCTACATCAAGGTCCAGACCCTTGGCGGCTGGCTTGGCCTTAACATGGTCGACCAGCGCTGGACGATCTTGACGAGCCGTGGTCCACTGCCCGCAGTCAGCGGAACGCTCGATGCGCACATTTCGACGACTCAGGATCAAAAATGGGCGATTGATCCCGAAAACGTATTTCTGGATGTTGGCGCGAAATCCAGGGCGGATGCGGAAGCGATGGGGGTGCGGCCCGGCGATCCGATTGCGCCTTATAGCCCGTTCACCGAGTTGGCCCACCATCGTTATGCTGCGAAAGCCTGGGACGACCGCATTGGACTGGCCATGATGATCGAGGCCGCGAAGCGGCTGAAAGAGCAGGGCACGAAGACGCCGAATACGCTGATCTTCGTGGGAACCGTCGAAGAGGAGCCCGGGATGCGCGGCGCGATGACCGCTACAAACGAAGTGAAGCCGGACCTTGGCATCGCTATCGAGGTCGGCATCGCCGCGGATTATCCCGGCACCAATCCGAATGAGGCTGAAGAGCGCCTCGGGGCGGGGCCCGGCATCTTCCTGTACGATCATTCGATGCTGCCCAATCTCAAGCTGCGTGATTTCTTCGAGCGCGTGGCCCAGCAGAATAACATCCCGCTTCAGACGGACTTGGTACAAGGGTATGGCGAGGACGGCTCCGATATTCAGAAGTACGCAAACGGAAGACCGGCAATCAATTTCGTGGTGCCCACACGATATACTCACGCGAATACGGGAATCATCGACCGCGCAGATTTCGACCACGGCGTGCTCTTGCTGATGGACGTTCTCGAGCGGCTCGACGCGAGGCAAGTGAACGAAATCTCATCATTTCGATGAAACAACACGAGGGATGCATGGAACATTGGACGCGAAGAGAATTTCTGGGATGGAGACGCGTGAGACCCATGCAACACTTTTGGGAGGGTGGAGGGGCGCGGTAGTTAGACGGGACGGCGCGCTGGGTTGTCAGTTTCCCTCAAGGCACGGGAAAACTGCTGGTCGATGCACACGTCCTTGCAAATGCCTTCGCGGTAATGGCGACGCCAGGCACCCGGCGGATCACCGGCGAACCTGGCAAAAACGCGGTTGAAGTGATGAATGCTTTTAAAGCCGGTCGTCGCGGCAATCACCTTAAGCGCGTCCTCGGAATACAGGATAAGTTCCTTCGCTCTCTCGATCCGATAACGAGTTAAGTAACGCGCCGGCGACATCCCGGTCGAATTCCTTAGTCGATAGCGCAAATCGCGTTCGGATACGCCAAGCATGCGAGCGATGCCTCGCACGCTCAAAGGCTCGGGGTAGTGTTGCTTGACGAAGTCGGCTACCTTCCGGCTGATGTCATCCTGGGCGACGGCTGGTTCTTCTTCAGCCGCAGCATCCTGGTGATTCCCCTGTTCCTCCGGGCTCTGGCGGAGGCA
Organism: Terriglobia bacterium; assembly: GCA_050745365.1. Lineage (GTDB taxonomy): Bacteria > Acidobacteriota > Terriglobia > UBA7540 > UBA7540 > RH2-MAG17b. The sequence goes on from JBOGJS010000312.1 coordinate 1,870, forward strand.
AGCAACGAGGAGTTGAACCAGGTAGGCGTCGCACATTTCTCGAAACAGTAAGGCCCGATGCTCGCCCTCCCAGCGAATGTGTTCCAATAAGGCAGAGATTCTTCCTTCTTTATCGGCAAAAACACTTCCCGAGCGGAAGAGACGATCTCTCAAATCCCCGTCGTTTACATTGAATTTAATGTCCAGCGTCTTGATCCGGGAAGATGCACTCATCCCATGAATCTGACCCGGTTTGATCATCACCGCTCGACCCGGGCAAATCGCCAGATTCTTGCCCTCTAAGTAAAACCTTCCCTCGCCGCTCCTGAAACATATCAACTGAAAAAACCCGTGGGTATGACATTCCCGCTTCCAAGGAGGTTGATAATCGAAGCGTCCTGTCCAAAAGACTTCGCCGAGTGGTGCGCTCATGCTGTTCTCACCCGCGAGCTCCGTCTAGTTAAATCCGAGGTATCAGAACCCCGTCCAATATAGTCCGAAATAAAAACCGAGGCAACCCGCCCTTCCACTCAGCCAGGGTAAATTTGTTGTCAGGGATCGCGGTAAGGGCTCTTCCGATTTGGACAACTTTTTTTCCGCTCCTGGTAAAGACATTTTGTTTACTGGGTGCTAAAGTCAGCACGTATCTTGGAGTCAAAAGGAGTGGGTTGTTCTTTCTTGGAACACCGCAGAACGTGTGAGGATCTCCTCTGCATGACATTCGATGCCAAACTGTGTAGCGCAGAGTTTCGCTCTCCAGAAACTCTGCGGCATTTCGTTCGGGACAGAACCAAAGCCGCGGAGTTAAAGGACAACTCCGCGCTACCGCGTCTTCATTAATTCGATTGATCCTACGGCAAGAGGCGAGTTCATGCGAGACAACCCGACGACGCGCAGGAAGTTTCTAGAGCAGGCAGGAACGGGATCATTGGCTGCAGTAGGAATGAGCGCGGTTCCTCAGACGCTGGCCGGAGCGGTCGGCAGCACCGATTCGATGAAGATCACCAAGATTGAGGCGGTCACCTTCGATCCTAACCTCCACATCGGCGGCGGCTCCGGGAGCCGGCATGACGGAGCGGAATGGTTTTGGGTGAGGGTTCACACGGACAAAGGAATCATCGGCACCGGGGAGACTTACCCGTGGGACAACGGACAAGTTGGGACGTTGAAGGATTATTCAGAAAACCTAAAACTTATCGGCCGTGACCCACGCGACATCGACGGTATCTGGAGCGACTTTTACTTCCAAATGGCGATGCGAAACGCAGGCGGCGCGGACATGCGCGTCCTCAGCGCCCTCAACATGGCTCAACTCGATATTCTGGGGCAGGCCGCCGGCCTTCCCTTATACCGTCTTTTGGGCGGGAAAACGCGTCCGCGGGTGCGGGTCTATAACACCACCACCGATTACTGGGCCATCAACAATATGAAGATGGGTCCCGACACGATGAAGATTGTGGATTTCCTGCTCAATCTGGGAATTACCGGAATGAAGATCTATCCGTTTACGTCCAAGTGGCCGGGAAAGTATCTCTCGAACGAGGGCCTGGAGCGGGGTTTGAAATGGATCCGCGACATCCGTGACGGAGTGGGCAACCGCATGGACATTTGTGTGGATTGCTGGGCGAATTTCGATCTGCCGAGCGCTGAGCGCATTGTCAAAGCTCTTGAACCCTACAACATCATGTACCTCGAAGACGTGATGATCAACACCGACGCCGACACATACGCGGCGCTCGCCGCCAAGACGAGCGTGCCGCTGAACATGAGCGAAACGCTCGCGACACGTTATGAGTACCGGCGTTTCTTCGAGCGGCGTGCCTGCTCCGTCTGTATGTACGACGTCTGCTGGTGCGGTGGCCCTGGGGAAGCAAAAAAAATTGCTGACATGGCCGATGCGTACACCATACCCACTTCGCCCCACACCTGCGGAGGGCCCCTGCTCTTCATCTGCGCAACACATGTTTCCATGGCCGCGCCGAATTTTCTGATCATGGAGAGCAATTATTGGAAATGGGCCCATCAGTACCCGTACTTCCTGAACAATACGCCGCAGCCGGTAAACGGACACGTGAGCGCTCCGGACAAGCCGGGCATCGGGTATGAAATCAAGCCGGAGATATTCCGGAACGGGGTTGCAATCGTCGAGACGGTGGCCAGCGCGTGAAAGCCGAATCGCGCGTGACCGTCGGATCAGTGATCGCGTCGGCGATGTTACTAATCAGACCGGAAGCATGCAGACCCGAGGAGGTGCGTTGTACCAAGGCACGACTTAGCCCCATTTCTACGCTGAATCTACGGCACGGCTGAAAACCGTGCCCTGGTACACAGCAAGCCGAGCTTGCGTCTACTCGCTTGTGGCCTGCCTAGTAATTCCGCGACAAGGAGGACAAAATGTCTAGACGACTTCTTGTTTTTGCTATGGTTTTGGGCGTCGCAATATCACTCTCAGCAGTTTGTTGGGCGCAGGTGACCAGCGGCACAATTCTTGGCGCTGTCCGGGATACTTCGGGCGCGGTGGTTCCTGGCGCAAAGGTAACCGTCACGAACGTAGAAAAGGGAACTTCGCTGGTTTATCAAACCGATCAAACGGGCCTTTACCGGGCGCCATTTCTGATTCCCGGCATTTACAGCGTCCGAGTTGAGAAGCCCGGGTTCAGAGCGGCCGTTCGCAACGGAATTACGCTGCAAGTGGATCAGCAAGCAACGATCAACTTTATGCTGAGCGTCGGGGCAGTCAGCCAGCAGGTTAGCGTGACGGCGGCGGCGCCGCTGGTTGAATCCCAAAGCTCATCGCTGGGCCAAGTGATCACAAAAAATCAGGTGGAAGACCTACCCTTGAACGGGAGAGACTGGGGCGACCTCGTCTATCTAGTTTCCGGAGTGACTCCCGGCGAACAGGGCGAGGATCTAGGCGGGTTCAGCACTTTCAACCCGCGCGGCACCTCGAGTTTTGAAGCTGAGGGAGGCCAGGAAAATGGGAATGCCTGGCTGATCGACGGAATCGTCGACAACGAGTACAGCTTCGACACCACGATGATCAAGCCGTCGATTGAATCGATCCAGGAATTTAAGGTCCTGACGGGTACGTTTTCGGCAGAGTTTGGGGACGGGCCAGGCGTTGTTATCGCTTCTACCCGCTCCGGCACCAACCAGTTTCACGGTTCCGCGATGGACTTTCTCCGCAACACAGCCCTAAACGCTCGAAATTACTTCGCGGCTCCGAATCAGCCCAACCCACCTTTTATTCGCAACCAATTCGAAGCCACTTTGGGAGGCCCGGTGATTATCCCGACGGTGTACAACGGCCACAACCATACCTTCGTGTTTCTGGATTACTATGGCGAGCGGCAGATTCAAGGTATTTCCAACGTCAACACCGTTCCCACCCTGGCAGCGCGGCAGGGTGATTTCAGCCAGTATACGGACCCCAGTGGTAACCTGATCCCAATCTATAATCCTCTCACCACCACGCTGGCGAACGGCCAGCCTGTGCGGCAGCAATTCGCAGGAAACATTATTCCGCCCGACCTCATTAACCCTGTAGGCTTAAGAGTGGCGAGCATCTACCCGCTACCGAATGCGCCCGGTAACTTTCTCAACTATTTTGATACGGCGGATCGCACGATCGATGACAATGGCGGCAACGTGCGCGTGGACCACGTCTTCGGTCCCAAAGACACTTTCTTTGCACGCTTCAGCTACGAGCGGTATGATTTGACGGCGCCGCAGGGAGAAAGCGCTTGTTGCCTGCCCTCGAATCCGACGCAAGCGAAGGAGTATGACCTGGGTCCTTGGGTTTCCGGACTGCAGGAAACATCGCTGAACGCAAATGGCTTGTCCGTAAATGAAACTCATATCTTTTCTCCGAACGTAGTGAACGAATTTCGCACAGGCTACGCGCGGATGAACACCGTTTCGTTCGGGTCCGACTACGGCGATTATCCCGATAACGGCCTCGGCATCCAGAATGTCAACATCTCTCCCTTAACGAGCGGACTATCGAACCTTTGGCCCCAGGGTTTCACAGGCCTTGGCGGCGGCCCCGATTGGCTTCCCGCCCATCCGCTCGACACGACTTCCCAGATTGGGGACGACCTCTCCTGGGTAAAAGGTCGCCACCAGTTCAAGTTCGGCTTCCGAGGAGTTCATATTGACGACATGCAATTGGCGAACGAGGAAACGCGTGGCGACATTTACTTCGAAGATAATTTCACCAACAACCCGGCAAACCCTTGCGCTGAGTCAGGCTCCGGCATCGCCACGCTGTTGCTTGGCTACTCGACAAGCGGCACACGAGGATTCCTTGATCAGGGACCTTTTTACCTCTCCGCGAACTGGTATTCAGGCTATGTCCAGGATAACTGGAAGGCAACCTCGCGGCTAACACTAAACCTGGGCCTTCGCTATGACATTTTCGATCCACCGCATGAGCTTCACAATCGACTGGTCAACTTTGATCCCAGCACGGACACGCTGATCTATGCTGGCGTTAACGGTGTCTCAAGCGTGGGTGATCTTCAGACCCGCTACGGCAATTTTCAACCACGCATCGGGTTTGCCTTAGATCCTACTGGCAGTGGCAAGACAGCCATTCGCGGCGGTTTCGGAATCATCTCTTTCCCCCTGCCCAATTCCGCATCCGAGGAGCTGCCCGTCAATGTTCCCTGGCTTGTCTCCCAAGGCTACGCTCCCGATGAATACCCTTTAGGGTCGCAGATGTCTTCCGTTCCTACCATCGCCGATCCGTTTGGCCCTCCGGTGGCTGTTCAGCCCCTCACGACCGCCCAGCTCAATGCCGCGAACCCGTACGTGCAGGCGCAAAACTTTAGCAACCTTACTCCATACATGGAAAGCTACAGTTTGAGCGTCCAGCACCAGCTTACCCCGGGTCTCCTCTTCCAGGTCGGTTACCAAGGCAGCCGCGGCATTCACTTGCTGGAGTCAGGGAACCTTAACGAAGTTGAGCCGGGCCCGGGATCCCTCGCCTCACGGCGCCTCATCCCGTCGCTCGGTAACGTGACCACGGTGTATTACATGTTTAACGGGAACATGTCAAACTACAATAGCCTGCAGGTAAAGCTGCAGAAAAACTTCTCCCATGGCATGCAGTTTTTACTGAACTACACGTATGAAAAATCGCTCGACTACAGCGGGAGCGAGGCGAGCGGTAATGGAACGGTCTATGGCCCGCAGACCATGACGGACAGGAAGGCCGCGTACGCGCTCTCAGGCTTCGACCACACCCAGGTGCTGGTGGGGAACTGGATCTATCGTTTGCCGTTTGGGCCAGGACACCGTTTCGTGAATCAAGGTCCTTTGAGCCGGGTCGTCGGAGGCTGGGAGTTCGATGGCATCGGAACGCTCTACACCGGTTACCCGTTCAGCGTGGAGCTAGCCACGGGTGTGACCAATGGAGCTGCAAGCTGGCCGAACAGAATCTGTTCAGGAAAGCTCGGGAGTCCCGATCCGTCGGCATGGTTCAACACCTCATGCTTCGTCCCGCCGCCTACAAATACCTACGGGAACGTCAGCCGCACTCCCTTGTTTGGCCCGGGCACCATAAATTTCGACACCGCCTTGGCCAAAAATTTCAAACTCACGGAGCGCTTCAATCTGGCGTTCAGGGCAGAGGCCTTCAATACATTCAATACGCCCAATTTCGCGATGTATGTGAACGGTGATTGGGGGCTGATTGGCCTGCCGGACGCAAATACGATTACCGGAACCTTCATTGACAATCGGGAATTCGAGTTATCGTTGAAGCTGACGTTCTAAGTCCGGTAGCGCAGCGTTTCGCATCTCAGAAACTCTACCGGCTTTTTGGTAGCAACCCCCATAAGCCGCGGAGTTAGAATACAACTCCGCCCGGAGCTTCTATTCTGCCGCCGGAACCCGCACCCGATACTCGACGGCAGCCCGCCAGCCGGCGGGCGTAAGAGAATAGTCCATCGGCGCGAGCCGTGGGACAGGAGACGGTTTAAAATGTCCCAAGCCCCGGAGGGGCGGAAGACAATGGCGCACACGCAATCAGGAGCAGCATCATCGTAAGGTTTCGTCTCAAGAGTTCCTGAAATGAAACGGAATTGGATTTGATGAGCGATACATCTGGTCGTAGCTTCTGCCGCCCATCAGGGGCTTCGGTATTTCGTGATTCCCTTTTCCCACGGCTGAACGCCGTGGGCTACTCTCCGGCGGACCTTCGGGCCTAAAAATGTAGAAACTCCAGGCGGAGTTAGAATACAACTCCGCGCTTGCTCATCCCGCAGGCAAGGGACCCGGAAATCATGAAGAAACGACCCCTCATCCGCCCTCCTACGTCGGGTACCTTCTCCCCTGGGGAGAAGGTGGGGAGCGAAGCGAACCGGATGAGGGTCTCGCTCGCATTTTCAAGCAGAGATTAATATGTCCCGTATAGCGAGGGAAAATAACAATGCCAAATAACCTGGAGCGAAGGGATTTTCTGAAAGTTGCCGGTGCCGGGTCTCTCGCAGCTTTTGGGAGCCCAGCTCCGGGTGCTGCGATGATTCCCGGTGAGACGTCCTCGGCAATTAAAGATCTGGAACCCATGAAGATCACTAAGGTTGAAGCGGTGAGATTCCGAAAGGGACTGACGATCGACGGCGAACCGCCCGCCTGGACGTGGGTGCGGCTCCATACGGACACCGGCCTGATGGGGGTGGGCGAGACCTATCCGATGACCAACAGCCAGATCGGGACGCTGCGAGACCTCATCAGCAGCTATCACGGGTCGCCCGCCGGACTTTTGGGAAGCGACCCGCGTGACATCGAGCGTACCTGGTGGGACATTTATAACCAAACGGCCTTTTACGTTACCGGCGGGGCGGAGATGAGGGTGCTTTCCGCGATCAACATCGCGCAGTGGGACATCCTTGGAAAAGCGCTGGGAGTGCCGGTCTACCGCTTGTTAGGCGGAAAAACCCGGGAAAAAATCAGGGTTTATAACACCTACACGCATGGTTGGACGATTAACCACTGGCAAATGGACACGGATGCAGTGAAGGTTGTGAGCTTTTTGAATGACCGGGGCATTAAAGGAATTAAGTTCTATCCCTTCGACCCGATCAGCCGGCGCAACGGAGGGACCTACATTTCCCCCGCGGATATCGACAGTGCCCTGAAACCAATTAAACAGATTCGCGACAAATTCGCCGACGATTTTGAGATCGCGATTGACGTCAATGCCCAATGGAACCTCACGAGCGCGCTCCGCATTGCTCGCGCGCTCGAGCCTTACAAGATCATGTGGCTGGAAGATGTGCTGGACCAAGGGAACATGGAATCTTACTCGATTCTGAGAAATGAAACGTCCGTTCCCATAACCATTAGTGAACGGCTTGCAACCCGCTTCCAGTTCCGGGAAGCGTTGGTTCGGAAGGCCGTGGGCATTTTGATGTATGACGTCACCTGGTGCGGGGGGATCTCGGAAGCCATGAAGATTTCGGCCCTTGCAGACACCTGGTACATTCCCACCGCCCCGCATACGTGTGGGGGACCGCTCCTCTGGTTTGCATCGACCCATGTGGCCACTGCCATCAAGAACCTCTGGATAATGGAAAGCTGCTACCACTTCTACAATTACCAATACCCTTATTTCATCAAGAACGTTCCGGTTCCCGAAAATGGTTTTGTAAAGGCGCCCGAAGGCCCCGGGCTGGGGGTTGATTTTCGTGCGGAGCCTTTTGACCGTGGCGATGCTATTGTGGAGACGATCGCGGAGATTTAGCCTGGAGAGGGATGCATGGATCATTGGACGCGAAGAGAATTTCTGGGATCGGTTTCGGGAGCAGCGGCCGCAACGACGTTTGGGGCTGGGGCGGAGGACGGTCTGCGGGTGCCTGGGACAACGGCGGGGAATGCCAAAATCAAGATTACCGATCTCAAATGCGCCATCATCGGCCGCAATCCGACGGTTCGAATCGTCACAGATCAGGGCATTTCCGGCTACGGACAGGCCGAATCGGCGAAGCCATATCTCAAGCCGATGGTGCTGTTTTACAAGCAGTATCTAATCGGCGAAGACCCGACGGACGTGGCGCGCATGATGCTGAAGATCCGCCGAATGGGGGCGTTCAAGCCATGGGGCGCGGCGGTGAGCGCGATTGAGATAGCGTTGTGGGATATCGCAGGACAGGTGGCCGGATTACCGGTTTATAAGCTGCTGGGCGGAAAGATCCGGGACCGCGTCCGCCCCTACGGGAACACTGAAAACAACGCACCCGGCATGAGGCCCCGCATGCCGCAGGATTACGCTGAGCTGGTGGCGCGTGTGAAGGATCGAAAAGAGGGCTACACGCTGATCAAGATGCCCGTCGGTTTTCATAATGATGCCATGCTGACGGCCATCCCAGACGCCTGGTACGGCAGGCATTGGACGGCCCCGGCGGCCGGCTACATGGATCGCGGGCTGCTGACGGAATCGGGCATCGACCATGTTATCGCCTGCGTCGAGGCCGCGAAGAAAGTGCTGGGCGACGACGTCGGGCTGGCGTGCGACTGTGGCCCAGGCTGGACGGTGAAGGATGCAATCCGGTTTGCCCGCGCCGTGGAACCCTATGACCTGGCCTGGCTCGAAGATCTGATCACTGGCGACTACACGCCTTACCCGAATGCCCAGGTGTTTAAGCTGGTGACAGAGAGCACGTCCACACGGATTCACACCGGGGAGGAGATCTACCTGCGGGAGAACTTTAAAGACCTCATTGAAACACAGGCTATCGATGTAATTGGTGCCGATCCGGAAGATGTGGGCGGAATGGCGGAGTTGAAGTGGATTTCAGAATACGCCAATCTCCACGGCATCCTGGTGGCTCCGCACGGAATCTTCGATGGCCTGTTTGGAGTGGCCGCACAAGTTCATATGGGGGCGGCCATGCCGCAGAACTATATCGCGTTCGAATATGCGTTGGGGCAGCCGGAGTGGTGGTATGACATTGTCGAGGGCTTGCCGGACCCGATCGTCAAAGATGGTTTCATCGAGGTTTGGGACAAGCCGGGTCTCGGCATCACGTTTAACGTGAAGGCAGCCAAGGCGCACCTCCGGGATGAGGATCGCGACTTTTTCGATTAAAAGCTCACGGCATGGAAGGCCCTGACGCGGCCGAGACCTCAGAACGCCTGCGCCAGCCAGCCCCAATCCAAATACCCACGGCACACAAGCTGTGCCTTGGCTACCCGCTACCGCTATAATCAAATGTCGGCAGAAGTTTGTTACCTCGCAATTCTAATTCGGTTCCGGAGGCCCGCGCGGCAGCAAGTTGGACGCTAGCGCGCCGGTTCGCGATTGCGGGGGCTTCGATCGGGTTTTTTGCCGGCGTGCTTGAAGCCGCGCTGCTCTTCTTCATTCCGCGCGCGAGTGGTCTTCTCCATCCCGACGTCCGCTACGTCATCTGGTTTATCGCCCCGCTGGTTGATCTTTTAGCTGGAGCGCTTCTCGGCTTAATCGTGGGTTTTCTGGGATCCTCTCGGCGAGCTTCGGGGGTTACCCATCGCGTCGTGGCGGCGGCCATTGGACTGGGGCTGTTCTGCGCTTACGCCGTCTGGATGATGGCGTGGTTCGGCCGAATCGTTCCCCAGCGGGTTGAGATCACCGCGCCAATTCTTTGCTTTGTCATTGTTTTCGCCGGAGCCTTTCTTCTGTTCGGTCGCTCATGTCGCCTTGCCACACCCCGTCGCATGGAAACAACCCCTCGCCCGCCCTCGCATCTCGGGCACCCGCTCACCCGGGATGGGGCTCGGGTCCCGCAGGCGGGGGAGAGCCGGGCGAGGGAGCCTGATCGGAATTTTCAGGGCTGGCTTTTCCGAGGCAGTATCGAACGCTTCTTTTTTGCCGGCGGCCGCGTGGGCCTCAACCGATGGCTCGCGGCGAATGTGGTTCTAATCGTCGTTCTTGTTGCGGGCATTTTTCTATACGCAGTTCACCATCAACCCCGCATTTTGGCAACTGAAACTCCTGCTCGCGTTGGCGTGGTATCGGGTCGCCCCAATGTGGTGTTGATTGTGCTCGATACGGTGCGCGCCGATCACCTTTCCTGCTACGGGTATTCTCGCCCCACAACGCCTCGCCTCGACCGCCTGGCACGCCACGGCGTGTTATTTCAAAATGTCGTCGCACCCTCTTCCTGGACGCTGCCCTCGCTGGTTTCCATTTTTACCGGGCTGCTGCCGCACCAGCACGGCGCGGACTGGCGAAGCGCGATGAGCGCGGCCCCCTGGACGCTCGCTAAAATCCTCCACTCGAAGGGCTACGAAACAGCCGGGTTCAATGCGAATCCCTATTATGGCCTCGGCGGATGGCGGCTTGATGAGGGGTTTGAAATCTACGACGATGATAGCTACACCCTCCGGCACAATCTTGCCGTGACCTTCGTCGGGCAATCGGCGCTGCGGTTCGTTTACAACCGCCTGATCCGTTACAACCAGTTTGACCATCGCGACGCCGACGACGTCAACCGGGACGTGATGAGCTGGTGGCACCGTCGCCACAAGAGTCGTCCTTTCTTCCTGTTCGTTAATTACATGGATGCGCACCGGCCCTACCTGCCGCCTGCGCCCTGGGATCATCGATTTGGCCGCATCCCGCATCGGCTGCTTGCCGGCCTGACAGCTCCTCTCAAGGACGGACATCCTTCGAAACCCTACACGGCTCGTGAGCGGCAAGACCTGATGGACGGCTACGATAACAGCCTGGCCTACCTCGATGACCGTGTTGGCCGCCTGGTTCAGTTTCTCACTGCGCAGCCGGGCGGCAAGAACACCATTTTCATTGTCTCCGCTGATCACGGCGAAGGCTTTAGAGAGCACGGCACTTACGATCATGGCTGGAATCTTTACCCGGAGGTGCTGCACGTTCCACTCGTCATTGCGGGGCCAGGGGTTCCGCAAGGAGTGCGCGTGCCCTATCTTGTGCCCAGCCGGAAACTTTTTTCGACGGTTCTGGACCTCGCGCTCGGGCTGAAAGGCCCCATCGCACAGAGCAGCCTGTGCCGGTATTGGCACCGCGGCTTCGAGCCAACGCCTCAAGAAAGTGAAGTGGTCTCCGAATTAAACATCTACGGCCCGGCAAACGACCCCGCTTCACTCAGGTTCACCACACCCGATTGGCATTTGATGTGGAGCTCCGGCGGGCGAATGGAGCTCTATGACTCCAAGCACGACCCGGAAGACAAAATCAACCTCATCGCCCGCCCAAACGCGCAGGAAACGCTCCAGAATCTTGAAACTTCACTCGAATCGCGCATCGCCTGGTCCGTGCTGCCCTGGCGCTCGCTCGCCTACCTCTCTCCTCTTGATGAGCGCGGTGCCAACTTCATTCAGCAGGTGAGCGATCGGCGACTGCGCTTGACGCCGGAAGGGATCCCGATCGGCGCCGCGCAAGCTCTCTTCTCACATCAGCGGCCTTCCCAATTACTGAAGCCCAGCCAGTCCGAGCAGGACCTGCTCCGAAGCCTGCCGTATCATTAGCAGCTTCGTCGCATACCTCTAAAAGCCCACGGTCAGGAAGGCACTGACCGTTCTACGAAAGGGGATGTCAAGAGAAATAATTCTCCCTGGACCTGGTGGACGAAGTCTTTTCTCTCGGCATCCAGCCCCTCAAGGTTTCGTTTTAGCTGCTCGTCGTCGTTCCTTAGGCTGGTCCCCCAGGTGAGGAACGACAGAAGGACAGGGCATATTTCCGGGTCTCGGGATTTCATCTACCGGTCGTGACAACGTCAGCGATCACTGCAGCGCGGCAAGCCAAACGCGATGGTCAGTGCTAACCAAGGTTCTATCGGAGACTCGAGGCCTATGGCTTTTTGGGGTTATCCGAGGGGGCCTAGAGTGGCT
>JBOGJS010000313.1:0-23081 GCA_050745365.1 Terriglobia bacterium
GCTCAAGGTAGGCCCCCATTTCGTAGATGAACTCGCGGGAAGAATAAGGACGTGGGTCGAGCGCATCGGCGATCTCCCGCACGGTCTCGTCACAGATGCGCAGCTCGTCTTCGTCGATCAGCGTATCGTAGATACGGTCAATATGAAGCTCGCGCAAGGTCGCATCGTCCATGCCGGCGCGCAGCCTCTCTTCCCCAATGTAATGGTTGAAGCCTAGAGCCTCGAAAAAATCCTGGTCCACAATGTTCGCGCCCGTGCTGACGACGCAATCCACCATGCTGTGCCGGAGAAGGTCCACGAAAACCTGCTTTAACCCCGCGCTGATCAACGAGCCCGCCAGGCAAAGTATGATGCCGCAATCCTCATCGCCCAGCATGCGATCGTAAATTTCCGCCGCGCGCGCAAGGTCGCGGGCACTGTAGGCCATATGCTGCATCGCCCCGACAAGATCCCGCACATCGTGAGCCTTGATGTCGATATGCTGAATCTTCTTTTGCAAATAATCGGACTTGTTCATCACGACTCCTAAAAGAACGCTGAAGGACTCCCGAAGCGGTCATCCTTTCATCGGCGTTCCGCGAGGAAGGCGCCGATTCGCTGGTAAGCCTCCCGAAGCGCCACTTCAGTGGGCAAAAACACAATGCGGAAGTAAGCTGCCTCTTGATCCATCCCAAAGCCGCTGCCGTGGACGATCATCACCTGCTTCTCGCGAAGTAGCTCCCGGACAAATGCTTCGTCTCGCCCCGTAACCGGAAATCTGGGGAAAGCGTAGAAGGCCCCTCGCGGCGGAACACAATCGGCGCCCGGAATCGAGCGGCACCACTCGACGGTGAAGTCACGACGCCTGCGGAGCTTTGCGAGGGTATCGCTGAGGTGATCCTGCGGCCCATCGAGCGCCGGCCGAATGGCGAACTGCATTGGGAAATTCGCGCTGAGGCGCGCGCGCACCAGTTTGTGGAGGCATTCGACGTAGCCCCGCGCAGCCTCCGCAGGACCGCTCACCACCACCCATCCTACGCGCCATCCCGGCACCAGGTAAGCTTTTGAAAGGCCGTTCAGCGTCACCACCGGCAGGTCCGGAGCCAAGGAAGCGACGGGGTGGTGCGGCTCGCCATCCAGAATGAGCTTGTCGTAAATCTCGTCCGCAATGAGAAGAAGTCGGTGCCGGCGGGCGATCTCCACGATCGCTTCGAGCGTGCGCAGCGAATAAACCGCCCCCGTTGGGTTGTTCGGGTTGATCACCACAATGGCGCGGGTTTTCGCGTCGATACGATCTTCGAGGTCTTTGAGGTCCGGCTCCCAACCGTGATGTTCATCCAATCTGTAAAAGTTCGCTTCGGCCTCCAACCTGGTGAGAATTGCCGAATAGAGAGGATAATCCGGACAGGGCACAAGCACGTTTTCTGCGCGATTCAGCAGCGCCTCAAGGCAGATGCCAGCCGCTTCACTCACACCGTAGGTGACAAACACGCTCTGGATGTTCCGGATATTTTGGTGCTCCGCCTGGGCACGGATAGCCTCAAGCGCTTCAGGCAGCCCCAGCGATGGTGCGTAGCCGTTCTTGCCGTCGCGCATGGCTTTCGTGACAGCCTCCACCAGATGCGTCGGTGTGCGAAAGTCGAAGGCGAGAGGATCTCCAATATTCAGCGGAATGATCTGCTTCCCTTCCCGCACAAGCTCGTCCGCCAGCACGGCGATGTCTCGAATGGCATAACGCACGTGTTCCACCCGCCGGGCAGCAGCGATATTCGTAACCTGGCTGAGTGAACCGGAGCCAACCATATATGGACATCTAATCAGAAATGGTGACGGGTGACAAGAGACGAAAGTCTTCTGTAGGGGGCCCGGATCGAATCGACGAACCCATTGGCGGATGGCACTGGCGGAAGTGAGTCGGAATCGAACCGACCGTCCCGATTCTGTCGAGACCACAGGATTTGAAGTCCTGGGCGAACACCAGCCCGCATGCACTTCCGCGTTGATTCTAAGCGGATTGCCCATTCGATGCAACTTGCCCTGCTTCCACTGTTGGTGAATTTTGTGGGGGGGTTCAAGCATCGGAGGGGATTCGTGGAGCGTCTTCCGGGCGTTCATTGCTTCGAGCCGTTGGATGGCCGGCCCCAGCGCTTCGGCGGAGGGGTGGATGTACTTCTGGCTGACGGTCACTGTGGAATGCCCGGCGAGACGCATGATCGGCGCATCCCGGCCCTGACGCGACCTTTCGTTTGCTCCGCCGTCTCGTTTATAGTAGGCTCTGACATGCTCAAAGCAAGCCAGGCTTGGATAATGGAGGGGAGCTATGCCATTCCTTTTTCTCTGGCTCGTCTTCGCGGTGATCGGCGCGCTGATCGGACACTCGAAAGGAAGAACGCTCGGCGGATTTCTTTGGGGGCTTCTGCTTGGGCCGATAGGCTTGCTCATAATCGCGTTGATTAAGGGCAAGGGAAAACAGTGTCCCGATTGCCGGTCTTGGGTTGACAGGCAGGCATACGTCTGCCCCAAGTGCGGGCGGAATATTTCACAGGCAACGGCTAAGAGGCAGACCCAAGCCGCGCCCGCTGGCGGATTTTGCCCGCATTGCGGCGTTTCGCGCAATGAAGGGCTTTACTGCGCCAAATGTGGTAAACCCTTGCCCGACCGGGCTGCAAGTGCAGGCCCGGCTCCTAGGTAAGGCTAATACGGCGGGGCACACCCGCCTTTTCCGCCGAGTGCGCGCGTTCCGTGTCGTGGCTCAACCCTATTCAGTAGCCCGGCGGACTTGCTCCAATGCGTCCGCGAGTTGTCTATAAATCGGCGCGGGATTACAGGCTTGCGGCGACATGTGCCCGGTTTGCGCGGCAGCTTGAGCCAAGCGGGTAAGGACGGCAGGAATTGCTCCTTCGGGTATGCCTCTGACCTTCTCGCCCCTATAGTCGGTCAGGACGGCCTGAATTGCCTTTGGAAGCCTCCTTGCATCCACAGTCCCATCCGCAAGAAGATGCGGCAATTTCCAGGTGTGCGGGTTGGCGTAGTCGCCGACATATGCAAAGCATCGGGCTGGGAGCTTGTATTTGGGATGGAGCAAGCCTTCACCGGCCTCTTCCGGTTGCGGCCCAGTTTGGACTTCAAACGGTTGCTCCGGTAGAAGGCGGAGTTGTGCCCCTTCACATGCCTGACGTGTCCGCCAGATGCCCTGGACGCTGACCCACCACAGGTCAAGTGGCGCTTTGCCCTCTGCCAGAGAAACAAAGAGCCTGTCCGCTAAGCCGCCTTCGGCAATGTCAGCCGCGTAGAGCATCACGCCGTCACTGACGGCCACGCATCTCACCTTCTGTGTTGCGGCGTACTCTCCCGCTTGGGCGAGCGCTTTATCCACTGCTCGGCGATTCCAAGCAAGAGAGTTTGGCCGTTTCACTTCCACCACAAGCCTCTTGATGCCGTTTTCGGTGAGCACGATGTCAGCGTGCTCCACTTCATGGTGGAAGCCATCAAGCGGCCAGTCCAGAACGCCCGTGAGCATGTCCTGTAAAATATCTTCGGCAACCTTTTCCGGGGCCTCTCCAATAAGTGGATGCGGTTTCAGCCTTTCCGTCCGTTTCAGGAGGAAGCCCTCCCACGCAGAGCGAAGGCGATCCACACACCGGCGGTAGGACGCGAGAGCTTCAAGTTTGTCAGGTTGTGGGCCAGTAGTCGGCACGGTATCCCCCCGGCGAATGCCTCTGATCTTTTACCGCAGAAAGGCCAGAGTTTCAAGGGCGTGATTCGCATTCCGCATTCGGTAAACCCGCCATTAGAATCCCGCCGCGTGAGGCCCCGTGGCCCGCTGGCGCGTTCTCTCTAGCCTGACAGGGCAATCCATCGGCCCGCGTTGCACCGAATTGGGCAGCGTAAATGGGTGGGGAACTTTGTAGGGAGTGCCCGTTAATTCGCTTCGTTTGGCGCGTCAGCCGAAAGGCCGATTTTCCAATGTACACTGAGGCTTACCAATGCTCACTAAGTGGTTGTGACGGATTTGAAGTCCTGGGCGAACACCAGCCCGCATGCACTTCCGGACTGATTTTAAATTAATTGGCCCCAGATGCTCAAGCTGGCCCCTGAGATCGAAGTTTCATATCACTTCAACCGGAACGCGAGCGCCCGCGGCGGCCAACGCCCGGTCACGCGTCAGCAGGGGGGCCACGATCAATGGCGATTCCTCTCGGCCCGGATAGAGGCTGCCGCACTGGGTCGTAGCCGCACTGGCTGCCGGCTCGCGAGCCGCTTCCGAAGATCGTCAACTGTCGGCCGCTCCAGGACATGGCGGATCTCCCGAAGCAGGTAATCGGACAGTGACAAGCCTTCCGGCGCCGCCTGCGCCTTAAGCTCACGATGCAGCTTGTCGGGTACGTTGCGAATCTGAACCATCGCCGACATGTGGCAAGCATCCTTCCATGCAAAACGCATGTCACAAATCGCCAACTGAGCTTAGCGCCGCCATTCCGGGATCCATATCCCGGGCCCGGGAACTAGATCGGCGGGACGTGTGGCTGCTCCGGCAGGAGTCAATGGGCTGCCCGGATGAGCTTTTAATTCGGCATATGCTCTCATAACGTTTTCAGGAAAGCTAGGGATCATAGCTTCGATGTTTTGCTCAATCTCTTTGACCACGTCAGGGTGGTCAACAGCGGCATCGTAACTCTCCTGAGGATCTCTTTCCAGGTTATAGAGCTCCGGCCGCGGCAGAAGGAAGTGCCTCTTCGGGCCACACGAGCCGCCGATCCAATCGTTGATATAAATCTCCCCGGTTCCCTGCGCGATGCGGAGCTTCCAGCTTCCTTTCCGCGCGCATTCCAACTGCTCCTGCTCGGGAGAAACCGCAAAATAGAGAATCGTACCACGCTCGGTGCGGGTGGTCTCCCCGGTCAGGATGGGCGAGAGATCAAGGCCGTCGTAAATTTTTTTAGGAAGCTGGGCTCCCGAAAGGGCGGCGACCGTCGGCACGACGTCGAGGTTCGAGCCCCATGCGTCGATCGTCCGGCCGGCCGGGATCCTCCCGCGCCATCGCGCAAGGAAAGGAATTCGCACTCCGCCCTCGAAGCCGGTAGATTTCCGTCCGCGGCGGGCGCCGGGACAACCCTGGAACCAGGGTCCATGGTCGCTGGTAAAAATCATCAGCGTATCGTGATCCAGACCGTTTCGCCTGACTGCCTGTAATATTTCTCCAACGCTCCAGTCAATCTCTTCGATGGCGTCCCCTTGGCGGCCAAGTCCAGAGTGACCACGAAAGCGGGCGGAAGCCTGCGGCGGATCGTGCGGGTAGGAATAGGCGAGGTAGAGGAAGAATGGGTCATTCTGAGAGGAATCAATAAACCTCACAGCTTCTTCCGTGTAATGGGGCGTGAGCATTTTGCGATCCGCGTTGGCTTCAATCACCGTCGTATCCCTCAGGAGGGGCAGGGGGTTCATGTCAATGCTCCACGGAACGCCAAAATAGGAATCGAATCCCCTGTTGGTCGGCAGATAGGGCCGCGGATATCCCAGGTGCCACTTGCCGATGCACATCGAGCGATAGCCCGCCGTCTTCAGAATATCTGCGAGCGTCTTTTCATCCAGATCCATGCCATCCGGACTGCTGGGGCCGTACGCGGCTCCAGTATGACTTCTGCTGGCATATCTTCCGGTCAAGAGCGCAGCCCGAGAGGCGGAACAAATCGGATGTGCGGTGTTGAACCGCGAAAACCGAACACCTTCGCTGGCCATGCTGTCCGTGTTGGGAGTTTCGAGTGACGACCCGTAGCAGTGAAGGTCACCAGAGCCGAGATCGTCGCAAATCATGAGGATGACATTTGGAGGGCGCGTCTTCGGCCCTGCGACGTTGGCCTCCGCGAAATCGGCTTTCGCTGACAACGAGTCCACCGTTGGCGCTGCGAGCGTTCCCACTACTGTCTTCACGAAGGTTCTCCGATCTGTCTTTTCCCTCGGCTCCTCGTTCATGGTTCCTCCTTCGACTACGTCCGCAGACGCAGCATGAGATAGGCCCCGCCAATGGTAAACAGGATATCCGGTGACCACGCGGCGATGGCCGGCGGGAGCTGGCTGAGATTGCCCATCGCTTCGAACAGGCTGCTGATTGACCAGAAGCATACGGCAATCCCGAGGCTCAAAGCGATGCCGGAAAGCGCGCCGCGCCGGCCCACGCTGAACGCGAAAGGAATGCCGATGAGCGTGATCACAAGGGCGATGAGCGGATACGAAAACTTTCGGTAAAACTGCACCGAGAGACGCACCACGTCAAAACCGCTTTGCCGCAGCACGCTGATGTAGTGCTGAAGCTCAAGAATGCTCATCTGCTCGGAGGTCCGCACGTCTTTCGTGAAGTAAGAGGGAGGCTCTCGAAGCTCTTTGAACACCGCCACCGAAAAAGGCATATAGTGCGTCACTTGGCCCCGATTCAGCTCTCGCACCCAGCCTTTTTCGAGAATCCATTCGTGGACGTGCGGCTCCCAGAAGGCCCGCTGCGCTTCGATGCGGCGCGTTAAATGGAAGGAAGAATCCAGCTCAAAGACGGCAAAATTTGCGAACACCTGATGATCCGGATCGTAAAAACGATAATTGTAAATGCGGTTCGAGCGCCCGGAAATCCACTGCCAGCCGGAGCGGAAAAACGTCTGGGCGGGGCGGCCCTGAATCTCATTGCGCAGTGCGTCTTGCCGCTGATTTGCGGCGGGCAAGTAGGCGTCGCTCATCAGCAGCATGCCTCCGCTCACCAGAACCGCGGCCAGCAGCACCGGAACGGAAATCCGGTAGAGGCTTACGCCCGCGCCTTTGATGGCAATCATCTGGCTGGACTTGGTCAGCAGACTGAAGCTGACGAGCGTGGCCAAGAGCACGCTGAGCGGGAGGACGAGATACGTGATCCTCGGCAGCAGAGAGCCGTAGTAGGAAAGCACAAGAGCGGCGGCAGCGTGGTTGCGAACGACGGAGTTTAAAAGCTGGAAAAAATCAAAGATGATGTATATGCCCGTGAGCGCAACCTGGGTGATGATGAAATAGAGGAACCACTCGCGAATGATGTAGAGATCGAGAATGTGGATCAGCCCGCCACCGATCTTCCTGGGCTGCAGGAGCGGTTCCTCGAGGCGCGCTCCCGGTCGAAGCGCGCGCGCCGTTTTCCATCGCTCGAGGAGCCGGCTGAGCCGGCCGGAGAGCTTTCCGAGCCATGCCGCACGCGCATGCACTCGGCCGAGGCGCAGCACCATCGCCAATCCGGCAACGGCGAAAATCGCATTCGCCGCCCAAAGGCCGAGTTCTGGGCTGATGCGCCCCTGCTTCGCAAGCCCCAGACCCAGCGCCATGATGATGTAGTAGATGAAGACGAGTAGGATGGCCAGCATCACGCCCACCGCTTTGCCACGCTTGCGAGTAAAAAGCCCCAGGGGCAATCCCACCCAGGCCAGCACGAGCGAGGCGAAGGGCAGTGCGAACCGATAATTCAATTGCACGAGCCCGTCCCGGCGGTAACGCGGATTACGGGCGTAACGGATCAGTTGAGGGAGACTTTGCGTCTCTGCGGGCAACGGCGCTGAAGTTGCCGACGAAGGTCCGTTCGTGGGAATATGAATGTCTGTGTTGGTAAAAGACGTCACCGAGTAAACCTGCGGGTTTTGCGGGTCCGTCTCATGGTTCGCGCCGTGCTCCAGATGCAGGGTGTATCCCCCACCCGCCGGGTCACTTGCCAAGTAGCCATTTTCCGCCACCGTCACCTTGGGATTCTCGGGATGGGTTGTCTCCGCGATAAAAACTCCTTTCCATCGCAGGCCCGAATGCGTCACGTCTCTCAGGTAAATCAGCAGGTGCGGAAATTGCTCGATAAAAATCCGTGGCCGGACCTCATAAGGAAGCTCAGTGGTTCTCAGCTCGTTCTCCATCTGCCGGAGCTTCCAGGCTGAGGCGGGAGCGAGAGCCAGGCTCATCGTGGAAGCCACAATCCACCCGGCAACCGCGTAGATCATGACCGGACGGGCAAACTGGCCGAGGTTTACCCCCGCCGCCCGCGCCGCGATCACTTCGCCGTCCGCTGCCATGCGGCTGAGGCCAATCAGGACTCCAAGCAGCACCGCAATGGGAATGGTCAGCGCCAGAACCCCCGGCACCGGGGCCAGAAACAGGAGAGCCACGCTCCCTGCCGGAAGATTCCGCCGGGCAGCGAGATCCAGCAATCGGTTAAGACTGGGAAAATAGATGACGAAGGTAAAGACTAGGAGCCCGAGAAGCGAATGGGATGAGACTTCCTTTAGAATGTAGCGCGTGAGAATTCTCATTCTACGATAAGGAGTATAACGCAAAAGTCATGCCGCCAACCCGCCTCGTACTGCTCTGGCACATGCATCAGCCCTACTATAAAGATCTCGCTCAGGGCCGCTACGCCATGCCGTGGACTCGGCTTCACACCTTGAAGGACTATTTCGGGATGGTGGCCATGATCCGCGACTTCCCTTCCGTCCACATGACTTTCAACCTCGTTCCTTCCCTGGTCGCCCAAATCATCGACTACGCCCGCGATCAGGCGCGCGAGGAAAGCGATGAGCTCGCGTTCAAGCCCGCCCAAGACCTTACGCCTCCCGAAAAACAAAAACTTGTGAAGTACGCCTTTCAAGTAAACCATGAGAACCTGATGAGCCGGTATCCACGGTTCGTGGAGCTTTTTTCGCGCGCAAAAGGCAACGGCAATGAGCCGGACGCCGGCCAGATTTCCGGACTTCATGAAATACTTGATCTTCAAGTTCTATCTCAGATTGCCTGGTTCGATGAGATCTATCTTGCGTCCGATCCGGAGATCAGCGCCCTCGTCGCTCGGGGACGCAATTATTCCGAGCGGGATAAAGCTATCGTGCGGGCCAAGGAGCTGGAAATATGCAAAGCAACACTTGAAGAATATCGCAAGGCTCAGGAACGCGGTCAGATTGAGATTTCCACCTCTCCTTTCTATCATCCAATCCTCCCTCTTCTGTGCGACAGCGATGTTGGGGCCGAATCTTGCGCCGGCCTCCTTCTACCACGGCAACGGTTTCGCCATCCGGAGGATGCCCGCGCTCAGCTACGGGCCGCCATCGCGCTTCACGAAGAAGTATTCGGAGTGAAGCCGCGGGGCCTTTGGCCGAGCGAGGGCAGTGTTTCGGAAGACGCCCTGCGCCTGGCAGCCGAAGAGGGGTTCATCTGGGCAGCGGCGGACGAAGGAGTTTTAGGGCGTTCGCTGCACACGTTTTTCCATCGGCGCACGGACGCCCGTCTGGAAGAGGCGCACCGGCTCTATCGTCCTTATCGCTTACCGGGAAGTCCTCTCAGCGTGTTTTTCCGCGACCATCAACTTTCTGATCTCATCGGCTTTGTCTACTCGCGGATGGATCCCGAATCAGCCGCACAGGACTTGGTGGCGCGGATCCGCGCCGCGAGCCGGGACGCGGGCGAAGCTGTAGTTTCCATTATTCTGGACGGTGAAAACGCCTGGGAATACTATCCCGGCAACGGACGTGAATTTTTGAAGCGCTTCTACAGCGCCCTCGAGGCGAGCCCTGACATCCAGGCGCTTACCCCCACCGAGGCCCTCGCCGTAGCGGACCCAGAGCCCCTCCCAAGGCTCGTCCCCGGCTCATGGATCAATGCAAACTTCAACGTGTGGATCGGCGCCGAGGAAGACAACCGCGCCTGGGATTTGCTGAACGATGCGCGCAGGTTTTTTGCGGATCGTTCCGGCAACCCCGCCCTTGCGCGAAGAGATGTTCGAATGGCTCAGCAGGAGCTGTGGATTGCGGAAGGTAGTGACTGGTGCTGGTGGTATGGCCCGGAGCACTCAACAGCAAACGATGAAGAATTCGATCAACTTTACCGCCAGCACCTCGGTAACCTTTACCGGCTGTTGGGCGCCGCGCCGCCCGACGAACTGGCCGAGCCTATTAAACGGCCAAGGACCGGAGGCTATAACGTACCTCCGAGCGCAGCGATCACACCGGCAATCGACGGCCTGGAAACGACGTATTTCGAGTGGCTCGGAGCGGGCATCTATATGCCGGATTCCCGCTCAGCCTCCCTCCATCAGGCCGCCGGAGGCATCCGGGAAGTTCATTACGGGTCGAACAACCACGGAATCCTTTTGCGGATTGACCTGGCACCGGAGTTTCTGAAACAGAGCCGGGATTTTGAGCTCCGCGTCAACTTTCGGAATAGCGCCCGCCTTCTTGCTAAAATCTCAAGCGGTACTTTAAGGGAAGCGCAACTTTGGCTGGGAGAGCAACTATCGCCCAGCGGCAGTGGATTTCGTGCCGCCTTTGAAAGCATTTTTGAAGCCGAGTTATCTTACGCTGCCCTGGGTCTGGGGCCTCATCAGAAAACCGCATTTCAGATCTCGTTCTGGGTCGACCACTTGCCCCTGCAGAGGATACCGCGTGAAGGATGGTTAAGCCTGGAAGTAACTGAGGATGGCACCCAGGGGTGAAAATGTCTGAAGAAACTGATGGACGAGCAAAAAGCCTCTCTGAAAGGCAAAGAGACGCAGAGGCTCGGATTGGTTCCTTTCTGCGCCTCGGCGTATTTGCCGCTGACGGTCTCACCGTCTCAGAGGAGTGGAATTACTGCTTCCACAGCCAGTCCGGCACGACGACGTCCTCGGGATCAGGGCCTACCGGAATTGTCGTCAATAAGCCGAGAGGTTGCGCTCGCATCACGGCGAGGCTCCCGGCGGCCTTATCCGTTACCGCCAGGAGGCGCTCGTCAGGCGTGAGAGCGAGCGCATCCGGCCGAATCCCCACGCAGACCGACGCCAGGACTTTCCGGTTCGCTACGTTGATTAAAGTCACCGTTCCCTCTCCCGCATTCGCAATATAAAGCGAGTCCGAATTGGCCGTGAAAATAGCGGCGGCGGGCTGCTTGCCCGCCGGCAGGGTCTGCTCTACGCTGTCATGGAAGGTGTCCAGAATCGTTGCGAGCGGGCTTTCGGCAGAAAAGGCGAATACTTCGCCGCCGTCTGGCTTCAGAGCAAGCAGCGTCGGAGGAGCGGCGATCTCAATTCGCGAAAGGATGCCGCGTGAAGCGAGATCGACCGCCGTGACGGAATCCTGACCCTGATTCGCCAGGAAGATCTTGCGACGCAAAACCACCATCGATCCGGGCTTATCGCCTAATGGCGTCGTGCCCACCAATCTCCCGTCTGCAGGGTTGATGAAATCCAGCTTCGAATTCACCTTATCCTCGCCGATGAGCACCTTGCCGTCCGGCGTCAATGCGACGTGGGCGAGGGGAGAACTCAGAGCGAACTGCCGGACGAGCCGCCATTTCGGAAGCGCAAAGACCATGAGCTGATGATCCGAGCTCGCGATGGCTTCGGCGCGTCCTCGGAAAGCGAGATCGATAAGGCCCGATCCGGCTTCAATAACTTTGATTACCCGGAGACCCGGGAAGTTAATGACCGCCAGCTTCCCGTCGTCCGAGGTCACCGCGAGCTCGCGAGCGTGGGGCGGGACATCGATCTGAAGCGGCCGGAACGGGAGCGGGATAGTTCGCAACCGGCGGAAATTTGCCAGGTCCACCACGACAACTGAGCGGCCTCCGTGGCTCGCAACGAAAGCAAGATACGGCTTGGGAAGAAACGCCGGGCGCCGACTACAGGAAGAAAAAAAGAATAGACTGACGGCCAGCAAGAGAAAGGCGGGGCGCATAAATTTCCGATGTCGACGCGCCGACAATTACGCGCGTGAATGGTGCTCTGAGTTAAAGTATTACATTAGACCTTAAGTGGAGAACGCGTTAACCAATTCGAATTTGGTGCGCAAAAGTCGTCGCCTGTCATTCTGGACGTTCACAGCCCTTTGGCTGCCAATCTGGGGCATGACAGGTGTAGCGCGGACCTGCGCTGTTCAGTCCGCGGCTTTTAGCGATCTTCGGGCAACGGCAGCAGACCTCAGAAGCTTTGAAACCGGAATAGCCTCCGCGACCCCGCTACGCCTTCGAACAGCTCGGGATCCAGCGGTCCGGGATTGCCGGTAATCCCAATCGCCGTCCTTTGCGTCCCCGCCGACGGATGCGCGCGCAGGCCCATCGATTCGATCTTCCCGCACACAGCGCGGATTTCTTCTCCGCTGGCCGACGGCTTCATCACCACCAGCATAAAGTCAACCTTTCAAGTAATACATGAAGTGCGCTCCGGCTTTCACGTCAGCAAAGTAGCGTTGTTCTTTAGGCACCGTGCTCTTTCTCCTGACCTGCCGGAAAACCCTTTAGCGCAGGGTCCGCGTTTGACACTGCGGCTTCTGGTTTGGCAATCGTAAAAATCACATTGTTACAAGGCCAACGCTGCGCTACCCCGCTTTCACTTTGGTGTGATTTGTTTAACGATCTTGCCCTGGCCGTTGAGAAACGACAGGCTTGCTGTACCATCTTTCAGCACCTGCATCACAATGCGTTTCCTGCCTTGTGCATCCATCAGGGCCACCGAAGCTGTGCCGGATCCGTCGCGGCCCACCCACACGCGCTGAGAGGAAACACCTTTGCTTGTATAACCCCTAACGGCCAGACCGGCAAAGCGGTCATGCACATCGGCTACGCCCGCCAATTGCACGATCTGGCTAGCTTCTCCGTACTTGTCGAATGACAGGCTGCCACCGGAATCAACCACTTGGCCACGGCCATTCATGTGCCCGCCGAAGACCAGGCCACCCTGCTCCGAGCCCTCATTGTTGTAAAAGAGCATTCCAGCGAATGGCCTGGGGTAGGGCCGCTCCCTTCCCCGAGTGATCAGCCCAGGAAATGACGAGTGGTTGGAGATGATCATTCGCAGCGTCCCGTCTGGCTCAACCACATTAATACGGTGGACGGTAATCTCATCGAAGGTTGCCGAACTTGGTTTCGCCGCCCGGCCCAGTAGCATCGTAGTAAGCGCACTTGTCGCCACGAACAAGCAAACGAGTAGAATCCATCGACCCATACGTTTCACCTCCGCCAGATTAGGGTAAGGAGTGGACCGTAACTTAGCAAGGCAGAGCGGACCTATTGTTACGGTTCGCGGCTTTTAGCAGCCGGAAAACCTGTGTGCCAACCTTTGCTCTAGCAGCGGTCTATGCCCGCCGGTCTCGATTTTCAATAGATTCGGTGCCCCCTTGGGCAGGCTCCGAGCGCCGCTATAACGCAAAAGCCGCAGCCTTACACGACATACTTGCGCTACGCGGCTCACACTCGTCACTCATCACTGCCCTTCTCACGCCGTGGCGCTCGCCATCGCCGGCGTCTTTTCCCGCCGCGCGGCGCATTGTGCGGCCGCGAGGCGGGCAATCGGCACGCGATAGGGGGAGCAACTGACATAATCGAGGCCTGCATCTGCCGCGACCTCGATCGATGCCGGGTCGCCGCCATGCTCCCCGCAGATGCCGACCTTCAGCTTCTCCCTCACCTCGCGGCCTTCCTCGGTGGCAATTCGCATCAGTCGTCCCACGCGCTTCGGATCGAGGACGGCGAAAGGGTCGGCGGGCCAGATTTTCTGTTTCACGTAAGCCGCGATGATCTTGCCGCAATCGTCGCGTGAAAGCCCAAACGTCGTCTGCGTCAGATCGTTAGTCCCGAAGCTGAAAAACTGGGCCTCACGCGCAATCTCACCCGCCGAGAGCGCCGCCGCCGGAAGCTCAATCATCGTCCCCACGAGATAATCCATTTGAACGCCCTTCTTCAGAAACACGTCGCGAGCGGCACGGTCGACAATCTCTTTCTGAAGCGCCAGCTCTTTGACGTCACCGACAAGGGGGATCATGACTTCAGGTTTTACTTTAAATCCCTTCCGGGTACATTCGCACGCCGCTTCAAAGATGGCGCGGGCCTGCATCTCGGTGATTTCAGGGTAAAGAATACCCAGCCGGCAGCCGCGCAGGCCCAACATTGGATTAAATTCATGTAATCCTTCAACAACCTCAAGCATGTTCCTGAGCTGGCTTAACTTGGTGCCTCTTTTATGCTGGGCTTCGAGCATGGCGATTTCCACCATGAGCTGCTCGCGCTTGGGAAGGAATTCGTGCAGAGGTGGGTCAAGCGTGCGGATGGTCACCGACAGGCCGTCCATGGCCGTGAACAGGCCGATGAAGTCCTTGCGCTGCATCGGCAGGAGTTTTGCGAGCGCCGCCTGCCGCTCTTTTCGATAGCGCAGAGCTTCTTTCGGGTTCGGCGTATCCTTGCAAGCCATAATCATCCGCTGCATGTGCGGCAGTCGATCTGCTGCAAAGAACATATGCTCCGTGCGGCAGAGCCCGATCCCTTCCGCGCCGAATTCGCGTGCGACCTTGGCGTCGCGAGGAATGTCCGCATTCGCGCGCACGCCGAGCAGGCGGTATTCATCGGTCCATTTCATGAACTTCGCAAAGGCACCGCTGTGCGGATCGGGCTGTTTGGTTTCGGCTTTTCCCAGGAAGACGCGGCCGGTCGAGCCATCGAGAGAAATCCAGTCGCCTTCCTTGATCGGGCGTTTGCCGATTTTCACAACCCTCTTTTTCTCGTCCACTTCAGCCTCCGAGCAGCCCGCCACGCAGCACTTTCCCATCCCGCGCGTGACCACCGCAGCGTGGGAAGTCATTCCACCGCGCGAGGTGAGGATGCCCGCCGCCACTTCCATGCCATGAATATCGTCGGGTACGGTTTCCGCCCGGACGAGGATCACGGGTCCACTCTTTCCTTTCCCGACCGCGTCGTCCGCCGTGAACACCACACGTCCCACTGCTGCTCCTGGAGAAGCGGGCAAACCCTTTGCAATCAGGTTGAGAGGTTTAGATTCATCAAGTATAGGGTGAAGAAGTTGGTTGAGCTGCTCTGGCTCGACGCGCATCAGAGCCTCCTTAGGAGCGATCAACCCTTCTTCCACCATATCCACCGCAATGCGCACGGCAGCGTTCCCCGTGCGCTTGCCGTTCCGCGTCTGGAGCATGTAGAGCTTGCCTTCCTGGATGGTGAATTCGAAATCCTGAACGTCTTTGTAATGCCGCTCGAGCCGCCCGGTAATTTCACGGAGCTGGTCGTAAACCTCGGGCATGACGTTTTTCAATTTCTCGATGGCCACGGGTGTGCGCACGCCTGCGACCACATCTTCTCCCTGGGCGTTCATGAGAAACTCGCCGTAAAAGGCCTTCTCGCCGGTCGCTGGATTGCGCGTAAAGCCGACTCCCGTACCTGAAGTCTCCCCCATGTTGCCGAAGACCATTGCCTGAACGTTAACAGCGGTTCCGAGGTCATCGGGAATCTTATTCATCCGGCGGTAAGTTTCGGCGCGAGGATTGTTCCAGGAGCGGAAGACGGCTTCAATCGCCATCGCAAGCTGCTGGCGGGGATTGTCGGGGAAACCTTCGCTGCTCTTCCGGCGCACCAGTTTTTTATAGCCCGCAATGACTTGGGAAAGGTCCGCCGGGGTAAGTTCGGTATCGAGCTTCGCACCGCGCTTTTTCTTCTGGCCGTTAAAAATCTGATCGAACTCCTCTTTAGAGATTTCCTGAACCACATTGCCAAACATCTGGATGAAGCGCCGGTAGCTGTCATAAGCGAAGCGGGGATTGTGAATCTTCTTGGCCAGAGCTTCAGCCGCCCGATCGTTCATGCCGAGATTGAGAATGGTATCCATCATGCCCGGCATGGAAAACTTCGCGCCCGAGCGCACCGAAACCAGGAGGGGCGATTCGCCATCCCCCAGTTTCTGCCCAACCAGATTTTCAAGGCCCTCCAGCGCCCGATCAACCTCCTCGAGGAGAGCCGAGGGGAGCTGATTGCCGTTTTCGAAATAGAGAAGGCAAGCGGAAGTCGCAATCGTGAAGCCGGGCGGGACGGGCAGGCCGGCGTTGGTCATCTCAGCGAGGCCCGCGCCTTTGCCGCCCAGGACGTCCTTCATATCGCCACGCCCTTCGGCCCTCCCACCGCCAAACGAGTAAATGTATTTTTCCATACTGTGAGCTCCTTCAATTCAGAATTCTGAATTCACCATTATAATCGTTCGCCGAAGTCCAGGCACCGAGCGGGGCCGCGGTCCGAATGCACGCAGATCACAACGCACGTCCGGTCGGCGCGCCGACAAAATCTCATGTAACACTGGAGGTCTCTCCGGCAGAAGCAAACATCGAAGCCGCAAGGCTGAAACGTTTCGTTGCGCCGCCCCGGCAGCAGCGACGGCAGGATGCCGCTACAAAACTGTTCACTTCCCATTGCTTTTCGACACCCGCCGTCCGGCTTCGGCGCTATGGCCCGATTCTCCGGTAATTTCGGCCAAGTCGGCCAATCTCGTAAACACGTCCTCATTCAGCCGGACGAGAAGCATCAGGCGGTTCCTCCGGACGGCCGGGATTTCTGCCATCACCAAGACCTTGTCGAAGAACAGGTCTACTTGCGGCCGGATCGTTGCCATCGCTTGAAAAGCCTGTTCATAATCCCCACGATCGCTCAGAACGTTGATGCGTTCGCGCAGGCTTCGATAAGCCGCATGGAGATCCCGCTCTGGGCTCTCGGAGAATAGGGCCTGGTCCACGTCTCCGGAAATGCCCGTCATGTCGTGGGCGCCTGCCGATTTGCTCAGGATGTTTCGCGTCCGTTTGGCGGCTGCAGCAAGAGCCTCAAAATCCTCTCTGTCGCGAACCCGCTCGAGCGCCTTCGCGCGCGCAAGAGCGGTGGAAGGTACCGAGTGGTCGCGCTCCAAAATGACGTTTGGGCTCAATACGGCCCGCACCGTATCGTAGCGCAGGCCCGCCCCTTCGCGAAGATAGAAATCCATACGCTCATGCAGGAAGTCGAGAGGACCATCCTGGGGGCCATCGTTAATCTGCGGGATGAAGCGAAGGGCGTAATTCACCAGGCGGTCTAATCCAAGCCCAGGCAATGCCTCAACCAAAAGCTTGATCACACCATTCCCTGCCCGTCGCAGCCCGAACGGGTCGCTCGACCCGTTCGGCTCAAGGCCAGCCGAAAATCCTGCCACGACGCTATCGAGCTTATCTGCAAGCGAAACGACCGCGCCCACGACTGAGCGCGGCGAGGAGTCTTCCGTCCCGGCGGGCCGGTAGTGGTCATAGATCGCCTCCGCCACTTCCGCCGCTTCGCCCTGTGCCTTGGCGTAGAGGCCCCCGACCACTCCCTGAAGCTCCGTGAATTCCTGAACCATTTGCGTGGTCAGATCGCACTTCGACAACTCGACCGCCCGCGACACCTGGCGTCGGTCCGGCGCGTTCATGCTTCGCGATTTCTCAAGTTCTTCACAAACTTTTTCAGCCAGCGCCCTCATGCGCCGCACCTTATCCGCATAAGTGCCGAGCTTCGCCTGATACGTGATTTTTTCCAGCATGGGAATGCGATCAGCGAGCGGAACCTTCTGATCGGCTTTCCAGAAAAACTCAGCATCGGCAAGTCGGGCCCTGAGCACGCGTTCGTGTCCGTGGCGGATTAAGCCCTTCGGGTCGTCCAGAGTATTGAGCACGGTGATAAACCGCCGCTTTAAGTTTCCGGAATCGTCCTCGACCGCAAAGTATTTCTGATGGTTGCGCATCACCGTGACCAGCACTTCGCCCGGCAAGGACAAGTAACCAGCATCGAAGCTGCCCATCAATGGGACAGGCCACTCGGTGGAATTCACAACCCAATCCTCGAGCCACTCGTCCGGGACGATTTTCGCACGGCAGCCTTCAAGCACAACTTCAATTCCCTTCTGCACTCGTTCTCGCCTCGCCGTGGCCTCCGGTTCGACCATGTGCTCCCGGAGCTTGTTCAGGTAGTCCATGAAGCCGCTCACAGGAATCGGCTCGCTACCCTTTAGCCGATGCCCAAAGGTAAAATTGCCGGATTTGACCCCGGCAAAGTTGAACTCGACGACCTGAGCTTCATCTCCCTCCCCGAGCAGCGCGAGAATCCAGCGAATCGGTCGGACGAAAAGCGGCCCGGTCTTGGTGGTCCAATACATGTTCTTCGGAAATGTCATGCTCGTGAGCACGGATGGCAACGCTTCAACTAAAACTTGAAGCGAACGCTTACCGGATTCTGAAACATCGACCGCAAGGTATTCTCCTTTGGCGGTGGTGATACGCCTCAAATCGGAAACGCTCACGTTGTTCTTGGCGGCAAAGCTTTCGGCAGCCCGGGTAGGATTCCCTTCCCTGTCCAATCCCACCCGTACGGGCGGACCGACAATTTGCTTCACTCGGGCAGGTTGCTCGGCGGCGAGTGCGGGCACGTAGGCCGAGAGGCGGCGGGGAGTGGAAGCAGTCTTCGCCACTGCGCCAGGCGGCAGGAGTCGCGCATCGTACAGCCCTGCATCGAGCCCCGCGCCAAAATCGCGCTCCGCTCCATTCAAAAATCGTGCCGGAATCTCTTCGCAGCCGATTTCAAACAACAACGATGTGGTCTCTGCGATCTTCACGCTTTTATCAATTCGCTGAACGGGACGACGAAGACTCTCGACCAAAGCTCGCCGCCGCCCGACTGAAAGTTTCCGGGCAGTGGCCCATGCTCTTTCCGACACGAGAAACGACCCCTCATCCGCCCTCCTCGGTCGGGCACCTTCTCCCCGGGGGAGAAGGTGGGGAGCCGGCCTGCGGCAGGCAGACGAAGCGCCCGCGTTTTCAAGGCAGGATGAGACTCAGATTGTAACCTCCTCTGTTTTTCGCTGAACGTCGATCGCGGCGGTCCGGCAGGCAAGCTTCCGTACTCGGCCGATGAGGGCAACCCGTTCGGTAACACTCACCGCGCCACGCGCGTCGAGGAGGTTAAAGAGATGCGAGCACTTCAAGCAATACTCGAAGACTTTGAGCAACGGGAAGCGATGCCGGGCGGCATCGCTCTTGACCTCGTCGTAGTCTCGGAGCAGACGCGTCGCCTCCTGCTCGCAGAGGTCAAACATCTTTCGGCAGAAATCTGCATCCGCGGCCTCAAACGCATAAACCGACAGTTCAAGTTCTTCTTGAAGCCTTAAATCTCCGTATTTGCGTTCCGGGTTCCACCAGACGTCGAAGACGTTGTCGGCATTTTCGAGAAACGCGGCAATCCGTTCGAGGCCGTAAGTCAACTCGACGCTGATCGGTTCAAGATCGATTCCGCCACACTGCTGGAAGTAGGTGAACTGGGTAATTTCAAGTCCGTCGAGCATCACCTGCCATCCTACGCCCCAGGCGCCCAGTGTAGGTGATTCCCAGTTATCCTCCTCGAAACGAATATCGTGATCCTGAAGATGAATGCCGAGGCTCGCGAGGCTGGCGAGGTAAACCTGCTGAATATCTGCGGGTGGCGGCTTGAGAATCACCTGCATTTGGGTGTGTTTGATAAGCCGATTGGGGTTCTCTCCGTAGCGGCCATCGGCCGGACGGCGGGAGGGCTGGACGTAGGCCACGCGCCAATCCTCGCGCCCGAGCACGCGAAAGAAGGTTTCAGGACACATCGTACCCGCACCGACTTCCATGTCGTAAGGCAAGGCGATGACGCAGTCCCGGCTCGCCCAGTACTGGCTCAGCCGGATGATCATGTCTTGAAAAGTCAGGACTTCTGTCACGTTTACGGGTCTTGTTCTTTCCGTAACATTTCGAGCGTCACGAGCCTCCCCTCAGCGGCGCCGGCAACCCACGCCTCGAAGAGTTGCCTGGCCTCAAAGACTGCGTTTGCCGGCTCCTCGGAGCCCAGCCAAGCCTCAAGAGGGAATCGCCGAAGCTTCTCGGCCAGAATCAGGGCTTCCGCAGAGATGGTGCCGGTGCCCTTGCGGCAGCAAAATAAGCCCGGGGAAGTGACTTCATAGGCTGCCGTCTTCGCCTTCAGGGGCTTACCGCAAGCCGCGCAGCGGGTGAGGTCAGGCAGCAGGCCAGCAAGCCGCAAAAGCCAGTAGTTAAAATAGAGAAGCGGCCGCTCAATTTCCCCCTTACTTTTGAGGCCGCGCAGGGCCGCGAGCAGCAGCCGGAAGGCCCTCTCGTTCACCTCCCGCTCGGGAAGGAAGCGCTCGCTCGCCTCAGACATGTACTGGGCCGCAAGCTGAACCCTGAAATTCGCTTGAATCGCGAAAAACGATTCGATCAGTTCGGCGGAATTCATCCTGAGCAGGTCCCGATTTTCCCGCTCGAAGAGCCAGAGCCGCACGTAGGTGAGGGGCTCGAGTACTCCTCCATACCGGCTTCGAGGGCGCTGCGCTCCCGCCGCGACAGCGCGGAGCCGCCCGCGCTGCCGAGTAAAAAGCGAGACGATTCTATCCGCCTCGCCCAGCCGGTAGGTTCTGAGGACGATAGCTTCCGTTTCGCACAGAGGCATGAGGCCCGGCGGCACGCGATGTCGGCGCGCCGACAACTTCATAACGTTATCACAGCGCGGCGGTTCCCGGAAAGCCCAATCCTGACCTTCATGTAACGCGTTAATTTGTGGCGCAGATGCAGCGGTGGCTTGACTGGCTGGGGAAAAAACTCGTCCAGGCTCGCACTGCGGTGTTCACCGCGATTCTGTGTGAGCCTTGTCATATGAATAAATCGTGGGTAGCGCAGACATGCGCTTCCCAGCATGTCTGCGATCTTTTTGGGATTGGATACGGCTGAGTGAAAAGCCTCGGACCTGAATAGCGTAGGTCCGCGCTACACCCGTCAGGTTGGCAGCCGAAGGTTATTGACGCCCTGCGCGATATCCGGCCACCTTCACGTAACACTTCAAGCTTTTCGCACCTCCTGGGGAGTTCCGCTCTGATCGAGGTGGTCCTATTCTCCATTCCAAGCGCCTCATCGACATCGCACACGGCTCACCTCCTCTTTTCAGGGGTCACCCTGGCGGCTGCTCGCCATTACGAGATTTCTCCACTGTTGAAATCTCTACCCACTCCGTGGAAACAAGTTATGTTAATTCGACAGATTCCACTACATATATTATCAGACGCGGCTGTGGAATTTTGTTGGCAGCGTCGCGAATGCGGATGTAGATTAACTGATTACCTCCGGCAGGTGGGACGCGGAGCGCAAAAGAAGTAAAACAGGAGGATTTCAATTGTCACAGGTGGACGTCGCGGGAATCGGGCTGAATGCAACCGATACGGTGCTGCTGGTTCGGGAGTTCCCTGCCCTGGGCGGGAAGGAGCGGGTTGTTTCGGTCTCGCGACAGGCAGGCGGGCAGGTCGCGACAGCCCTGGTTGCCTGCCAGCGGCTCGGGCGCAAGACCAGGTATATAGGCAAGGTTGGAGACGATGATGCCGGACGTCTACAACTGGAGAGCTTGAAAGCCGAAGGGATTGAAATCGAGCATGTGCGGGTTGTGGCGGCGACGCCCAACCAATTCGGACACATCATCGTAGATCAAGCTACCGGCGAACGGACCGTCTTCTGGGACCGCGACTCGCGCCTGGCGATGACCCCCGCGGAGCTGTCCCGTGAAGCTGTTGCCGAGGCGCGTCTGCTCCATCTTGACGGCTGTGATGTTGAGGCGTGCCTGGCGGCGGCGCGGTGGGCGCGTGCGGCGGACATTCCGGTGCTTGCCGACCTTGACACCGTTTACAAACAGGTCGAGACACTCTTTCCCTGCCTCGACTACCTGATTGCCTCCGCCAATTTTCTGCCCTCGACAACCGGCGAGGACGACCCGTTCCGTGTGCTCGAATACATGGCGCGCGAGTATGGAATTACCGTGCCCGGCATGACGCTGGGCCGAGAGGGAGCGCTTGTTTACTTTAAGAACCGCTTCATCTATTCACCTGGATTTGTGGTCGAAACGGTGGATACGACCGGTGCGGGAGATGTTTTTCACGGCGCCTTTATCCACGGCTTGCTTTCAGGCTGGCCGATGGAGCGTATACTGGACTTCTCAAACGCTATGGGCGCACTTAATTGCACAGCGCTTGGGGCGCGGGGTGGCATTTCGAGCGAGCGAGAAGCCCTCAGCCTGATGGAAACCGGTTCGCGTCATATCAACAAGGTATATCGTGTAGGACCCAGAATGTAGCGGGTCGAGCGCATCGTGGACGTGCTGCCGCCGCATAGAAGCTGTGAAAAAACTTAGAGCCGCAGATCTACGCGGATGAGCGCAGATGAAAACAAAGCTCTTAATCTGTGTTGATCCGCCTTCATCTGCGGCTTGATTTAATTTTTCACGCGTTCATAGGCTCTACGCCGTATCTGACCGCGTCCCACATCTTTTGCCGGACACACTGGGTGAGTTCGAAGGTCGGAGGAGGCCTAATGAATGGAAGACAATACGCTCTGGTCACCGGAGCTTCATCGGGAATCGGCGAATGCTTTGCGCGGCGATTGGCGGCGCGTCGGAAAGACCTTGTTCTGACGTCACGTTCCGAAGACAAACTTAAAGCATTTTGTGAAGAACTCAGCAGGGCTCACGGCATCCGAGCCGAATCGGTGGCCATCGATCTCTCTGGGCCACAGGCGACTCAAGCGCTCATGCGAATTCTCGGAGAACGACGGATTGAGATCGATCTGCTGGTGAACAACGCCGGCGCGGGAGCGCACGGGGAGTTCTGGACGGTTCCCCTCGACCGCCTGCTGGAAATCCTGCGGCTCAATATTGAAGCTTTGGTTGAGCTTTGCCGTTTATTGGTACCGCCCATGATTGAACGACGGGCGGGTAGCATTATCAACGTCTCTTCCACGGCCAGCTTTCAGTCTCTTCCCTACAGCTCCGCCTACGCAGCCACCAAATCGTTTGTGACGAGTTTCTCGATGGGGATCGCTGAGGAACTGAGGCCGTATGGCATCAAAGTGGTCACGCTCTGCCCCGGTACCACGCGCACGAATTTCTTTGCGGCGGGCGGCTACCCTAAGATTCGCTTTCGGGGAGGCTTGCAGGCGCCGGAAGAAGTAGCCGATGTGGGTTTGCGGCAGCTCGATCGAGGCGGCGGCTTGGTGCTCGCACGGAACATCGACAAGGTTCTTATCTTCGCGGAGCGTTTTCTGCCTCGAACGTTTGTTATTCGCAGCGCGGGCGCGCTGTTTAAAAAATGACGCTGTGCATGTCACGCCGGCCTGCTCAGCGTGAGAAAAACGACCCCTCATCCGCCCTCCTAAGTCGGGCACCTTCTCCCCCTGGGAGAAGGTTAGAACGGGGCGACTTGCCATTGCGTGTCCGGTGGTGATGCCACGGCCTTCTCCCCTGGGGAGAAGGTGGGG
>JBOGJS010000314.1:0-4494 GCA_050745365.1 Terriglobia bacterium
GGGTAAAGAACACGCCCACTTGCACGGGTTCGACTTCGACATAGCCGATTTCGTCGCAAAGCAAAAGATCATAGGAGAGATACTTCTTCAGGATTTTCTCTTCCGAGTGATCGGCGACCGAGCGAAACAGCTCGGCGACCAGATCGTGAAAGGTGATGAAGCGACCGGTGTGGCCGCGCTCGATGGCCTGGATCAGGAAACTGGTCGCTAAGCTTGATTTCCCGCTTCCGGTTGGACCAACCCAAAGAATATTTTGCTTTTTGGTCAGAAAGTCGAAGGCGTCGTAGAGAGAGAGGATTCTTTTCTTATCGAGTTTGGGCTGTCGCTCGAAGGGAAAGGTTTCCATACGCCACGGCTCGGGAATCTGCGCGCGAGCAAGCCGCAGCTTGCGGGCATTCTGGTCATGGATCCTGGATTCCTCCGTCACCACATGCCGCAGCAGGCGCACATGCGAAAAATCTTTCTGCTCGGCCAGAGCCAGGTGCTCGTCCCAATGAGCCAGCAGGCCGTACAGCCGCAGAGACTTCAACTTTTTGGTCAACTCTTCATCCATCGTTCTCTTCCTCCTCCTCCGGCTCCTCCAGCAGCTGGTCATAGCCGGAAAAATCCGGCGCATCGGTCAGTCGGCCTTGCTGGTAGGTCTCGCGGTCCTGGAAGCGCTCATCCACTTCGGCGCCCGGCAGCGGCATCTCGCCGCCTTGACGGATCGAGAGGCGCGCGATGCGCTCCAGCGTTCCCAGATCGCTGATCCCATAGCGCAGGGCACGCTCCACCACGGGGAGGAACAGCGCCGGGGTCAGGCGCTCGGACCAGGCAAAGAGCTCGCGTAAAAAATGGTGTCGCTCCATCCCGCTGCGCGACGCCAAGACGAAGTCCAGATAGTTCCCCACTGTGGGCGACAGAGCGCGCAGCCGCTTTTCCTCCTCTTCGGTGGGTCTCTTGCGATTCCTCGGTTGCCGCACCGGCCCGGGCATCCCTTGCGGGCTGAATAGCCGGTTCTTCACTCCTTCGGCGGGCAAGACATACTTCGCCACGCACTCGCGGTTTTGATAGATCTGCAAGCGCTCGCTGTATTCCAGCACCTTGACCTCCCGGCTATGGATTCCTTGCGTCTTCGGCACCCAGTAGTAGTTGCCGTCGAAAGGCACGTAGCCGTACTGGTCGGTTTTCCGCTCATGGTGTAAGTAGGGAGCGGGAAGATGGGCGGGCAAGGGCACCAGCGCGGCGCGTTCCTGCTCGAAGCCTTGCGCCGGAATCAGCCCGGTTTTGGCCGCCGGGCGATGTTCCATGCGCACCATAGCCCACTCCAACGCTTGCTGATTCAAGTCCTCCAGGCTGGAAAAGTGGCGCCCTGGAAAAAAATTCGTTTCCACCGTCCAGAAACTGCGCTCCTCGCCGGCCTTGCGGTTGGCGTGCCCCTTTTCATGGCACAGGAAGCCGAAGCCGTGTTCCCGGGCGAATTCCGCCATCTCCGGCACCATCACCGCATTCCGCCCGGTGCCCTTCAGGCGGGCCAGGTTGGTGTTGTCGATGACGCAGACCCCTGCGGCATATCCCCAAAACATCAGCGCTTGGTGCAGGAAGCATTTCATGCGGAAGCGGTTGAACGACCGGAAGAATTTCAGGTAGCGCCGCTTGGAGTAACGCAAGTAGATCAAGCTGGCGATCAGCTTGACCGGCGTGTCGCCCAACCGGATCCCGTAGGGACTGGTATCGTGCTGCATCTCCGCGCCGGGTTCATCGGGCACGCGATCGCAGCGGTCAGCTTGCTCTTCGCCCAAGCCCCGCTCGCGCACCAGGCGCGTCAAGGTCGAGTAGGCGATGGAGATGCCTTCTTCCTCGGCCAGCTTCTCGTGCACGCGCTCGACCCAGCCGTCGCATTCCCCATACAGCCGCTCGAGCAGCTCGGCGTCAATGAGGATCTTGTCCTTACGGATGCCGACCGGCATTTCACCCTGTTGCTTGAGGATCGTGCGCACCGTGTTGCGGCTGATGCGCAGCCGGCGAACGATCTCGTTCACGCTCATGCCCTCCTGGTGGAGCAGAAATACCGCTTTGCGCTTGTCCGCTTCGATCATGGAGTTTCCTCACGCTGTCGGAAAAGGCTCGTGTTTGGCTCAAAATCCCGGCCGTCAACAAATTCGCCTGGGCGTGAAAGGCAGAGGTCTTCAGCCTGTGGTCCTCGCTTTTGCCCATCACCCGCTGCATGTACTTCCCGGTGATCTCCAGGTCCTTCAGCAGCACCCGTTCAAACTCGTTCGATCCGTCCGCATCTTCGGGCACCTGCCGCATCAGCTCCAACACCTGCCCCGGATGCCCTTCGCGGATGGCTTGGCGGAGAGAAGCGGGCCCGCGAAAGTAGCCGTGAGCCAGTTGTTCCACCTCCCGCACGCTGAGCCTCTTCCCGCTCAAGGCCACCACGAACTCTTCGATCTCCTTCTTCCCGGCCCCGTTCATGCGCATGAACTGCCGCAGCGTGTACATGTAGGGATAGACCGGAAAAGCGCCGCTGAAGATCTTCTTCCGCACCCCCGGGCTCATCTCCGCGAGCAGCCCCAGCCGCATGCTCACCCAAGACTTGCTCCGCGATAACTGTTCGGCCATCTCCGCCACGCTGGTCTGCTCGAGCTTGCGCAGTTGGTCGAGGAAGGCCGCCTGCTCCAAAATGCTCAGCGAGTGGTCCTGCGACACCCGCAGAAGATTCACAATGGCCGTAGCTTCCTCTGCGCCCAGCGAGGCGTACGGCGCCATGCCCATCCCCAGCTTTACCGCGCACCGATATCGCTTGAACCCGTTTAGCAAAATGCTCTGCGGGTCCACGCCCTGCAGAGGCTCTTCGATTCCGCGCTCGGCAATCGCCGCCAACAAGCGCGCTTCCACCGCCGGATTCTTCATCCGGTAGCTCTCGTATCTCAAATCCAAGGTGGTCAGCTCGATTTCCATCCATCCCGCTTCTAGGAACTGTTGTTCTCCAGATAGTGCAGAACGTAATCGATCCGGCGGCGTCTGGCGATGCGGTGTTGTCTCACCGCTCTTGCCAACATCTTCCGGATCTCCTGCTCGCTTACCCGCCGCCTCTCGATCCGACTGACCACCATGGCCAGATAGCGGACGATGTCGGCATCGAACTGCATCCCCTCCCGTTCCGCGGGCCGTGGACGTGGGTGGGCCCCTCGGTCGCGCTTGCCGTTTTGCAATTTCTTCTTCCCTTGACCTTGCGCGGTGCGGTAGTAGGCCACGCTGCGCTGAGTGGAATTTCGCCTCCGGTGCGTCTCGCGACATCCAAACGGGCACCGCAAATCCCTGCGCCTCCTGTTCCGGGGATGAGTCAGGAAAAAAATGCGACACTCTCGGCAACGACACAGACAGGAACGCAGATGAGGGTGGGTGCGGAGGACCGACCGCAACTCGACGTAGTACTGCCCGACCAGAGCGCGGACGCCGCTGCGGCGATACCAATCCGGGACGCTCTGAAACTGCTCCTGGATTTTAACGACTAAAAACCCAGGTTTTGGCTTAAGATGGAAAGCTGTTTATACACGCACCCCCTGTCTTACCCGATTGACACTTCGGTGTCGAGAGGGTGAGACAGGGGGAATTTTTTTGCCTCCACCCGTGCTATCGATTCACGCCGCCATTGGCGAGGATGTCCCTCTACCTGGAAAGGAAGAGAATCTTCCCTCAAGCAAACTGCGTTCAAAAGCTATTACGGTGGAAACGTCTGCGGGGTCAATTTATCTGAGCGGGAGACCGGTCAATTCTGGTGAGCGCTATCGTATGCGCCATAGGGAATGGCTGTCCCCACTGCCAAGCTCGGGAAGTCGTGCGTGTTTACCTCTCGCGGCCGCCCTTTCCGACGCCACGTCCGTCCCGGGTTCTTAAAATTACCCACCCGCTCCTTCTTCTTGGTGTTGATCGACAGGACCGGGTTTCCTTGGCGAATGAAATTTCGGATGCGCGCATTGATCGCACGAAATTGCTCATCCCGGTTCGCCGGGGCACTGCCCTCTTTGTTTTTGGCGTTACCTTGCAAAGAGTAGCCCATGTCACTGAGTCGACGATGCACGCTTCGTTGACTTACGGTATGCCCCTGTTCGCTCAACTCTTCGGCAATGCGATAGGTCGATTTACTCGTCCAATGCAACGGACTCATGGGATCTCC
Organism: Terriglobia bacterium; assembly: GCA_050745365.1. Classification (GTDB taxonomy): domain Bacteria; phylum Acidobacteriota; class Terriglobia; order UBA7540; family UBA7540; genus RH2-MAG17b. Next base: position 4,163 of record JBOGJS010000314.1, read on the forward strand.
AGCTGTGGTCTCTTCCATGATTTTTTCTAAAGCCCTTTGCAAGCCCGGATCGGACGCTTCCAGGGCTTTGCGTCCGCCACCCGGTCGGCGAAGTCTTCCGCTTTCACCCAGCAAGCGTTTAAGCCGTAAATCCCTTATCCCTTTCAGAATGGTGGGGCGCGATACTCCGGTCAACTCGTGCATCGCCTTTAAGCCCCCACGACCCAGGGCCAAGGCTTCCTTCGCGACATACCACCGCGCTTGCGCTTCGATCAACGTCTTAAGCACTTTGAGCATGAGCGCGCGATGAGCGATCTCCATACTGCCATCGTGACATATATCTCCGACTAAAG
>JBOGJS010000315.1:0-9537 GCA_050745365.1 Terriglobia bacterium
CATCCGGAAATTTTCGCGGCGCACTACAATGCCCTCGCGCAAAATCAAGTCGTGCGCGAGTCACAGTCCGCCTATTTTCCTACGATGGAGGCCGATTTTACCGGCTCGGGCGCGGACCGCAACGGCCGCATAGGCGCTGGATTCCTCGCTACGTCACGGTTGTTTAATCGCGAAGGGCAGGGTATTACCATCGAGCAGCTCATCACGGATTCCGGCCGCACGCCTAACCTCATAGCTAGTTCGCGCTTCCAAGCTCGCGCCGCAAATGAAAACACTCAGGCCACACGGTATGACGTCCTGCTTGCCGTCGATCAGGCTTACTTTGAGTCGTTGCGCGACCAGGCTCTCTTAAAAGTCGCGCGGGGGACCATCAGCGAGCGGCAAGTCGTGTTGGACCAAGTTACAGCCATGGTCCAGAACAAATTAAAATCCAAGCTAGACCTGAGTTTCGCCAACGTCAGCCTTGCCCAAGCCCAACTGCTTGAAATCCAAGCGGAAAATAACGTGAGGATCTCGTTTGCCCAGCTCACCCGAGCGATGGGATTGCAAAATACCCCATCATTCACCCTCGTCCAAGAGCCTCTGCCACCCGCTCCGCCTGCCACGGGTATCGGGCTGGTCAACCAGGCCATGGAGAACCGGCCAGAGCTTGCGAGCCTCCGCTTCAGTCGCGATTCAGCATACAAATTCCAGCGCGCGGAGCGCGACCTCTCCTACCCGACGGTTGCCGCCGTAGGTGTCGCCGGTTACATACCCGCAATCGAGCAGCTCACTTCCACCCTGATCCCGAACCATTACGAAGCTGCGGGCATCAACGTTCAAATCCCCATCTTCAACGGGCACCTCTTTGCAGCGCGCCGGGAAGCCGCGCTGATGAAAGCCCGCCAGGCGGATGAAAATCTCCGGAACATGGAGGAGCGTATTGCGCGTGATGTGCGGGTGGCGTGGGCCAATGCCGACACGGCTTATCGGCGTATCGACGTGGCGAACGAGCTTTTGAACCAGGCTCAGTTGGCCCTGGCTTTGGCTCAGGGACGCTACAATCTTGGCCTCAGCTCGATTGTGGCGCTTTCCCAAGCGCAACTGAACGAAACCCAAGCCGCCATCCAGGATGTGAACGCGAAGTACGACTACCAAGAGGACAATTCCGCCCTGGAATACCAGATGGGCATGCTGAGATAACCGGGTTACCGCAGCCTTCGATTGAAGCGTATTTCCACGCCGAATACACCGTTGATATCGCGCTCACCAATTAGGGAAATCTTGTCGGTGATATCCCAGCGAATGCGGATTTCGCGCTGCTGCGCCGCGGCGGTGTTGGTGGCATAGGTGATCGTCAGATTTCGAGCCACCTGCTCCTCAATCGTGATGCGCGCGCCGCCTGCGGTTGTGGGTCCGAGCAGGTTTGGGTCGATGCGAATTCGGCTGACTCCGAATATCTGTTGTACTCGGCCGGAAACCTCGCTGGAGAGCGCTTGCGAGAGCAAAGCGCTCGCGCTCACGGCTCCAAAGGATTGGTTCCCGTTAGCACTCATCATGGTCTGCCGAGGCGCATATCCCAGCGCCAGGAGCGAGAGGATGTCTTCGGTCGGCAGCGGCGGATCCGAGCGGTAAGCCAGCTTAGCGCTGTCCACCGGTCCCGTCACATCGATCGTCAGATCATACCGTTCAATCCGGGTTTTGACCTCGACATCGAGGACCGGAGTTGTCTGGAAGGGATTGGCCAGAGTGATATCCCCGTGGGCGATCGTATAGCGATTGCCCTCAATGAGCGCCTGACCGGTAAGAAAGTGGATATCTCCGGTCGCCACCGGATTCGCCACGGTCCCCTTCAGCGTTGTATCGACGGTTGCGGTGAAGCTCAGCGTGCGCGAGACGATCCGGACTTCGGGGTTGCTCGCCACATGAATATTCAGCCGGATGTGCGATGGTGTGCCGCCTGAAGGCGTGGAGATGGACGCCGTCTCGATTGAAGAACCCGTCGTGCCCAGCCAACTCACAAAGTTAAAGTTCGGAGTCACGAACATCTGATCCATCGTGATATCGCCCGCCAACTCTCCGCTGGAGGCTGAGCCGGTGAGGTGTAATTCCCCGGAAAGGATCGAGATGAAATCGGAGGGGTAAGTCATCCGTAGATGCTGGGCCTGGACCTGAAGGTTATATTGCGGCACAGAGTCGAGGGTGACGTACCCGGTGAGGTGTATCGAACTCTGCCCGCTTGTGCCTTCCAGCGTCTCTATCGTCACGCGATTTCCCTTTAGAGAAATTTCGCCTTCGAGGGGTGGCACTGGCGGAAGCAGAGTGCCGTACCGCACGCTCACGCCGTGAACACCGATCTGGCCGGAAAGGGAAGGATGATCGACGGAGCCGCTGGCGTGGATCTTGAGGCTGAAGCTGCCCACGGCCTGGACGGCAGGATCCAGCAGCTTGAGCACCGAGGCATCGCTCTTTCCCTCGGCATCCGCCGAAAACTCTACGGGAGGCCCGAATTGCGCTGAAAACCGGAGCTGCAAATTGGTGGAGGGTCCTTCCATTTCGAATGGACTGGCGGTCAGACTCCGGTTCGCGTACCGGACTGTAACGGGCTGCAGGCTGGCGAGGCGGAAGTCGGGCGTCTCAATGCTCAGCTTCTTGGCTTCGGCTTCAAAAGAGTACCGCGCAAGCTTTCTGAGCGGTCCCTCGCCCTTAAAACTTCCGGTCGCAATGGGATGAGCTCCCAGGTGACCACGACCTAGCCAGTTAATCCAGGGATCAAGGTGAAAATTGGCAAAACTACCTGAAATCTGAGATGGCCACTCTCCCTCGATTTGTGCAGCCGCTTTGAACCCAAAAGTTCCAGCCTCGCCCTTGAGCTGGCCTTCTCCCTGAAGCCTTTCATCCTGGAGCGCGAAATTCGCGTTGAACTCCCCGAGCTTGTCTCCTTCAAGCTCCACGTTGTGGAGGCTCAGCGTTGATTCGAAAGTTGGCTGCTTGAGCGTGCCGTGCCCCTGGAGGAAAAAATCGGCGGTTCCACTAAGCTCAGCCGATTTGGCCTCGCTTTCCTCGTTTCGTGGTGCGAGGGTTTTAAACTGTGTCAGAGAGAAATTCTCGCCATGTAGCGCCACGGAAAAAGAGTGGTAGGGTAAATCGAAACGGGCCATCCCGGTGGCTTTCCCGGTCCCTTTTTCGAGCAGCAGATTTTCGAAATCGAAAACCGAGTTGGCAATTTGAACCCGCCCTGAGACCAGGTGAACGCGCTCGCCCTTAATTGCACCCTTCTCGATCTCGAATGATCCGGAGCCGGCCAGGCTCGCCGGCGTTCCAGCCACTTGAAGCCGACCGCTCGCAAGGCCCACAACCGGATAGCGAACACCGAAGGCATTTTGAAGCCCGCGAAGTGGCGTCTGACTAGCTACGGCCATAAAACTCAAGGCCGACCGCGGCGTGACTCGCCAATCCCTCAGACTCGCAGAGCCGCTGAAATCTAAAGTGCTGGCTTCGGACCGGAGCTGCCCGGAATCAATCCGCAGATGTTCAGGCGAAACGCTGATGCCCGCCCTTAAACCCGACCACCCCCAGCCGCCATAGTTAAAGCCTCCCAGGCTGAGCTGGCCTTGAATCTCAGCGTTCGAAAGGGTGCCGGTGATCTTGCCCGTAAAGGTTGCGGGCGATTTCAACTGAATCGGGATGGGTTTTGAAATCCCGGCAATCCGTTCGAGCAATGAGCCAGTCTCCGCAAGGTTGCTACTTGAGTAGCGCACCTGAAGCCCGGGTTGCTGCGGCCCGAGTTTGCCTTCAGCAGAGAGCGTGGCGTTTGGAATTTCAAACTGAGCCTGCGCGAGGCGCAGCACAACGGAAGGTGAAGCGGTGAGTTCGCCGCGCGCGAATCCCTGGAGAAGTACCGAGCCTGCCGGGGTATTGCGCGGCGGAGTCAACTGCAGGTCGAAACCTGATTTCAGGCCCTCGAAGCTTCCGCGCCATGTCGCATCGAGCTTCCCTTCTACCGTTGCCGCCAGGGGAAGCAGATGTTCAAACGTGCTTCCATGCTCGACCATGGCCAGCCCGCGCGCCACAGGCAATCCGTGCAGTCGCAGTCGGACCCCGAATTCAGGCGTGCGCCCGCGCAACCGGACGCTGCCTTCGCCCTCCAGCATGCTGCCGAGGGCAGTGACCCGGAGATGAGTGAGGCTGATGCGATTCAGATTGGCGCTGAAGTCCGAGCTGGCGCCGACTCGCCCGGCAGAGGCAAGCGGGCCGGAACGGAGCACGATGCTCCATGTCCGGACGCTGCCCTGCGCGCTCAATTCTCCAGCGCTGTACTCGGCCCGGCACGCGAGCCGGAACTGGCCTTCCCGCAGCAGGGGAACCTTCAGGATTCTGCCCAGTTCGGCCAGGTCGACTGTCGTCTCGATCGTTGCCTGCGCAGCAAGCTTACTTTCCCAGGCAAGATGCACACCGCCATTTCCGGAAAGTCCCTCCGATCTCCAGACCAGGTTTCGCAAATCCAGCCCACGCGTTGAAAGTTCAAGATGCGTTGCCAAAGTGAATGGAGGCAGCCTGCGACCACCATAAGAAAATCGCAGCGGCGAAGAGGAGAAACTCCCCCAATAGCCACGCGCGCCGCCGTAGTACAAAAGAAAGGTCACGTCCTTTGCAGCAAAATCAAGAGGAACCTTCCGGTTATTCCAAAAGAGATTCGATTGCTCGATCACAAGCGCTCCCGCCTTGAGGCTCATGAGCTTTTGAGCCAATGCCCCGCCGCCGGCTGCCGGCCGCTTGTGTGGTCCAGGGAGATTGGTTGAGCCATCCGGGTAAGTTACCAGGTGAATCTCCACTCCGGATGCGTAGAGGCTGCTGATCAGAAGACGCCGGCGAATTAAGGACACCGGCTTCACCCGCAAAAGGACCTTCTGTGCTTGAAGCAGCGGAGGCTGGGTGGGTGGCTCGGTACCGTGCAGAACAAGACCGTTGATCGTAAGTTGAAGCGCGAAAGGTTGAAGCTTGAGTCCGCGGACACTCACCCTTGCGCCCGTCAAATTCACGAGGTTTTGAACGACGAGACGTTCGAGCTGGTCGTGAAACCAGTGGGTGCGCATCACGGTGATCGCTCCCCCGTACACGCACAAAAAGAGCAGGAACAGAATAATAAGAATGCGAATGGGCCATGAAATTCTTCTATTCATGCGGTAAAATTATCCTCACCTGAGCATCCTTTTTGAGCTCTGCCAGCCAATGTTCGAAAAGCTGATTGATCTTTTCTTGCACTAGAATCTCCCGGATGCGGCCTTCAACTTCTCGAAGAGCGGGTGGGGCGCCTTCGGATTGCCGCTTGAACTGGGGGAGGAATGTCTTCTGATAATAGGTTTCAACCTCCTGGGTGGTTACCGTGGCGCCCGGCCGGAGGTGTTCATCAATCATGCTCATGATGCGCTGCTGTTCTTCGAGCCTCTTGAGGAGCTGGGCTTCGCTGATGCCGAGCGCATGAAGAGACGTTTGAAAGTCGGCGTCCGTGTCGAGCTTTTTCTTGATCTGGGCCAGTTGTTCCTCCGCTTTATCATGAATCAATTTCGAATTCGCGGGATAGAGGTTGAGCTGTTTCTCCAGTAATTTCTGATCGATCAGCCGGGATTCAGCGCGGTCAAAATCGGCCAGCCCTGGCGGCCCCACAGGTACATGCCCTCTCGAAAGGAAGGTCTCAAGGCGGTATTCCTTAGCCACGTCGCTCCCGGTAACGGCGAGATGGTCTACGGAGGCGACAACGCGGTCTAGCGACACCACCGCCGCCTGTGCTTGCTGCCCGGCAGTAAAAGGCGAGATGCCTAGAAGCAGCACTAGTGCTTGGCTGCCGACTAAAAGCTTTGCCCAATGCTGATGAAATACTGGAACCTTGGTAATTGCTGCACCTCCAGCGGCAGGTTAGTTGCCGGACGAAACTCATAGCGTGGCGGATTGAAGACGTAGGAAAGATCCAGCCGGACAGGCCCAATTGGCGTCCTGTAACGCAGTCCGATGCCCGCCGCCTGCACCGTGTAATTTAAGTCGGCGGGCGAAGTCTGATCGAATTTGAGCAGGCGCATCTCCGAAGGGCTCGAATAAACATTTCCCGCGTCGTTAAAAAAAACCAGACCATAGCGGCCATTCCGGACCGGTATGCGCAGCTCCAGGGAATTGAGAAAAAGGGCCTGGCCGCCAATCGGATAGCCGGTAACTGAATCTCGCGGTCCAGCCTGGTTCAGCGAGAAAGAGCGCAAGGAGTCTGCGCCGCCCGCAAAAAAGCGTTCCGCGAGCGGAATCACATCAGCCCCGGCCTCGCCTCGAGTCTCACCGGGAAATGGGGTGACGCGAAGCGGTCCATAGGGCGACTCGACGCCTAATTCGGTGTTCCTCGCAAAGATCAGGTGCGAGTTGAGCCGGTAATAGGTGGAATATTGGCCATACAACCGCGCAAAATTCGCTTCTGAGCCGAGCTGGGCCGCGGAAATGCTTCCGTCCACGAGCGAATAGGACCCGCGAGTAGCGTCCGTCGGGTCGTCACGTGTGTCACGAATGAATGTAGATTCAAAGCCAGCGTCACGGACGGGCTGGCTGAAGAGAGGAATCTCGAGCTCGTTAATCTTCAAGTCGGAGACGGAAACAAGCCGAAAGTTGTAGCGGTTCACCCAAAAGGCGGAAGCGGTGAATTGCTTTTGGATGCTCAGCGAAGCCTGGCGGATAAACGAGGTAAACGTCAAGACGTCTCGCGTGCTGTCAGCGATGGCGTCCAGGTGGAGTGTCAAGCTCGGACGATTCAGAAAGTCGGGGATCAGGTAACTGGCTTCTCCCCCGGTTTCGAGATCCGAAAGGCGTCCGCGGAGTGAGAACGTCTGGTTGCGACCACCAACGTTGATGCGCGTCACGTCCAGCGAAAGGCGAGGGCTTGCGCCGAGCGTCCCTTGCGGTTGTCCGCCGCCAAGCCTCTGCACATCCAACCCGAAGCCGTATCCCAGGGTCCAGCGCTGCGCCTGTTCTACGCGCACCAGCATCGTCTTCTGTGTCTCAGAACTGCCGGGATTTTCCGGGGCGATTTGAACTGAGTTAAATAGACCGAGATTGTAAAGATTCCGTTGGGATTGAAGAAGCTCTGCCTCGTCCAGCGGCTCTCCACCCTGCAAAGTTATCTGGTGGCGGATAACTCCCTCCCGAGTGAAGTCATTACCCAGCACAACGATATTTCTCACCCACGTTTGCGTACCCGGCTGAACTTGATACTCAACGTCCATCTTGTATTTACCGGCGGAAGAGACGTGGGTGAGAACGGCAGCATTGCTGAAACCCTGATTTGCAAAAAAAGTCAGCATGGACTCGCGATCTTTAGCAACGAGCGCTGGCGAGTACGGCTGGCCGGGCAGGGCATGCAATCGCGTTCTTAATTGACTCTCAGTGGAAGCATTCACTCCGCGAATTTCAACCTTACCCACCCGCGTCATTGGGCCCTCGTGGATCCTGAAGGTGACAAACAAGTCTCCTTGCTTGTTTTCGAGCACGGGTGTGACATGAGCGTCCAGGTACCCCCGGGATTGGTAGAACGTTGTGATGGCCTTCACGTCATGGTTGAGCATATGGTGGCTGAAGATGCCGCGAAGATGGCTGGGGAAACTTGCCGGCTGGATCGTCACCAGAGGTGCGAGCTCTGAAGAAGGAATGGCGCGGTTGCCTTGGAAGTCATATCCTCCAAAATTGGATTCAGTGCCCAGCGAGACAATATAAGTGATATTGGTTTCTTCCGGATGAGAGATGCGCCTCCACCTGACCCGCGCTGAAAAATACCCTTTCTGCTCAAAATAATTATCGAGTGCCTGAGAGCCGACATCGAGAGAAAGGTCATCCGTCAGGCCATCGGTAAAGATGGGCAAGGTTCTCTTGAGTTGGGAAGTGGAAATGCGCGCTCCCTCTACCCTCACGCGAACCAGCGGGCCAGGATTGACTTTCACGATGAGGGTCTCCGTGTTGGGCGCGGCATTGAAGACGCGCCGCTCCGAGCTGACCGTGGCTTCGAGATAATTGCGGTCGACAAGAAGTTTGTGAATTCGGTAAAGACCCCGCTGGACCTTTGCTGAAGTGAGGTGGGAGGCTTTCTTCCAACCCGCAACCGCGGAAAGGCGCGCCGCCGGAGCCGGTAAGTGGCCCTGATATTCAACCCGGCTCAAAACTGCAGGCCGTCCTGGAACAACGTTGAAAATTACCTGGGCAGCCTGGGTGGCGGGATTCGGCTTTATTTGATACCGTACGCGGGCTTCGTAGTAGCCCTCTGCCGCTAAAAAAGACGTAATGCGCTTGCGAGCCGATTCCAGTTCAGCCGGATCAAGGGGACCTCCGAGGGTCAAACGCGCCCTGCTGATCAACGCCACGGGAGAAACGGCCTTTGGCGCTTCTTCCACGCTGACGACACCTACAAAAAACGTCGCCTTCCCAGCAAAAATCAGATTCACACCGCTCCCGGCCGGTTCTGCCTCCGCTCTCAGCTTCTGGAACCGACCGGTCGCGTAGAGATTTTTGAGGCTTTGCGCCACTTTCTGGGGTTCCAACGGCTCCCCGGTTTTCTGAGTGATCTCCCCCTGGAACTCCGCAGCGCTCATTTGAGCGTCCGTGTGGAACTCAATTTTGAGTAGCGTTTTCCCCCACAAACCTGCGCCGCGTGCCGCCTGCCCTCCGTAAGCGCTCGCGCCTAGCATGGCGAAAACGAGTGCCCTCACCCACCATTTCGTGGTGCTCCCACTCCCGCGGGCACGGGTGGGGCCGATTTGCCTAGACCCAATCAACAAACGCTCCTCCCCCCTCTTCAAAGTGTACAAGAGCGAGGAGAGTGCTCCAAGAGTCAAGGACTGTCGGAAGAGAAGGGAGCTATCAGCAGGTACCGGCCCCAGGTAATGTCAATCGACTCTGGGTTGTGTCGGTTATCAATTTGAATGGTGACCTGCTCGGTGAGGGTTGGGCGTGACTCAAAATGGGTAAGAACCTCTGCGATCCGGCTCGCGGGATCGTACTGTCCAGCAGGTTGCTTCGAAACGACCAGCGACCAGATGCCCGGTTCGATGTATCGGACCAAGAGGATATGTTTGCCTTTCGGAACAGCCTTGCCGCCGACTTCAAGCGCAACATCCGATTGGATGGTAGTGGGCGCATCCACTCCTAGCCTCCAGAGTTGGCCAGGGGCTATTAGATTCAAAACGTTCCGGCCACGTACGGAAGGCCGGCCATATTCGATTGTGACCGTAGCTCTGCCAACTCTCGCCGTCACCTTTCCCCTCGGGTTACCTGCCCCGCGAGCGCTGGTGGCGATGAACGCGACGAGGAGCAGTGCTTCCAGCCGGAATTTCTCACCGTGTGGACTGGAAGGGCGGGGTTTTAACCCAATGCTGTTCACTTAGTTTATTTTGCGATATCTTACTCTCATCCACCTGATGAGAGGAGGGCCGCTGATGGCTCGTACACTGGCTGAGCTTCCGAAAGGGACCCGCATTACCGATTATGTGAGTCTCGGGGTTCTGACGACGACGATTCCGATGAAACAGATCAAGG
>JBOGJS010000316.1:0-5800 GCA_050745365.1 Terriglobia bacterium
CCTTGATCTGTTTCATCGGAATCGTCGTCGTCAGAACCCCGAGACTCACATAATCGGTAATGCGGGTCCCTTTCGGAAGCTCAGCCAGTGTACGAGCCATCAGCGGCCCTCCTCTCATCAGGTGGATAAGAGTAAGATACCGCAAAATAAACTAAGTGAACAGTATTGGGCTGAAGCCGAGCCCTGATACGAGGACATCCACAATCCGCTGCGAAACAATGACTTTGAGCCCACCCGGGTGCCCAGCCCAAAGATATGGGTAAAGATCACCTCCAATGTAGCGTAAGGGTGAGAACAGCGAGGCCTACCAGCACCATGATGCAACTGACCGTCGCGAGGCTCTTGATCATTTTCCGGTCTCGGGTCTGCTGGTAGACGAGCGGGAGATCAATTAAGGAACTTGCGATGGAGCAAAGGACTACGGCTACCCCGGCCACGTCTGCTTTCAACTGCCCCCGGGCCGTCATAACCGCTGCTGTTGCGGCAGTGCTGGAACTGCTGGCCAAGCCTCCCACGAAACTGAAAGCCAGAAATCCAAGATGTCCCGCGAAGCGCTCGGCCAGCTTGCCGCAGATCTCGATGATGACAAACAGCGCCCCGAATGTGCCGACGCGCCGCAGAGACAAGGGTGAAGAAAGAAGAAGTTGCTTGGTGGGCTGTGCTGCGCGCCGTCGCACCCACACCACGACGCTTGCGAAAACGGCCATGGCGACGAGGGGCCAGAGAGCTTCCCTAAAAGCGGGAAGGGCAAAAATCGCTACAATGATCAGGTTTCTGACGAACATCGCGACGGAAGTGAGCAGGACGGTTGTTTGTCCGAGGCCGCTGGCGCCTTCTCCTGCGGCGGCGATCGATGGGCTCAATTCCGCCACGGTCGCGGTGCTGTTCACCAGCCCGCCAAGAAGCGCCGTGTAGTAAAGACCTCGCGTTCCATAAAGGCGCAAGAGGACGTAGTTCACGAAACCAATCCCGGCAACGATGATGATCACCATCCACACTTCGCGAGGATTCACCAGTTGCCATCGATCGATAAAGTGATTCGGAAGGAGCGGATAAATCACAAAGGCGATGAGGCCGATAAAAACGGCACTCCGAATCTCTTCGGGATTCAAGCCCACCGCGAAGCGCGCCAGCTCGGTCTTCCAGGCCAGCAGGAGTGTGACCAGGATCGCCGATGCAATGGCCGTAAAGAAATGCCCCTCGCCCACGAGGACGCCCAGCAGCAGGGTGACCATCAACGACACCGAAGTCGTGATTTCCAAGGTACGGTTCGCCAGCAGGCTACGGGCGTTCAGGCAAATAACCAGGACAAAAATGCCGACAAACGCGGCCACGGCGAAATCAATGCCCAGCAAGGAACCGAGCATGCCCAGCAGCGACGTGATGGCAAACGTTCGAACGCCGATATCTTTGTGGGCCCACTCGCGCTCCAGGCCGATGGCAAGACCGATCCCGATTGAGATGCCGATTTCCGTGGCAACCCGGGCGGCCGGGAACTTTGCGGGCGCGTCGAAGGCCTGGAGCGAAGTTTGAGCCAGGGCGAGCATCATTCTTGTCTCTCCCAACTTCTGCTCATCCACTCTCGCTTGCGCACCGGCGGCGCCTGAAACGTGGAGTGGCCTCAGCAAAGTTCCTTGTGAGCCATGCAACGTGGGTGATGGCCGTTCCCACCACAACCGCGTAGGCACCTGAATCGAACGCTCTTCGCAAATCTTCCGGCGTGCGAACGCGGCCCTCCAGCACAATGGGAACTCGCACCCGGCGCACTAAGTCCTCAAGCAACCGGAAAGCGGGGCCAACGCAATGGCGTGTCTCCCGCGTATATCCGCAGAGGGTTGTAGCGATGACATCGGCGCCCAGGTCGACGGCTCGCAGGCCGTCGTCGAGGGTCGCCACATCAGCCATCACCGGGACCGTCAGCGCTTTGGTTCTTCGCATGAGGGCATCGAGCGCTTCACCTTTCGGACGGCGCCGGTCCGTGGCATCCAGCGCGATGATTTGCGCTCCTGCCTTAAACACGCGCTCAACGTATTTCCAGGCCGGAGTAATGTAGACAGGCGATCCGCGGACTCGCGCCTTTTCGATGCCGATCACCGGAACGCTGGTCGCCGCTCGGACGCCACGGATATTTTCAGGGCCGTTGATCCTCGTCCCGAGAGCTCCCTGCTGCTCGGCCGTCAGGGCCAGCGCCGCGATAATTTCCGGCCGGCTCAGGGGTGAAGCCGGCGGCTCCTGACAGGAAACAATCAACCCTCCTTTCAGCTTTCTGATTCCGTCAAATGAGTTCATAGGCTCTATGCCCGCATCGAGCTTGCCCCTCTTAATCCTAAGGCCGAAGTATAAATCTTCACCCTTCAAGAAGGAATGCGGTAAAATATGGCGCTATTTAGTCTCACGTTGAAGAGACATGAAGCCCGAGTCTACCAATACGAAACATCCGGTTTGGAGGACGCCGGCCTTCACCAGCCTCTGCGTGTTTGCGGCGCTTGCGCCGCTGTTTTTCTATCCCGCAGGCGCTCAGTCGGCTTCCGCCAAAGCATCGGCCATTGAAGCTGGCCGTAAGCAATTTGAGTCAAGTTGTTCGTTTTGTCACGGGCCGGAGGCCACCGGTGGACGCGGACCAGGCTTGGTGCGCTCAAAGCTGGTTGCCGACGACGTCGGTGGCAACCTGATCGGCGATGTCATTCGCGACGGCCGCCCGCAAGAAGGCATGCCTGCCTTCACCATGACCTCAGAACAGATCCAGGATATTGCCGCTTTCCTGCATTCCCGTGTGCTTGCGGCCATGAATTCGCGAACGATGGGCAGCGGCGCTTACCCGCTATCACGGCTGCTGACGGGGAACCGAGAGAAGGGAAAAGCGTTTTTCAACGGTGCCGGCCGGTGCTCCGCCTGCCATTCACCCACCGGGGATCTGGCGCACATCGCGAAAAAATACGAGCCGCTTCAGCTTGAGCTGCAGATGCTTTATCCTCGCGGCGTTTCAAGCACCGTGACGGTAATGCTGCCCTCGGGTAAAACGATCGAGGGGACGCTGGTTCACCTGGACGAGTTCAACGTGGCACTACGCGACGCTTCGGGGTGGCACCGGTCGTTTCCAAGAAGCCAGGTGCGGGTTAAGGTTCACGATCCACTCGCCGCTCATCGCGCGCTCCTTGGCAAGCTCACGCAGGACGAGATGCACAACCTTTTTGCTTATCTCGAAACGCTGAAATAGTGTGGTCTTCACGCTCTCATTAAAACGAACGCGGCGGCTTCGGCTGTGCGGGCTGCTGGTAACAGGGCTCGCGCTCATTGCCATCCCGCTCGCTTCGCGCGCTCAGGGGCTTTCACCCTCTGCCTTGCTCGAGCCTGCCACAAACACTTGGCCCACCTACAACGGCGATTATTCCGGCCGCCGCTTCAGCTCGCTCAGCCAGATCAATGCGTCAAACGTTAAAGACCTCCGCCTGGCATGGGTGTTCGAAGCGCATACGCAATCCATTAAATCCACCCCACTGGAAGTGAACGGCATCCTCTACTTTTCCGTGCCGGACTACGTTTGGGCCGTGGATGCGCGCACGGGGCGGATGATCTGGCGTTACCATCGCCCTTCCGAAGGCGATCACATCGGTAATCGTGGCGTTGCCATGTACCGCAACTGGCTTTACGTTACCACTCCCGATGCTCACCTTGTTTCCCTGAACGCTAAAGACGGCAGCGTACACTGGATTATCCAGCTCGCGGATCCGAAGCTGGGCTACTTTTCCACCATGTCGCCGCTTGTGGTCCGCAATCATGTGATCGCCGGTGTTTCCGGCGACGTTACGGATATTCCCGGTCTTCTGGATTCGATCGATCCTGTCACCGGTAAGCTCCAGTGGCGATGGTATACCGAGCCAAAACCTGGCGAGCCAGGGTCCAACACGTGGCCCAAAAATAGCAATGCCATTCGACACGGCGGTGGCATGACGTGGATGACCGGTACCTACGACCCCGAGTTGAACCTGCTTTACTGGGGGACGGGCAATCCCAACCCGGTGCTGGCAGGCGCGCCCCGGCCCGGCGTCAATCTCTTTACCTGCTCGATCGTCGCTCTCAACCCGGATACGGGGAAGCTCGTGTGGTATTACCAGGCGTCTCCGCACGATGTCCACGATTGGGACGCTGTGGAAACCCCGGTGCTCTTCGATGCTCCCTTCGACGGCCGCCCGCGCAAGCTTTTGGCGCAAGCCAGCCGCAACGGTTACTTTTTCCTTCTAGACCGCACCAACGGCAAGCATCTTCTGACCACCCCATTCGTCCATACCACGTGGGCCTCGGGAATCAATTCACAAGGCCACCCGATTCCCAAGCCGCAAGACGCGCCGCGTCCGGACGGCGCTCTGGTCGATCCATCTTCCGATGGCGCCACCAACTGGATGGCCCCCAGCTTCGATCCAGAAACCAGACTGTTCTACGTGCGGGCCTGGCGTGAGTTTAGCGTCTACTTTCTCACCGCAATCGGAAAGGCCGAGGGATGGGCCGGCACCGACAAAGAGGTCTGGAGCGATTCCGCGCTTCGGGCCCTGGATTATCGCACCGGCAACGTCGTGTGGGACCACGAACTCGGAAAGGGCGGAGGCGAAGCAGGAATCCTGACCACTGCCGGCCACGTACTCTTTACGGCGGATAATTCCGGCCATTTCATGGCGCTCGAGCCCGCTTCCGGCAAAACGCTCTGGCACGTCAATCTGGGCGGCGGCATTGGAAACTCCCCTGAAACTTTTGAGCTCGATGGCCGGCAGTATGTCGTGGTTGCGGCCGAGGACCTGCTCTTCGCCTTCACTCTTCCCGAAAAGCCCGAATGAAGCAATGCACAAAACGACCCCTCATCTACCCTCCTACGTCGGGCACCTTCTCCCCTGGGGAGAAGGTGGGGAGCCGATTCGCTCCTTATCGAATCGCCCTGAGCGGAGCGAAGGGGCTCACGGTAAACTCCGCGACCCGGATGAGGGGTCTTGATCGAAATTTTCGAGGCGGCGCACGCGTGTGATGCGTGTCGGTCATTGCGCCTACTTTTCCAACTTAGCACTCGACCGAAGTTACATTCGGTCTTGCCGTTGGTTACTCGATCTTTTCGGATGCTGGCCCACGCAAGGCAGGAGGATGGTTTAGCGGGTGGGCTCCATCTCGAGGGCGTTATTGAAGCGGTTGAAGTAATTGAAGATGCCGGCGACAGCGGCAATTTCAATCACTTCGCCTTCGTTGAAGTAGGCCCGAAGCTCTTGAAACGCGACATCGTCGACGTGGTTTGAATCTCTCGTAAGTTGTTCAGCAAATTCCAGGGCCGCGCGCTCGCGGCCGGTAAAATGCAAAAAGTCTCCCTTTGAGAGAGCTTCCAATTCTGCTTCCGTAGCTCCGAACCGCCTTGCCAAGGCGGTATGAGAGCTCAGTCAGTAATCACAATGGTTTACGTGCGAAACGCGCACCGCAACCATTTCCTTCAGTTTTTTCTCCACCGTGCCCGTATTCATCACGGCGCGAAAATGAGCGGTCATGGTCTGCATGATTTCCGGACGATGAGCTGCCGTCCGGAACATGTTCGGAACGTTCCCGCGCTCCTTGAGAAAATGGTCAAACACCTCTCGTGTTCCGGCATCGGCCTGATCGGGGGAAAGTTTACTTAAGCGAGGCATAAGGCACAGCCGACTGACCAGCGAGGAGCTGTCATCGTCATTCGTCACTCATCACTGTCTTTAAGTGTTCGTCTGATAGCCCGAGAGGAACTGTTGCATCACCGAGGAGTTAATCTTCAGCTTGCCGGAACGCAGGAGCAGCT
>JBOGJS010000317.1:0-16032 GCA_050745365.1 Terriglobia bacterium
GAGCATCGGATTTCTAATCCGAGGGTCGGGGGTTCGAGTCCCTCCACGCCTGCCACTCTTTTCAATGAGTTAGCAGGAGGCTTCGAATCCCAAGAGTACAAACTCGTACAAGTTTCCTGTTTTCTAATTTCACCACCTTGCATCGACACCGGGAGAAATGATGTCAGCGAGGGCACGCCCGGCAAGACTTGTTGCGCTGTTAAAGGCATTAGCCTTTGTACCGCCTGTCGCTCCGTCGTTCAGCAGGCCATACGCCTTCCCATTTTGCGGGTTCAGGACAAACGCGTCCCACCGTCGGACCGCCTTCACGGTGCGCGGGTCTTTCTGGACGTGCTCGTAATACCATGTGAGGTAATTAACGATGCCGGGGCTGCGGGTCCGGTCCCAGCTTGTCCGGCCCAGCTTGGACCATGTTCCATCAGGCAACTGCGTCCGCAAAAGAAATTCGATATTCGGCCTCACTGCTTTCTGGATCCAGGCGCGCCAAGCCGCATTGCCGCAATGGAGGTCGAATGAAATAACGCCTTCCCCCACGTACGCCGAGGTACCGTAAGTCATTCTCTGCCATAGGTTGTAGTCGTTCTGCGGGTTGCCGTTGCCGCGTTTGGCCCAATCTGCGCCTTCGGTCCTGCTGATATAAGGAATGTTGCCGTCACTGCGCATGGTGCTGAGAATCCACTTCAAAGCGTGGTAGGCGACGTCCCGATATTTGTTCTGCTTTGTCAGGTAATAGGCCCACGTAAATACATTGCCGCCCGTTAATGCCGATGAGAGTGTGTACGGTTCATAGTCTGGATCGGTCAGCCTGCCATTTTTCACGTGGGCCCAACCATCGCCCACCGCACCGTTTTTGAGTACCATTCCGTCTTTTTCGACGGAGTTCAGATACCGGAGCACCGCGTGGCGATACTCCGCCTGCCGCCGCTGATCCACATGACTGTAGAGAGCGCTAAAGAGCCCAAGGGCGCTTCCGGTATCAGCCAAAGCGACCCAGCCGTAGCCTGACGGCCAGAAGCCGTTCGGCATCTGCTGCTTCAGCAGGTAATCCCCGTAGGCGATGGCTGTATCCAGATATTGCCGGTCGCCAAAAATCTCGTATCCATCCACCAGGTCCCGCATGTAGTACCCTCCCACATAGATGGTCGGATACATGCTTCGTTTCTGGACAATAAAATCGCACATGTTCTTGAAAAGCGCGTGCGTCGCTCTGCAACCCGCATCGGAGCAGAAGGGAGAGCTTCGCGCCACGGGCGCGGCGGTGAGAAAAGCGGGGCAAAGCAGCAGAATCCAGAGCTTGCGAATTGAACTCTGAAGCCATGGATCACGCATTATTTTTTCACTTCCTTTCGGGAATTATCCGTCACCACCTTGCATCCACGCCCGGCGCGAGAATGTCAGCCACGGCGTAACCGGTGAGGCTGGTTACGGTGTCGGTGTTTTCACATTTCCTAACGTATGTCGCCCCGGAACTTAAGATACCGAATGCCCTGGCCTGCTCCGGGTTCAGCAAGAACCGGTCAAATCTACGAACGGCGGTTACGACGCGCGGATCCTTGCGAACATGCTCGTAATACCAGATCAGAAGGTTCACGACCCCTGGGCTCCGAGTCGGATCCATATCCCCGAGGCAGTCAAGGCTAGGGCCTCGCTGGGTTCCCCAAGTGCCCTTAAAATTCTGGCTGAGCAACAGAAATTCAATCTGAGGCTTGATTCTCCTTTCGAGTTCTGATTTCCACTCCGGCTGGTTACAATGCAAGTCGAAGGCGATGATCCCTTCGCCTCCATAGGTGGAGGCTTGGTAAATGTTTAATCTCCAGAGGTCAAAATAATTTCGCGGGTCGTCCTGCCTGTCGAGGAATATCCCTTCGTTTCCGGCCGCGTAGGGAATCACCCCGCCCTCGTTCATGGTGCCTAAAATCCACGAGATGGCCTTGTGCGCCACCTGCCGATATTCATCTTGCCCGGTTACGTGGTACATCCACGTGAAAGCTTCTCCTCCGGTTAGGGCTGTAGCAATCGTGTAGTCGTCGTTTTCCATGGTGGTCATTCGCTCGGAGTTGGGAGACCCCAGAGGCAAGTGGTGAGCGCGAGCCGCAGGCGTGGGTTGAGTGTTCCATCCATAGCCGAAGGCTCCGGAGGGATGAATCAGGCCATCTTTCTTAAGGGCTGCGAAATAGCGTTCGACAGCCGCAACATATTTCTCCTGGCGTTCTTTGTCAACGTGAGGATAGAGCGCGCTAAACAGCCCGAGGGCGCTGCCCGTATCGGCAACCTCTATGCCGCCGTAGCCCGTCAGCCAGTAACCTCGCGAATTCTGTTTCTTCAGAAGGCCGTCGGCGTACCGAACGGCGGTGTTCAAATAACGTCGGGTCCCGAAAATCTGATATCCAGCCACCAGCGTCCGCATATAGTATCCGCCGATGTAGATGGTCGGGACATTGCTTTTATTCTGGACGATGTAGTCACAAATCTGCTTCAAAAACTGTCGCGCGACCGCGCAGCCGGCGTCGGCACAGAACGGACTACTGGCTTCGAGCGGGACGACTGAGAACAATGAGATGAACAGGATTGCCGCCAGAAGTTTTCGGATTCGGGTGATCGACATTTTTTTGTCATCCCTGCTGAGGGTTGCGTTTGGACGTCACAACGTTCTCCTCTTGACGCGCTTTCCGCCGAAGGCGTCGATTGCACGATATCCAAGGCTATACCGGCCGCTATGTTTCGTCCCCGGTGGAATCGCGCATTCCTCACCCGGCTCGAGATGCACGGGCTTACCGTCAATCAATCCATCGAAGGTTCCTTCCACCACCACGCAATATTCCCAGAAATCGTGGGCATGCTCGGGAGACTCACCACCCTTCTCACATTGCCACAGCACAATCTGCGTGCCGTCAGCGCCTTCAAAAACAAATCCTTCCAGTGCCGGATCCGGCGAATCCGCAACCCGATTCGCTGATTTCAGCATAAACTCAGGGAATTTCTTCACGGCTTGCTCCTCTCTTTTTGCGAAATCTTACAGCCCCAGGAGGCGCTGCATGTTGCCGCCTAAAATCTTCGCTTTCTCTGGTTCTGGCAGGTTCAGCAGCTTTACACAGTACATTTCCACGCGTGGGTCCAAGTCGGGCGCAAACGATCCGAAAATGAACTTTTCAGCGGGAAGCTCTCCGACCGCCACCGCGAGATACTTATGGTAGATGACGGAAGAGGTTTCGGCATAAACGTTCGGGAATCTCCGAAGCAGATCCGCGCAAGCAAAGTGTAAGGTCCAATCGCCAGATGCGTAACTTGCGAGATGGGGAATGATAAAATTCACGGACGGGTATGCCGTCGCCATCATGTAATAATTCTCGTAGAGAGAGCCTTCGCCCGCCGGGTAGTAGATAACGGGAATTTCTAGTTCGGCAACCGGGTCTAAGAACTCGCGGGTCGGGTGTCCGTCAGACTTTACTGCCTTGAGTCCCATTGACCGCACTTCCTCCGTGAGCATGGCCCTCAGCTTTCCGGTCTCTCGCTGTGGGCTGTGGACGGCAAAGCCGATCAGTGTTTCAGGGTGCTTCTCACAAAGGCGCGCCACTTCTTTATTTCGTTCTTTATACCAGAGGTTGAACGGAGCCATAACGCAGAGGCGATCGATTCCCGCTTCAGTCGCGCGCGGCAGCACATCTTCCAGCTTGTAGTCCGCGGGCTTTCTGGGTTGGAACCAACTTTCTCCGGTTCCGATCTGTACGTTCGAGTCGATGATGAGCGGTTTTGGTGCCATGGGCTCTCGATCCCGTCAAACAGGTTGCTGAAAAAGCAGGAGACGACTTGATGTCGCCCTCGACTTTCTACATTTTAAGTTCGGACACTACATTGAAGATTCTCGATCACCGCGGCCTTGTATCAGGGCATGGCTTCAGCCGTGCCATACGAATGCCAAATTCATCCGGCTTTAGCCCCTGCCGCCCTTTGCTTTGCCAGATACGTGAAGCAATAGGGAAAATTTTCGGGTGAATCCGCCAAACCTGCCCTTCCCGGGTTCTGCGCAATGTACTGCCGATATCTCAAAAGGCTCTGTCGATCCAGAACCCGCACCTCCGAAAAGCCACGCTGCCAAACCTCCCCCAAATATCCGAATTCCTTCCTCAATCGAAAAGAAAATCCACCTTTGACGAACTGCATCGCCTTCTCAATGGTCACGTCACCGCCCACCGTGACCAGCAGATGCGCATGGTCTGGCATCACGACGAAGTCATGAAGTTGAAACTTACGCGCCGCCACATAGGAACGCAACACGTTGATCAACAGCGTGGCATTACGGTCCGACTGCAGTAGTGCTCGCCCCATGCTCGTCCTGGTGGTCACGAAAAATGTGCGCGAGGGGCTGAGTATTTGTCCCGGGTTGGCATTGCGCGCAGGTCTTGCCATCATCAGGGGCTAAAGCCCGATCCTTCCTGACCCTTTTGCGGCACGGCTGAAGCCATGCCCTGATACACCGCAGCCTTCAACGGTCACGAAATATAGAATCTCCACGGCGACCTGATGTCGCCACCACCGCAATAGATCAGTGCAGCGGTGGCGGGATAAACCCGCCTCGACATTCTGTCAGCAACCTTCTAAATTCTGCCTCCCAGAAGCCGCAACAGGTTTCCGCCCAGGATCAGATCCTCTCTTTCCTTAGGCAGCTTGAGCATCCGGATCTTGTATATTTCCAGGCGAGCATCCCCCTCCGGTTCGTCCGAGCCAAAGATGATTTTTTCAGGAGGAAGCTCACGGATCGCTTTGTCGAGATAGCCCGTGAGGAGTACGGACGACGTATCCACGTAAACATTGGGGTGGCGCTTTGCCAGCTCAATCGCTGCCACGTGCTGATGCCAATCGTCAGACTGGTCGCTTCCTAAGTGGGCGAGTATGAAATTGACGGTCGGATAGCCCGGCACGCATTCCCAAAACCTGGAAACGCTTTCCTCCCCGTGCGGGCCACCATGGGGATGATACAGAACCGGAAGATTCAGTTCTCTTGCGAGATCGAGCAGCTCGGGCGTGGGCGGCGTTTGGCCGTAGAGTTCTCCGAGTCCCCGCAATCCGAGTTCCTTGACTTCACGATACACCGATTCACGCAGATGCCCCGCCTCAAGAACAGAATCGTGAATGGCGAATCCAATGAACTTGCCAGGATATTTCCGGCAAATCCCGGCGATTTCCTCGTTGGCCTTATCGTACGTGATGTTCTGGATAGGACAAATCATCGTTCGATCGATGCCCACCTGTTCAGCACGACGAATGATGCCCTCCGGGTTAACCGGCGCGGCCCCGTGGGTTGCGGCGGGATTAGAAGCGGCGAGTGGGAAGGGCTCCAGAGCAGCCCAGGGATCGGTCAGGCCGTCGGCACGGCCCGGAAGACTCGAAATCCCCGCGTGAGCGTGACAGTCGAGAACCGGAACCCTTGCAGGGGATTCCGGAGGCGGCGAAGAAGCAATGCCCGCAGGGGAATCCGCTATTGGAGCCAGCGCTCCGGCAGCCAGCAATCTTCCGGCCGTGCGCAGAAACTCTCTCCTGTCAGCGCCCGCTTTCACCGTCATTGCCATGCCCTCTGGTTCTCGCGGGGTTAAGGTATCGCCCATACCATTCCCCCACGCGCCGCATGATGTCGCGCCGGTGCTCGGGGCTGGCAATCGAGTGACCCTCGTTCGGATATACCACGAAACGGTTTTCTACACCCAAGGTCTCGAGAGCATGCCAAAACTCCATCGATTGCGCTAGGGGACACTCGCCATCCCGGTCGCCCACCAAAATGAGGGTTGGAGTCTTCACCTGCTTGATAAAGTTGATCGGAGAGCTCTTCGCATAGATCGCGGGATCGTCGTAGACCGATGCGCCAAAAAAAGGAATCATCCATTGCCCAATGTCGTTCTCGCCGTAATAGCTTTGCCAGTTCGCAATCCCCGCCCCAGCAACGGCCGCGCGAAAACGGTTGGTTTGAGTTACCGCCCACATGGCCATAAATCCGCCGTAGCTCCACCCGCCGATTCCCACGCGATCGTTGTCCACAGGGAAGTGCTTCACAACGTGATCGACTCCTGCCAAAATATCTCGCAAGTCGCCGTAGCCGAAATCCCTGACATTGGCCCGCGTGAACTTCTCGCCTTGCCCAAAGCTTCCCCGGGGGTTCGGGCGCAAAACAAAGTAGCCCTGCTGCGAAAGGATGGTGAAATCGAACGACGTAAGCGGCCAGCGGGGCCTTGCGACGCCCGACGGTCCACCGTGAATTTGGACCACCAGGGGGTAACGCCGCGAAGAATCATAGTCGGCGGGATAAGTCAACCAGCCTTGGATAGTAAGGCCGTCACAGATCCAGTGAATACTCTCGTCTTTTCCCCATAAGGGGTGCTCTCCGTCATTCTCATGCGTGATTTGCTTCCAGTCTGCGATGGGACCAGCCCACAATTCCTGGGGTCGGGAGCCGGATTCCAGGATGATTGCACTGGCTTCGCTGTTCTTTGAAAGAGAAACAGAAGGATTCCGGGTGCCGGAACCACCTCGAGCCGATAGCGTCTCGGGTCCTTTCCAAAGCCACGTGATCTGGCCGCTCGAAACCCGCACGGTGCTGATTCCACATTCGCCATCGATTGTCGCAGCGAAAAGAATCTCGTCATCTCCACGCCAGGCGAGCCAACTGGCCGACGCGCTGAGTCCGGGAGTGATGTTGCGAGCTTCCCCGCCACTTGTGGGGAGGAGAAAGATATCGCCCCCGATCAAGGGTTCGTCGCTCATCAGACCGCCGATAAACGCGATGTACTTAGCATCTCGCGACCATCGAGGTACCGCAATCTGTTGGTCCGGCTGATGGAGCGATTTTGTCTCCCCTGAAGCAGCATCAATCACGTAAAACCGCGCGACATACCAATTGGCATTACCCCCGCCGTGTGCTGCGGTCGCAACGAACCTTGTTCCATCGGGGGACCACTGATACTCATAAACATACAGGTCTGCTGGTGAAACCTGCCGGGTGTTGCCTGTGGCCACGTCAACCGTTGCCAACCTCTGTTCGAGGACCTTACTGCCGATCACGCCTGAAGGGAGCGGCAGCGGCTCCATAGGGCCGGGAGGAGATGGCGCATTTTCCACGAACAGCAAGGCGAGCGTCCGTCCGTCGGGAGACCATTCGGGCGCTGCCAACGAGCCGGTGAGAGTGGTAAGCCTTCGCAGTTCGCCGCCGGGAACGCTCGCAACATACGCCTGCAATTGACCAGGAGTTTGCGCGTCGGAGAGGAAGGCTAGGGAACCGCCATCGGGCGACCATGCGATTTCGTTCTCTTCGTGCGCCCCACCGTCGCTGGCCGCCGTGATGCGCAGCGCGGCGGCCGAAGATGAAAGCAAGCTGGCCAGGAAAATAGCGGCGTTGCGAGAGCGCGCGTCCTTAGGTTCATTCAGGGACTCGACCCAGGCAACATGTTGGCCGTCAGGCGAGATCGCAACCTGGCGGAACTGATGCGCGGCAAAGAGCGAATCCAGGACGGAATCCAAAGAACAGCCCTCAAGCTCGGGGATGGAGGCGAAGGTCATAGAAGCACCAAGCATTCCAAGAGTCAAGGCTGAACAGTTGCACGCAACGCACGAAGCTCCGTGACCCGGCTGTAGGGTGCAGGAAGGTTTTTACCGAGCGTTCTGAA
This sequence comes from Terriglobia bacterium, assembly GCA_050745365.1. GTDB lineage: Bacteria > Acidobacteriota > Terriglobia > UBA7540 > UBA7540 > RH2-MAG17b. Next base: position 7,653 of record JBOGJS010000317.1, read on the forward strand.
ATGGCTTCCCTTTTGCCGCCACAGCGCTCGGCTTGACGTTTTCATCGATTCTTCAGAAAGAAAGCTGCAGCCCAAAGCGGATCTGGCGCTGCCCAGTCGCTGAGGTGATCGTGTCAAAACCATTCAAATTTGTGACCAGGCCGTTAGCACCAAGAATTGCATCCGAGACACTGGTGTCGCTCGGATTCGCGAATTCAGGCGTATTGGTCAGGCTGTAAGCCTCGGCGCGGAATTCAAGCGTGAAACGCTCTTTTATTTTGAAATCCCGCGCGAGGCTGAGATCAAGGCTGAATGCGCCAGGGCCTCGGAGGAGGTTTCTTCCGCTGTTTCCAAAAGCCACCGCGCTGACTGATGCAAAAGCGTTCGGGTCAAAATACGGTGCGCCTGGTCCGTGGCCTCCAAGGATGGCAACTTGCGGCTTTACCTGCTCGGCTGTTTGTGTATTGGCGGGAGAATTGAGCGATGCACCCGATGCAAAGACGGTGAATGGTGTACCGCTCATCGCACTGAGAATCGGACTGACGGACCATCCGCCTAGAAACATTGCGGCGAAGCCGTGGTTCACCCAGCGCTTACCGTGCCCGAACGGCAAGCCCTGGACCGCATAAAACTCAAAGTTGTTCGTTCGGTCGAACCCAGCATCCGCATAATTCCTGGTCAGCGCCGGGCCCCAGTTGAATGTCAACCCGCCATCATCGTCACCCCAGTCCATCGCCTTAGAATACGTGTAGAAAGCTCCCAACTGTGCTCCTCCGAGGCGTCGCGTCACCTGAACCTGGAGAGCATTGTAATGGCTGCTGGTACTTGGGCCCTCATCGGTAATAGAGTTCGAGTTTCCGAACCTCACGTACAAAGGCAGTGCGGCAGTACCACCTCCCGGGCCGTCCGCATTAACATCTTGCTCCATCATCAGCCGAACGCCGTGTTCCCCCACGTATCCCACCTGCGCATTGAACCCTCTCCCCAGTTCTCGCTGAAGGAATAGACTGTACGACTCAACATAGCCGCGGCGGAAGTTTGGCGAAAAGTAGTCCGTTCCGAGGTCTGTAGGCAGTGGAAATTTTCCTACGCTCGGGTTGGGCAAAGTGATAGCAGGGATGCCAGTGACCAGGCTACCGGCCGCCGAGTAAGAATTGACACCAATGATCTGTTCAGGTACGACACCGGGGTAGATGTATAGCATGTCCACCAGCGGGGTCGAGTCAGCGCTCATCCCAAACCCAGTGCGAACAACCGTCTTGGCGTTCAGGCGGTAAGCAACGCCAAGACGTGGAAGGAATTGTCCGTGGCCGACATTCACGTAGGCATGTTTAGGCACCCCGTTCGTTCCACCGAGGAACGATGTGTTGCTCGAAACGTCGTAGTTTAACGAACCAAAGTGGGCTTCCGTTGGAAAAGGCCAGAACTCATAGCGCACCCCGTAGTTGACGCTTAGCGCCTTCGACACTTGCCACTGGTCACGAGCGTAAGCGCTCAACGTGAGGGCACGCAGAGTGTTAGGGGTCATATCCTGGTAGTCGTGGCCCATCTGCTGCGGCAGGCCCAACAGGAAGTCGCCCCAAGAGTTGTAGGCGTCGGGCGCGGCTCCCCCGTTCAAAGCTGTGAGACCTCCGGTGAAACCAAACCCTCCCCGTGCCCCCCAAACATCCCCCGGCTGGTCATGATTAAGATCGGGACGCTGGGTGTCCATGCCGAATCGGAAAGAATGGGAGCCTTTTATCCAGCTTAGATTGGCGGCGTAAAGGAAATCGTTATCCCTCCAGAAAAAGGGATTGTAGACGCTGGCATTGCCCATATCGGCGAGGCCGGAAAGCTCGAAGAATGGGATGCCCCCTTCATAACTGAGCGGGCCGTTCGTGCCGGGAATGTGGAGCACATCCAGACCATAGTTGACCCCCTCGTCGACGCCTGCGGCCGCGTAATTCAGGCGGGTAAATCCCACATTTGCATCAAGTAGCAAATTTGGATCAAAAGTGTATGTCCCGCCCAACGAGACCACCTGAGTCAAATCGTTCGCGGGCCCTACTTGCCCGGTTTGCCCCAGAGCGTCCCCGACTGCCGGACCCAGCACCTGGGGATCGAAGATGTACGCTGGCTGCGCACTATACCGGGTGAAAAGAGTAGCTTTCGCCGAGGGATTGTAGTTAACCTTCAGGTCGACATCATCCGTATCAAATCTAAGGTCTCCCGAAGTGAAATAATTATCCGCTATACCCGTTTCAGCTCCATAGTTGGGATCGGGAATGAGCGACGTCATTTTCAATGCTGCCGCGCTCATCAGCGAAGCAGGGATAATGTCACCGGGAAAAGGCGAACGTCCGGTCCCGTCGGGGTTTCCGGTGTATGGGTCATAAATGGGGGTGCCCGTGCCTGAAAGATCCCCGTTACGGATGGCGATCGGGGGGACTGAGGTTATGGTATTTTCGTCTTGGCTCGCTCGATAGCGTTGCCAGTCTACGAAGAAGAATAATTTGTTCTTGAGAATCGGACCACCCAGATCGAGGCCGAATTGATTCACGACATCTTTCGGAACCGTGCCACCGTAAAAGAAATAATTCCGAGCCTGCAGCGAGCTGGTAGTGTTGTACTCCCAAGCTTGGCCATGAAAGTTATTCGTACCGGTCTTAATCACAATGCTGGTGACGGAGCCGGCAGCTTCTCCCTGGTCCGCGTCGAAATTGCCCGTTACGATGTTTACTGACTGAATCGCGTTAGCAGGCGGCACATAAGCGATATAATTTTCCTGCCAATAATTGGGCACTGGCGTCCCGTCGATCAATGTATTATTGGTATAGTCGGACTGTCCGTTAGAGTAATAATCTAGGGCTTGCGAAGGATTCGACGCATAGGAATGTTGGAACACTGGTGGAGTAACGCCCGGGACGAGCGTCAGGAGTGATTGGAAGTTGAGCGTCGTTCCCAGGGGAAGATTTGAAATTTGGGTATTGGATAGCTGGTTTCGGATGTCGGTACGGTCGGTTTGAAGGCCTGCAGGGGCCCCAGCCACCGTGATTTGCTGAGCAAGAGCGCCAAGCGCTAGCTGAACGTTCTGCCTCCGTTCGGCATTGGCTTCCACTCGCACGTTTCGTTGAACGGCCGTAGAAAATCCCGTTGCAGTGACCGTCACTCGATACATGCCGGGCTGAAGGTCGGTGAATAGGTAGATGCCACGCGCGTTGCTGGTAGCTCGCGTCATGACGCCGGTACCGGCGTCCACGGCCTCGACATTGGCTCGAGGAACCGGCGCGCCCGACGGGTCCGTCACATTGCCGGTGAGCGAGCCATAAAGAATTTGCGCCCTTGATTCCGGGGGCGCGATAAGCATGAACAACACTAAAGCGGTCAACGCTCCGATAAAGCACCGCGAGCCGCTCCCACGCGAACATCGCGGCAGCACCGATGACAATTGCGTAAATCGCGCCATTTTAATCGCCTCCTTGAGTTTCTGTTCACCGGGTCCTGCCAGATTCTTTCAAAAGAAGAATTTCAAGGCGAACTGGAGAATGCGAGGGTCACTCGCCGAGGTGATCTGCCCAAATGCCGAATCGGTGAGAGTGGCGTCGGGCATGCCAAAATTGACGTTATTGAACGCATTGAAGAACTCCGCGCGGAGCTCGACCGAAAGCCGCTCGGAGAGCTTCGTATTCTTCAGCAAGGCTAAATCCGTGTCGAAGAGTCCCGGCCCTCTCAGGAAGTTCTTTCCGCTATTCCCAAACGTGCCGACCGTGTTAGGAGCGAATACTGCCGTATTGAACCATTCGTTGATAAGCTGCCCGTGCGGCCGGCTAGGGCTGAGAGATGCGTCGTGAATGTTGGCGGTCGTGAGGTCCGCGCGGTCTTCGTCGACGCCGCTGAAGGAGTTGTCGTAGCCACTGAGAATCGAATACGGAAAGCCACCTTGCCAATTCAAAATTGTAGAGAGAGACCAGCCGTTCGTGAGCTTGCCAGCGAATCCGCTCAGGTTCGCGTGGGGGAAATGATAGATTCCATCGAATTTGATCACATTCGTCAGGTCGTCATCGGAGGGTCCATAATCGAATTCCCGGTTGAAAGGGTCCGTATTTGAGCTGTAGGCTCCGAGCGGAGCGAAATCGTTCAACCCTTTGGACCACGTATAACTGCCCAACACGGAGAGCCCGCGTGACACTCGCTTCTGCATGGATAAAGAAAGACCATTGTAATTACTATTGATCGCAGAGACGATTTCATTCACAAAGCCAAAGTCGGGATAGATGCGCCGCTGCTGGGTATTGGCTTCGGTCGAAAGCGGCTGACCGTTGGGAGCAACGCCGGGGATATAGATGGCCGGATTCAGGGCTTGAAGTCCGGTTTCCTGATCATCGGTGCCAAACTCGTAGGTACCTTTGTTCCCCGAATATGTGGCGCGGAGCAGCCAACTCGTTCCGAACTGGCGCTCGAAGATGAGGTTCCAGCTCAGAATCTGGGGCAGACGAAAGTTCTTGTTGAAAATCTGAGTGAAGGAAATATCGGAGGGGAAAGTAGCGCTGGGCCCGGGAAGCTTAGGGCCGTACGAGGCCGGAAAGGGATTGGCGACACCCGCGCTTCCATAAGGGTCCGCGAAATTTACATCGGTCAAATTGATAATCGGTGCAAACGGAGGGATGCCCACCACATCCTGGAAGGCGACGGTGTTTGGCGGCTGGTAATAGTAGCCCACACCGCCGCGGATGCTGCTCTTCCCATCTTGAGTCAATCGGTATGCGAAGCCCAGGCGAGGCGCAAAATTGGACAAACTGCTGTACATCGATGCGGGAGGGCAGCCCGGATCATGGTTGCTCCCACCGAAGATCAGATCGGTGGGGGAATTCGGATACCGCGTCGAATGGGCTCCGGGCACAAAGCAGCCGACCCGCCCTTCGCTATCCTGATAAGGCAAAAAGGGATCCCACCGCAGGCCCAGGTTGAGCATCAGCCGATGGGTCGCTTGCCAATTATCCTGAATAAAGGCGCTCCAGTTGATTCCTGTAAAATTCAGATATAACCCGCCGGCCTGGATGAACTGTGATACATTCCCCAGCATGAAGTCGGAGATGTTATCGCCCGAAAGGTCGTTGGTGAAATAGAACTCTCCATTCTGTTCGAATTCGTTGGCCATGGGAGCTCGCACCCGCAGCACCTCACCCCCGAATTGCAACTCGTGAGTTCCCCTCATGAGTGTTGCGACTTCCCGAACCGTTTGGTCCCCACGATTAAATGCTCCATAGTGATTTGTATTGATTGAGAAGCCGCCGCCGACGCAGACGACGAGTTCGGGGGGCGTCGTCGTCGCCACCTTGACTCCCGCATCGGCAATGCTGAATGGCGCATCCGAGAGAGACCCGCCATTCTGCTGGTTCCACCCGAACCAGGTATTCAGCATCAGGTGGGGAGTCACGTTATAAATGTCGTTGATGCTGATGGTTTGCACTTTCACCTTGTTGCCATTCGGATTGGCCTCCAGAATATTTGTCTTTGGAGGAACAAAAGGAGGGGAGGTGAAATTCAGATAGAAATACCGGCCGCTGATGTGATGCTTCCCCACGTAGTAATCGATTTTCGTCAGAAACTGGTCCGTATCGTTGATCGAAGGAGAGCCGATGTAGGTCAACTGCCGTCCCGGACCATTTGGCTCTGGAATGAACTGAAGAAAATATTTCGATACCGGGCTCAGGTCGGAGGCCGGAATCACGTTATTGGGAAAAGGAACGCTGGTTGCGGGGTCTACAAGCGGGGTGGTAGGCAGCAGGTCTGAGAAATCACCTCCCCGCTCAGCTGCGGTCGGAACGAAGCTGATCTGGCCCTGGGGTGCGGTGTGGATGCGCGTGCCCTCATAGCTGCCAAAATAAAACAATTTGTCCTTCAGGATGGGTCCGCCGAAGCTTCCGCCAAACTGGTTCTGTTTGAGTGCGTCGGAGGTGGGAGCAAAATAGTTCCTTGCGTCGAACAATGGTCCGTTACGCACAAACTCGAAGCCATCACCGTGAATTTGATTGGTTCCTGATTTGGTAACCACGTCCACCACGCCTCCCACGGCATTCCCGTACGCGGCGCTCATGTTGCCGGTCTGCACGTTGAATTCCTGGACGGCGTCCGGATCAGGAAAGGGGAGGTTCACGTTAATATAGGTATCGTTGTTATCGGTGCCATCCATTTGATAGTTGACGCTGTTTGACGTCGTTCCGTTCACCTTGGCATATTGCTCGCCCGGCAGCACGCCACCCTCGCAATTGGCGCCGCAATAGTGGCTCGTCACGTTCGTTACGCCCGGTGCCAGGAAGACGAGCTGCTGCACTTCCCTGCCGTTCAGCGGCAAATTGACCACGCTTTGCTGGTTTACGATCTGGCCCAGCGAAGCCGACTGCGTGGTCACGAGCGTGGTGTTCGAGCGGACGGTAATCTGCTGGGTGACTTGCCCCACCTTGAGCTTTACGTTTTGAGTTGCTGTTTGGTTGACGGTGAGCGTGATGCCGTGTTGCACGTATGCAACGAACCCCGTGGCGCGCACCGTCAGATCATAGCTTCCTATAGTGAGGTTCGGGAACAGATAAGCGCCGGTGGCCCCGGTGCGCGTCGTCTGGACGACACCTGTGGCCGTGTTTTTTGCCGATACCACGGCGCCGGGAATGGACGCTCCGGAAGGGTCCGTTACTCTCCCTCGGAGGCTCGCGGTGGTAAACTGCGCCACCGCCGTGACACCCCAGAGAGCAGCTCCGGCCACCAGGAACATCGAGAGCATCCTTATCTTTACTGCTTGATTGCTTCTCATTAGGCCCTCCCTTTCCTCGAAAGCGGATGCCCCTAATCTATCACCAGGATAGTCGAGGCGCAAACCTGATGCCGCATTGCGGCACACGGCTGCGCTCTCGATGACAGGCGGCCTGCTCAGCGTGAGAAAAAGACCCCTCATCCGCCCTCCTACGTCGGGCACCTTCTCCCCTGGGGAGAAGGTGGGGAGCGTAGCGACCCGGATGAGGGGTCGTTTTCATGCCACCGCTGCAGCCTGGTTTCCCGCAGAAGATTTCTCGTTTAAAATTTGTTACGCTTGAGGGTTGCATGTGACCTTTTAGAGGAAGCTTTACGATGGAGAGATCGAGGCTTGCGACTGAACCGGGTGCCGGCACCCCGCGCGCGCGGGAAGTGGGCGTGCCGTTTGAGGGAACTCCAGGACCGCTCAATGCGATCACGGACGTCGCTGGAGTGGAAGTGGGCTTTACTTCGCTCATTTCCGGCAATGGAAGCCTGGCAGTGGGTGAGGGACCTGTACGCACGGGTGTTACTGCTATCTTGCCCCGCGGCAAGGCATCCGGCGATCCGGCCTTCGCGGGCTGGTTCTCACTGAACGGGAAGGGCGAGATGACGGGCACAACCTGGATCGAGGAATCCGGCTTCCTCGAAGGCCCGGTGATGATCACGAACACGCACAGCGTTGGCGTGGTTCGCGACGCGGTAATTGCCTGGCAGTTGAAGCTCGGCCAATCGGAAGGTCACAGGAACTGGTTCTCACTGCCGGTCGTGGCAGAGACCTACGACGGCTACCTGAACGACATCAATGGCTTCCATGTGCGCCCCGAACACGTGTTTCACGCTCTCGACACGGCGAAGTCCGGCCCGGTCGAGGAAGGCAACGTGGGCGGCGGCACGGGCATGATCTGCTACGAATTCAAAGGCGGCACGGGAACTGCTTCGCGCCGGCTGGAGGCGAGGTTCGGCGGCGGCATCCTCGGCGCTTTTGTCCAGTGCAATTGCGGCAGGCACAATCAACTTCAAATCGCCGGCGTTCCTGTGGGGATCGAGATTCCAGGAGAAAAGATATTCGGAATGCCTATGGCGCCCGACGAAGAGACAGGCTCGATTATCATCGTTATCGCAACAGACGTTCCCTTGCTCCCCCTACAGTTGAAGCGGCTGGCCAGGCGAGCTTCTCTGGGACTGGCGCGGACAGGAAGCGTTTCCGGAAACGGCTCAGGCGACATTTTTATCGCTTTCTCAACCGCGAATCCGGGCGCCGGCGCCCGTACTGGCCTCCGGGGGGTCCGAATGCTGCCCAACGACCAGATGGATCCCATATTTTCCGCTACGGTCGAGGCCACTGAGGAAGCGATTGTCAACGCGCTGGTAGCGGCTCGAACCATGACCGGAATTAACAACCGCACCGTTCAGGCGCTGCCGCATGAGCCGCTGCGCGAAGCTTTGCAAAGGCACAATCGGCTGAGCCGCTGAGAAACTGTGAAAAAATTACAAGCCATTCGCACAAGAACGAAAGCATTAAGAAACGTAAAAGGCGTAGCGAAGGCCGGCGCTTTCCGGGCCCGCGGCCTGAGCCTTCGGAGAACAGCCGCAGACCTCAAAAGCGGAGGTCTGCGCTACCAGGCTCTCTGGG
>JBOGJS010000318.1:0-9945 GCA_050745365.1 Terriglobia bacterium
GATGAGCGCGCCCAGCGGGACATTGGGGTAGACGAACGCCTCGAGGTAATGCAGGAGGAACGGTTCTCGGAAGGGCGTGATCCCGCCACGTGCTTCGAGGAACGTTTCAGCGATGGTGAGCGGGCACGGGAGGTTGGAGACTTCAATAAAAATGCCGTAAATCACGCATGCGATATGAACCCTGCGCCAGAACGGCCGGTGTCGCGTGAAGAGCCACCCGAAAATCACCCAAAGAATAAAGAGAAGATGAATGACAAGCACAACGCCAGCGAGGAGTATGTCATGCTGAGGGAAGCGAAACATCCTAACATCTACTGAAACTCATGTGCCGCCCCGGCTAATTCTTTACACCGGTAGCCACGATCAGCAGTTTTTGCTGGCCGTGGACTTTGGATTGGGAGAACTAATACCCAATGTCGGGACCGCGGCTGCCCCTCGGGTCGGAGAAATTCGTGAAATCTCCGCATTATCGATATTTAAACAAAAAGATGAACGACAAAGCAAAACCCACAACGACAACAAAGCCTCTGACGCGCGCGGGACTCAACTTCTGGGCGTAGTGCGCTCCGCCATAGCCGCCTAGAACGGCTCCAATCAGCATGAGCACTCCCTGAGGCCAGAAGATAATTCGCGCCGCGACAAAGATGATCAATGCTACGCCGTTTGCAGTTGCGCCGAGCACGGTCTTCACGCTATTCATCGCATGAATATCGGCGAGCGGCAGCAAAGTGAGGAAGGCCAGCATCAGGATACCCATACCGCCGCCGAAAAACCCGGCATACACGGCGGTGAAAAATTGAAGCACTGTGACCCCCGACACCACCCGCCATGAGACCTTCGCGTTTTCATGGGGCGAAGTCGTCTTGAAAATTTTCTTGCCAAAAGCAAACAGCAGTGTGGCGGCGAAGAACAGGAACGGTATAAGACGTAAGAAAGTCCTCTCGGGGGTGTGGAGGAGGAGTCCGGCGCCGGCAATTCCCCCGGCAACGCTCACCACGATCAGAGGCACAAGCAGCCGGGCGCTGCGTGGTAGCCGATTGCGATACGCCACGGCGCTCGCCACACTGCCCGGCCACACAGCCACGGTCGAGGTGGCATTCGCCGGAATGGCCGGGACGCCGGTAAACAGAAGCGCAGGAAAGGTAAAAAAACTGCCTCCGCCCGCCACCGAGTTGATGACGCCGGCGATCAAGGCCGCAACGAAGAGCAGGATGGCGTTCGGGATTGTCACAACAGGTGTGCGCTACCCTGTTCTCCTCGCCCCGAAAATGGCGGTTCCCACGCGAATCATTGTGGCGCCTTCTTCAATCGCCACTTCAAAATCATGGCTCATGCCCATGGAAAGTTCTGAAAGCCCACTGAGACCGCTCGATGCGAGATCGGCTGCGAGCTCGCGCAGCCGGCGAAAGAAGGGCCGTGCCTCGCGGGAATCAGCAAAGAATGGAGGGATCAGCATTAAGCCACGGAGAGCGAGGCCAGGGAGGAGCGCGACCTTTTCCCCCACCTCCCTCACGTCGCGCTCGCCGATTCCGTATTTGCTCTCTTCCCCGCCGAGATTCACTTCCAACAGGATGGGCAGCCGGTTGCCCTTCCGGCGAGCCTCCTGGTCTAATTTTTCAGCGAGATGAAACGAGTCCACCGCATGAATCCAGCCAAACAGCTCATAAGCCCGGCGAGCTTTGTTCGTCTGGAGATGGCCAATCAAATGCCACGTTGCATCGAGATCAGCCAGCTCCGGAATTTTGGCGGCGGCCTCCTGGACTCGGTTTTCACCAAAATCGCGCAGACCAGCCTCGTAGGCTTCACGCACATTACCGGCCGAAAACGTCTTCGAGACGGCAATCAGCCGGATGTCTTCGCGGCGGCGCCCACCGCGGGCGCAGGCCGCCCGGATGCGTTCCTCAACGCGGTCAATGTTTTCCCGAATGCTCATCAGATGCGCTCGATCGGGTATTGTACCATTTGAAAAGCAAACCAGAAGGCAAAGGACAAAAGCCAAAACGACTTTTGTCCTTTGCGTTTCCTGCATTGCTCCAGGAACCAGCTCGTTTCCGAAAGTATAACGTTCGAAGATCGGTAATGCCTCAGTTTTGGGCGCATAGAGGCGGCTTTATGCCGCCATTTCGGGCTGGCGGGGTAAACCCGCCGCTTCGTCCGCGCCCGAAACTGAAGAGATTATGAAGATCGTATTAGCTCAAGTCACGGGAGGAAGCTCACCATGATGGCTGCACAGGCCGGGAATGTAATCTTGATTTCCTGGATCGTATTTATCGTCGTTTGGCTGATTGCGGCTCTGAAAGTCAAACCGGTGGAAACCAAAGAAAACAGAGCCTCGAACGTCGTAAGAAGAGTGGTTGCCCTTTTCGGGGTTGCACTTCTGTTCGGGTGGAATTCGGGGCTGCGCCGGCTGGACACAAGGTTTATCCCACTCTCCTCCACCACTGTCCTGGTTGGACTCGTAATGACCGTGGCCGGAATTTGCCTGGCATTCTGGGCTCGATACCACCTGGGTCAGAACTGGGGCATGACGGGAACGGTCAGAGTAGGCCACGAATGGGTGCGCACCGGTCCATATGCTTTTATCCGACATCCGATTTATGTGGGCATTGGCGTGGCCCTGGGGGGCACAGCCTTGGAAATGGGAAGATGGGGAGCCATGGTGGGCGTTGTCATTATTATCCTAACCTTCTGGAGCCGAGCACGGGCTGAGAGCTCGTTCTTGGCGGGCCGGTTCGGAGATTAAATCCTCGGCAGAGCCGGGGGTTTTATCGGCCCGCGGCTCACCGGCTCGTCGGCAGCCCGCCAGGCGGCGGGCGCAAGAAAGTAGAAACTCCACGCGCGGGCTTCCATCTCGCTCAGGTTGCGGCCAAGATGGCCGCGCTCCCAGGTTCGCGTGACCGAAACTGAGACGTTACAAAAGCCAAACATTTCTGCTTTTTGACTTCCTGGGCCGTTCGAATTGCCGGCGGCGAAGCCGCTCACGGAGACCGGCCTCCGTCATGCCAGGGCGTCTACCACAAATCTAGCGTTGGGGTGTGGTGAAGGATTTGGAGATTTCAGAGAGGGGTTGCTATGCTCTTCGTATGCCAAGCGCGAGCCAGAAGCCAGGTCGAGAGGACTCTCTCGAAAGAATCCTTGGGCCAGGCGGGTGGCTGGCGCATCATCACACTCAATACCAGTATCGCCAGGCGCAGCTCGAGATGGCGGAGGAAGTGCAGTCCGCTCTGGAACATGGCCGCCACCTGATTGCGGAAGCGGGTACGGGTACGGGGAAGACGCTGGCCTATCTGGTGCCTATCCTCCGCAGCGGCCAACGGGTTGTGATCTCAACCGGCACCAAAAACCTTCAGGAACAGTTGTTTTTCAAAGACATCCCCTTTCTGAAAAAGCTCGCGCCGAAACTGCGAGCGACGCTCATGAAGGGACGGCAGAACTACCTGTGCCGCCAGAAGCTCGCTGAACTGGAAGACCAGCCCGCGCTCAGCGGGATGGAGGGCCTTCAGGAGTACCATCGCATCCGCGACTGGGAACCTCACACCGAGACCGGCGACCGCGCCGAGCTTCAGGATCTGCCGGACTCGAGCGAGCTCTGGCGGCAAATCGATGCCCGCCGCGAAACCTGCGTTGGACAAAAGTGTCCGCAATTCCACCGCTGCTTCATCACCTGGATGCATCAGCGGGCCGCGGAGTCAAACCTCATCATTGTGAACCATCATCTTTTTTTTGCTGACCTCGTGCTCCGAGACTCGGGTGTCGGCAGTCTGCTTCCGGATTACCACGCAGTTGTCTTTGACGAAGCACACCAGATTGAGGATGTCGCCACGCAGTATTTTGGGGTGCAGGCCAGCAACTATCGCGTGGAGGAACTCGCGCGGGACACCGAAGCGACGCTGCGGCTTAAGAGCTTGCGTGTGCCCGATGTTTCAAACGCCGTGGGTGAGCTCCGCCGCCGCTCAGAGCTTTTTTTTGAGGTTTTCCCTACTTCGGAAAAGCGCTCCAGTTTTGAGCATCGGGAAGAATTTCTCGGACAGCATCGCGGCGCTTTTTCCGCTCTCCTGAACGCCTTCGTCCGGGTCGAAACGGAGCTGCGTCGCGTCCAGGAGCATCCTGAGGAAATTCTAAACCTGGCGGAGCGCTCGGACGCTTTGCGGCAGAGTTTTGAGATCGTTCTCGAAGGCCGTGAGAAGAACCGGGTGTATTGGTGGGAGCGCCGGGGCCGAGGCGTTTTCCTGGAGGCGACGCCGATCGACGTTTCCTCAATGCTTCGCGAGCGGCTGTTTGAGCGGGTGAACACCGTGATCCTCACCTCCGCGACGCTGGCGGTGGCGGGCAAATTCGACTATCTGAAAGCACGGCTTGGAATTCAGAACGCCAAGGAGAAAATCTTCCCCTCGCACTTCAATTTCAAGGAGCAGGCGCTCCTCTACACACCGGTACACCTGCCCGATCCGCGCGACCCCGTTTTCCCCCGTCGCGCTGCCGCCGAAGTGCTCGAGATTTTAAAGGCCACGCGAGGCCGGGCGTTCGTGCTGTTCACTTCCTACGCTCAGATGCGGGATGTTTACGAGCGCGTGCGCCCACAAATCCAATATCCCTCGATGCTCCAGGGGAGCGCGCCGGCCCCATCCTTGCTGAAAAAATTTCGCTCAACCCCGCACGCTGTCCTGTTTGCCACGAGTTCCTTCTGGCAGGGCGTGGATGTACAAGGCCAACAACTGAGCGCGGTGATCATTGACCGCATTCCCTTCGCGGTGCCCACCGACCCTGTGGTGGCCGCCCGCATCCGGCAGATTAACGAGGAGGGTGGCAACGCTTTCGGCGAATATCAGATTCCCGAAGCGGTCATTGCTCTCAAGCAAGGCTTCGGGCGCCTCATTCGAAGCGAGACGGATCACGGCGTGCTAGCGATCCTCGATAACCGTCTGGTCCGAATGCCCTATGGCAAGGCTTTTTTCGATAGCCTGCCCGGCTATCGCCAAACGAACCGGCTGGATGAAGTCAAGGATTTCATGCAAGAATACTGAAGAGCAGGGCGAACGCGAAATTATGAATGCTGAATTATGAATGCTGAATTATGAATGGTGAATGCCGCTGCTAACCCAACAGCTTCCTAATCTACCGTAATTCATCACTCATAATTCATAGTTGTCTTTAAAGGAGTTTCATGTTCGAGGTTTCCGTCGAATATTCATTCTGTGCCGGGCATGCGCTGCGGAACTACAAGGGAAAATGTGAGAACGTCCACGGACATAATTACCGCGTGCGGGTCTGCGTGGCCGGTGAAAAGCTCGACGAGGCAGGCCTGCTGGTGGACTTTTCGGAGCTGAAAAGTAGCCTGCGGGCGCTGGTTGAGCGGTTGGACCATCAGTTTTTAAATGATCTCGAGCCCTTTAACACGCTGAATCCTTCGGCCGAAAACCTGGCGAAGTACATTAGTGACAGGATGGGCGCTCAATACCAGGAGGGGAACTTCCGCCTTCGTGAGGTCACGGTCTGGGAAACGGACGCCACTTCGGTGACGTATCGGCCCGCCGAAACCTCATAAGCCTGTGGCGGCAAGACCGCTGGAGTGTCGCGGTGGAATCGGAGGAGTGATATAACATGAGGTAATACAAGGTTGTTTAACTCTGTTAATAGGTTGTAAAATCGTTTGTCATGGCCGGTGTGGGAGAGCCGGAAATCGCCACACCCGTCATACTCGCGCGAAGAGGAGTTTTAATTGGGAATGAGTTTTCGTTCACTGTTCAGCATGTTTTCTTCTGACCTTGCCATCGACCTCGGCACGGCAAATTCCCTGGTGTACGCCCGCGGCAAAGGGATTGTCGTGAACGAGCCTTCCATCGTGGCGATCAACAAAGTGACCGGAGAAATTGAAGCGGTTGGGCGGGAGGCCAAAGAAATGCTGGGCCGCACGCCGGGAAACATTGTGGCCATTCGTCCGCTGAAGGATGGCGTAATTGCTGACTTCAAGGTGACGGAGAAGATGCTGAATTATTTCATTCAGAAGGCGCATAACCGCAAAATGTTTGTGCACCCGCGGATCGTGATCGGCGTGCCTTCCGAGATCACCCAGGTTGAGAAGCGGGCAGTACAGGATTCTGCGATGCGCGCCAAGGCCAGCGAAGTGTTCTTGGTGGAGCAGGCGATGATGGCAGCCATTGGCGCGGGGCTGCCGATTACGGAGCCTTCCGGGAGCATGATTGTAGATATTGGCGGCGGCACAACGGATATCGCCGTCATCTCACTTTCCGGCATCGTTTATAGCCGCTCCGTCCGCGTGGCGGGCAATGAAATGGATGAAGCGATCACCGCTTTCCTAAAGCGAAAGTATAACCTCCTGATCGGGGAGCGGACGGCGGAACAGATCAAGATCGAGCTGGGATCAGCATTCCCGCTGGAAAAGCCTCTTACGATGGAGATTAAGGGCCGACATCTGCTCGAGGGCATCCCGAAAACGGTTACGATCGACGACACGGAGATTCGCGACGCCCTTTCGGAATGCGCAGCGACCATCCTGAACGCCATCCGCGTGGCTCTGGAGCGCACCCCGCCGGAGCTTTCAGCCGATATCTCCGATCGCGGCATCGTGCTGACAGGCGGCGGCGCGATGATCAAGAATCTCGATAAGCGCATCCGGGAAGAGACCGGCCTGCCTGTCTCGATCGCCGAGGATCCGCTGGCCTCCGTGGTATTGGGAACAGGCAGGATGCTGACTGATTTCAGTCTGCTGCGAAGGGTTGCCATCGAGTGAAGCCCTAAAAGTCAAAATCATGCTGGAAGTGAACTCGCCGGAAACTCCCCAACCCGGTTCGCCGCGCACCCCGCAAGCGTCCGAGCTCATGCATGCCTTTGTCAGCCGGCACATTCCCTTCTTCATCTTGGTGGCCGTCCTGCTGGTGCAACTGGTGTTTCTGGCCTTTCAGGTGACGCGCAAACATAACGTGCGTTTGATCAAACTGTGGGCGGTTGCGGCTTTTGACCCTTTTGAGCGATCTGTGCGCGGCCTGACGGATGTTACCGGGACCGCCATCCACACCTACGACAGCGCCGGGCAAATGCAGAGCGAAAACAGCAACCTCCGTCAGCAGCTCGCCGCTGCGCATGCAGAAATTCTGCAGCTTTCTGAAGCTCGAGTAGAGAATGCTCACCTCAAATCGCTGCTGGGCCTTAGCCGCCAGCTTCCCCTCCATTCGGTTGCGGCCACGGTGATCGCTACCAGCCCCGGCACCAGCTCCGCCGTCTTTATCGACAAGGGAACCGACGACGGGCTAGCGACAGATCTCCCCGTCATCACGCCGGAAGGAGTGGTGGGCAAGACGGTTGCTGTATTCCCCCACACAGCCCAGGTGCTCCTCATCACGGATCGTGCGAGCGGCGTGGGAGGCATGATCGAGAAGACCCAGGCCGAAGGCGTGCTGAAAGGTGATGGGGACGACCTATGCCGCTTTGCATACATTATGAATCAAGAAACTGTGGCGACAGGGGACATGGTGGTGACTTCCGGACTCGATCAGATTTATCCCAGAGGCTTGCTGGTGGGCCGAGTTGTCAAAGTGAGCGACGGGAACATTTACAAGAAGATTACTGTTAAGCCGGAGGCAGCACTCGATCGCCTGGAAGATGTACTGGTGGTGCTTAAGCCCTTCACGGTTTCCAAGGCGCCCTCCGAAACGGATGGCCGCCATTAGCAGTCGCTCATCCCGCGTCGCGGGACCCTGAAACCAAGCAGTTTTTCATAGCAGGTTGGCAGCGGCGCCTCCAGCTTACTCCTCGCATTATGACAAGCTCTGTCATGCGTAAGACCGCAGGCCGTCCTCTCCCCGTCTATCGCTTTCCTGTGGCGGCGTTTGTTGTCAGCCTTTTCCTGGCGATCCTGCTCCAGATTTCCCTCCCCGTCAAGTTTCCTCTGGCGCATCTCTTCGATTTTCCCCTGATCTTGACGATTTACTTCGCTTCCATTCGGCGTAACAAGGTGTTCGGGGTGGCTCTCGGGACTGGGCTTGGGCTGGTGCAGGACGCGCTTTCGCACGGGTTGATCGGGATGTTCGGCATTGCTAAGGCACTGGCCGGTTATTTTTCAGCGTGGGCAAGCATAAAGTTCGATATGGACCAGCTTGGCGCGCGTTATATCCTGACGGCGGTTCTTGTTTTCGGCCATAGCCTGGTGCTCGTGGGGCTTCAGCATCTTCTATATGTTTCCCCTCCTCCATTTGTCCCGTTGGACGCAGCCAGCGCCGTGATCCTCAACGTGGCTCTGGCGCTGATTTGCTTTCCGATCCTTGACCGCTTCAAGCGGTCGGTCTGACGGATTCAGGAGCGGCCGCGTTCATTTCTTTTTCTCCGCCGACCAGAGGGCCGTTGAGAGCGCGCGTCCGCAGAAAGGACAGTAGTTGATGCCAATGTAACGGTAACCCCGGCTTGCCGTCGATCGGATGAAATATTCGGTTTCGATCTCGTTGACAATGCGACCGTCGTTGATCCGGTTTTTGGGTCCGTAAAAGAACACTTCCTGCTCAGCCCAATCCTTGAGCTCATGGCAACAAAACATATTTCGATTCTCCTTCTTTCTGAAGCAAGTAACAAAGTAGCAGAAATCCTGGTAGGGGGTCAGTTTGATGTAGAGGCGGCTTCATGCCGCCACTTGGCGAGGGAGGGCGGATGAGGGGTCGCTTGTAGCAGAGGCAGGCTTCTACCAGGGCGGGAGGGCAGGAGCGCGGGCTCAGCGAATACTCCCCGGCAAAGCGCCTCAAAAAATACCGGAAAAGAAAAGGGATCTCTTCGGGCCGATCGCGCAGGGGCGGGAGAGTAAGAGTGAAGACACTCAGACGGTAGTAGAGGTCTTCCCGCAGCTTCCCTTCCCTCACAGCAAGAGTGACATCCACATTGGTTGCGGCGACAACCCGCACGTCGACAGTGACCGGAGCACGCCCGCCTAGCCGGAAAAATGTTCTATCCTGTAGCACATGGAGGAGTTTCGCTTGCAGGTGTAGTGGCATCTCGCCGATTTCGTCTAAATACAGCGTGCCGCCGTCGCATACCTGGAAGCGCCCGGGCGTCGTGTGGCTGGCCCCCGTGAAGGCTCCGGTTTCGTAGCCGAACAGCTCGCTTTCTACCAACCCGCCGGTAACCGCGGCACAGTTCACCTTGAGAAATGACTGGTTGGAGCGTGGCGAAAGCTTATGAATGAGACGGGCGATCATATCCTTGCCGGTACCCGTTTCCCCAAGCACCAGAACCGGAACGTTGACACCCGCCACGAGCTCGGCCTGAGCACGAACTTCTCTCAACAGAGGGCTGGCTATCACCAAAGAGCTGTCGCCGCTCAGCTTCTCCACAGACCTCATCGGCTCGGCAAATTGCGCCACTCTCGAAAGCCCACCTGCCTCGCCTAACGCATGCATCGCCGTTTTTCTCCTTCGATATGTCGTCCGCCGAATAACGAGTCGCCTGGTCCTGCTGCACCGGGCGTTTCGCCCCGCTTCGCCCCTGAAATATCGTATCGAAAAGCATTCGCGGGGGGAATTCGGAAAGTCCCTTATTCAGCGGGGAAAAATCGCTGCATATCAGGTAAGGTAGATTGATGAGAGGCGGAACGATGCCGCGGATCCTACCTACAGTGACTTATGAAGGAATTGCGAGAACGGCGGTTTAGTGTGCCGTCCCGTCGCCGTCTTTTGCGAGGTATGCGATATTGTTGGTCCGCATACATTGCAAACTTCGCCATGTATGCGCCATCCATCGGAAATTTCGATCAAGAGCCCTCATCCGGATCGCGGAGTTTACCGTGAGCCCCTTCGCTCCGCTCAGCGCGATTCGAAGAGGAGCGAATCGGCTCCCCACCTTCTCCCCAGGAGAGAAGGTGCCCGAAATAGGAGGGCGGATGAGGGGTAGTTTTTCAGGGTTTGCGAGCGTCGCAAATCGAAATGACGAGCTGATATGCTTAAG
>JBOGJS010000319.1:0-9454 GCA_050745365.1 Terriglobia bacterium
GGGCTGGTTCGCGCCGCAACAGCTCCAATTGATCAAGCTCCAACACGTCGCCCTCCCGCAACTCGAAGTGATCCGGAAAGAGGCCATCCGGCTACGAGATACCCGCATTCGATGAAATCACGGACTACGGCGTTTTTTGTTCTTGTCATTCTGATTGCCGCTGTCTCGGGCCCGAGGCTTGCCCAGGCGCAAAGCGGCGATGAAAACTTGCAGTACGGCCTTCGGGCTCTTCAGCAGCATAACTTCGCCGCCGCCGAGCAGGCTTTTTCAAAGCTTGTACGACGTGACCCCTCCGCAAGAAACTACAACTACCTGGCCTTGGCGGAAGCGGCTAATGGAAAGTTAGACCAGGCGACTGTGGATTTTCAGAAGTCAATCGATCTCGGCGCCAACTCCTCCAGCGTCTATTACAATCTTGGTCTTGCTTACCTCCAGCGAGGTGAGCCCGAATCCGCTATTCAGGAATTCCGCCATGCCATTTCTCTGAATCCGGAATACTTGCCTGGCCGCTACGCAATGGGAATGACTCTTCTGCGTTTGGGACGGGCCCGGCAAGCGGTTGACGCCTTCAACGAAGCGCGGAAGCAGGCACCGCGAGACCCTCGCCTGTGGGCCGCTCTCGTGGAGGCAGAATTTGACGCCGGTTATTCCCAGCAGGCGGTGGAGAGCGCTCGGGAGGCTAGCGAGGCTCTCCCGAACAATCCACGTTTGGCAGTGACGCTGGCCAGTGCTTGTCTTCACCACCGGCAAATCCAAACTGCGCGCAACCTGCTGGAAGATGCTAATGAGCTGATGCCGCAGAATTCTGAAGTTCGCATTCTGCTAGCTAAGGTCAGCCTGCGGGCCGGGGAGCCGGTGGAAGCACTGGCCGTGCTGCGCGGTATGCCGTCCTCGGGAAAGAAGGACCCGGAGGAGATGAATCTGATGGGAGAAGCGCGCGCGCTGACAGGCAATCTGGGAGCAGCGCAGGAGGATATCGCTTCTGCCCTCAAGGATGATCCGAATAACGCCCGTTATCTCACGACTTACGCCTGGATCGAGCAACTTCAGGGCCGGCAGCATGCCGCGCTCGCGACCCTTTTGAAGGCCCAGGCGCTCGATCCGAAAACTCCCGCGATTCCTTACAAGATGGCGGTGAGCTACTACTTTCTCGGGCAATATCAGCAGGCCGAAGCGGAGTGCACCGCAGCAATACGGCTCAAACAGCAGGATGCGCCTGCATATGTGTTGCGCGGGATGATACAGCTTCGGCAGAAGCACCTTCGGGGCGCGGTGGATAGCTTGCAAAAAGCAGTGAGGCTTAACCCGGGCGCGGCGTTGTTCCACCGCGAGCTCGGCAAAGCGCTGTTCGAGTCTGGCCAGCCCATCACCGCAGGGAAGGAATTCGATCGAACGCTGGCGCTGGACCCCAAAGATGCGGAAGCTTATTTCTGGCGGGCGAAATCGCTGGCCAGAGAAGGATCCGAGCAGCAGGCAATTGCGAGCTTGAACACGGCCGTCGAATTAAAGCCGAACTATGCCGATGCCTACGCCGAGCTCGCCGAGCTTTATGCAAAGGCTGGGCAGCTTCAGCAAGCGGCCCAGGCGACGGCGCAGCAAAAGCGCGCACAGGCGTCATCCGAGACTTCAAGTGGCGGCCTTTTGCGTTCGCTGCCGGATGAGCCGCAGTAACGAATCAGAGCAAAACAGAGCTCTTCGCCGCACGGCGCACATTCTAATGTGGTGCCCACGAATTGGGTACACAACCTTTTCTGATGGGTGGCGCAGACATCGCGCACTTTGCGATGTCTGTCCTGGTGGGCCTTCGGC
The DNA here is from genome assembly GCA_050745365.1 of Terriglobia bacterium. Taxonomy (GTDB): domain Bacteria; phylum Acidobacteriota; class Terriglobia; order UBA7540; family UBA7540; genus RH2-MAG17b. Next base: position 1,810 of record JBOGJS010000319.1, read on the forward strand.
CCGCGAAAGTTAATGAAAACGCCTTCGAGTTATGATGGTAGCGGTCCGGGACGGCGACATCGTGCATAACGGTGTATGTTCGAGGCTGCGACCCTTGAAAATCGCAGACATACCAAAAGGCGGCACGTCTGCGCCACCCAGATTATCTGTATACCTAGCCTGGACACTACACTAACGCCTCAGATCGAGGATCGCATTCTACTGTCTGGATCTCTCGCCGCTCCAGCTTCCCTTGTCACCATTCGTTGAATGCCACTCCCCGGTAAGCTTTCCGCTGCTGTAGGTTGCGGTCAAGGAGTACGTGGTGTCCCCGCCGTCAATCTCGATGCTGAGCTTATGGTTCTTAAACGATGCCGCGGCGATTTCTCCGTTACCGATGGACGAGGAGACGGAACCTGTCACGTTTTGACCATTCTGTTGTAAGTAGAGCGTGAACGCGGTATTTCCTGTTGAGGTGCCGTGGGCCTGACAGTTCCAGGTCCCTGTGAGCGGTGACTCCCTGGGAGGCACGGCCAGAGCGAGAGTGACGGAGACGACCACCATGAAAGCCATCAAAGCAACACCTAAACTCATGACGCGCCTTACGTGCTTCATCAAAGTTCTCCTTTGAAGCTAAAGCCAAAAATGGCGGGTAAAATCGACGAGAGTGTGCGTGAGTGCAGATGCCGAGAGGCGTCGGCGATCGCGGTAGGCACTGCCATAAAAAAGGCCCGCGATCGTGGCCAGGATGCCGTACCGCCAATTGGGGGCCGGCGCGTGCTGGAGGTGTGAGGCACCGAAGACGACCGAAGCGATAAGCAATGCATAAAGTCCTCTTCGCTCCCCGGAAAAACTCTTTTCAAGGAAATTTTGCAGAACGCCACGAAAAAAGAACTCTTCCGGTATAGCAATCATAACGTAGATTCCGACGAACTGAATCACGAAGTTTTTAAGAGAAGCGGGGCCGGAATGAAAGCGGATAAAGTGCAGAGCGTAGCCAAGAGGGATCGCAATAATGGCGAAACCCACGTAATGGGCTACTCCTTGGATGAAGTCCTGCTTGCGCCAAGTTAAGCGATAACCCACGTCGTGAAGATTACGGATGGCGAGAAAGGCGTATCCGCCCGCACAGACCGAGTAAAGGGGCCGAAAGAATGGGACACCCCCAAACCCCGTCCATATTCCACCGAGCCATCCGGCGCCGACGGGCACAGCAAGCGCCAGCATGGCCAGAAAATCCCGCCAGCCCACGCGCCCGGCGGTGCCAAGGCGATCCGGAAGGAGGAGCAAAGAGGGGATAAGAATATAGGCCAGCAGTTTCGAGATGGCTTTTCCGGAAAGCGTGCCGGTGCCCACGGCCTCAATAAAGTATGGAATGAGCAGGAGGAGTGGCAGCGCTGCCGCCGCGCTGGCAGATCGCACCACCCGGCGTCGCAGCCACTTAATAACACGCGAATCCGTAAGGGCGACGAACAGCCCTAAGGTCAGCGCAAGAGCCAGGAAGACGGCATAAAACTGGCCCGGCTGCCGGAGTGGCATTTCCAGCCGAAGCGCGCCCTCCGCCACCACGGCCAGCAGCGCCAAGGCAATGATTCCGATGGCCAGCCTCTTCATCTGTTCTACATCTTCAGCAGGCCCTTGATGTAATCTTCGCGCTGGAAGTCCTCTTCAAAGGCGCGATGAATTTCGCTGAGCGCTCCATACCGGTGCGTCACGAAAGGCAAGGTTCGAATCCTCGCGGAAGCCACCAGGTCCCGGGCGCGGCGATAAGTGGAGGGCCGACCGTCCAAATCAAAACCGCCGGAAGCGCCCACCGCAACAACCAGCGCAGGCTCCAAATAGAGCACAGCGCACAGCAGGCCGATGTCCCGCCCCTGGTGCCCGTGCCCGTAAAGCAGGACGGTTCCCTGCTTGCGAAGCACCGCAGGAATCTGCTCGAAGACCACGGGGTTGCCGCACGATTCGATAAGGCAATGAATGAGTTCGCCGGCCGTCCGCTCGCGCACTGCTTCAACCAGGTCCTCGCGACTCACGTTCACTGGCGTCCCTCCGAATTCAGACGCCAAATCCAGATTTTTTTGCCGGACGTCGCTGATGAGGATTAAGCCATCGAACTGCTGAACCTGCCGCAGGTATTGCAAAAAGAGCAGGCCAGCAGGGCCGGCGCCGCAAATGAGAATATTGCGGACGGCCTCCGGCCCTCCAAACGTGTACCGCGTCTGGGCACGTTCAACCCGCTCCATCGAATGCAGCACACAGCCGAACGGCTCAACCAGCGCGCCCAGCTCTGGCGTCATTCCGTCTGTAAATTTCACGCAGTTGACCGCTGGTACGGCCACGTACTCTGCCAGTGCACCTTGCGCACCGGTAATTCCATACTCGCGGTAAAACTGGCACTGATGCGAATCCCCCGACGCGCAGTAAGGGCACAGAGGAGTGCGGCCGTCGCTGTGGCAGTTCATGCCCTGATCGCAAAGGACGAGGTCGCCAGTTTTGAGGTCAAGCACTTCCCTTCCCGTCTCTGCAATTTCTCCTGAGAACTCGTGCCCAAGAATCTGCGGCTGCTCTCGCAAGGGAATAACTCGTCCCTGCGAATCCCGGTTGTAATTCCCTTGGCCCCTGAAAAGATGGAGGTCCGTGCCGCACACCCCCACGGCGAGCACGCGGACTACAACTTCATGAGGTGAAAGGATCGGATCCGGCACCTCGCGCACCGTCATCTTTCGAACGTCCTCAAGCACCGCGGCTTTCATATTCTGCACTTTCTCTACTGTTCTTCGAGATCCGAAACGTCCAAGCGCCCTTCGCGCTGAAGCATCCGGAAGGTCTCCAGGGTCTCACGGATCCCATCTTCAAGCGGAGTGCGCGGGATATCGCCAACATCGCGCACCAAGGCGCTATCGTCAAGGTCTGCAGCGATGGGAAGCGGCTTTCCTTCCGCCCGCACCAGCTTGCGAGCCCCGGGGCTCACCTTTTCCAGAGTGTCGATAAATTCCTCCACCTGAATCACAGCGCCCCGCAGCGAATAGGCGCGCGCGCCGGTTAAATCCGCTGCCGCGCAGCGCAGGAAAATGCGAGCCGTGTCATTTGCGTACTGCATATCGAAGGCGCCGGTAAAGCGGATGACATACGGCCTCGCGACCACCAGCGACTTGATGGCTTTCGTCGGAGCAGAGGTCAACCCCTGATCCCGGCCCACCCCGTACACGGCCCAGGGTCGCAGGCCAACGCTGGAGATCCCGTCGCTCGCAAAGTAGACCCGGGCATTGCCCTCGTTGCATTCTTTGAAGACCCCGTAATGCGTGCCGGGGTGAAGAATGGCATCGCCCGGAACCATGCTGCCCCCGTAAAACTCTTCAGGGCCAAACACGGCAGCGGAGCTTGCATACACAACGCGGTTGATCTGGCTTTTGTGGCGCCGAGCCGCCTCAAAGACGTTCAGAGTGCCCACGACGTTGACCTGGGCGCCCCGCACAGGATTCGCGGCACATGCCGGAACCTGAAGCGCGGCTAAGTGAATGATCTGAGTGATGCCGTGGTCCGCTACCGCGCGTTCCAGCTCCTCGACGCGGGTAATATCCCCCGGGCAACTGCACAACCTGCTGATCTGCTCCTCGCCGAGCAGCGCTCGAAGCCGATGCTGGTCCTGGTCCGAATCAAAAAGGCAAGGGGTCTCGCCCTGAGCGACGAGGTTCTTTACAATCCAGGAGCCGATAAAACCCTTCGCGCCTATAATCAGGAAGCGCTCCGCCCGACGGCCTTCGGGCTGGGGCGGGTTCTGAGCCGAGACGTCATTTTTCATGAAGGAAATTATATGCGCCTCGCGCTAAAACTCAAATTATTTTCAAATGCTATAATTGGCTGTAATCATGGGAAGGGTCGATGATCTCCATTTCCCGCATTGCCTTCGTTGCTTTATTTCTAGTGGGCGCAAGCTCGCTTTTCCCCTCTGGACTCTGGGCCCGGCACCGGGAAAGTCCTTCGGAGCTGGACGCAAAAATCGATCGCCAGAAGAACCCTGTTAAAAAAGCGAAGCTCGAAGTCCGCCTGGGCAATGTGGAGCTTCAGGAGGCAATAACCGCTTACGATCACCGTCAAAACGGTCAGGGGGCCAAACTGCTCCGCGCCTTTTCATCGACCATGGAGACTTCCTGGAGCGTGCTCGAAAGCACCGGTCGTAATGCCGCAAGAAAGCCGCAAGGCTTTATGGAGCTTGAGATCGGGTTGCGGGAGGACATCCGAAAGCTTACCGACCTTCGCGCGCGGGTTGAGTACTTTTCTCTTGGCCCGATCAATGATTCACTGAACAGGCTAAGCCGATTGCACAATCAAGTGCTCCTCGCGCTTTTTCCTGGCGCAACGCGCCCCGGCCGAAACGGCGCGGCAAAAGCCAAAATGCGGGCCAGCGGCCTGGCAGCGAAAGCGGCGCGGCCATGAAAGCGGTTTGCGTAGCGCTCATTACGATGCTTCTGGGAGCGGCCATTTCCGCTTCAGCGCAAAAAAAGGCTGTGCTCTCCGAAGTGGAAGTGGAGAAGCTGCGCGATGCGCAAGATCCCAGCGCCCGGATCAAGGTTTACCTCGACTTCATGCACGAGCGTTATGCGGCGTTCCAGCAGTTGCGGGCCGCGCCGATAGCAGCTCCCGCAAAGACTGGAGCGATGCTCAACCATCTTCTCGTCCAATACGTTCGCCTGGACGACGAGATGAAGGACTGGATTCAATATCAATATAACCGAGAAGGCGACATGCGCGGTGGGCTTCACGCGCTGCTCGATGAAGCGCCTGGCGAGCTTCAAGGAATGCGCCAAGCCCGGCAATCGCCTGCTGCCTACACGGATGCTTCCGCCTATGCGGCTGATCTGGAGAATGCGATCGCGGACCTTCAGGATACTCTCGACGGCGCCACGACCGCGCTGGCCGACCAGGAAAAGAAGCTAGGTCGGCTGGCGCGCGCACAAAAAGAAGATCGAAGTGCCTCGAAAACGGCGATTAAAGAAGAGAAGAAGCGCATCAAGGAGGAAGAACAACTGCGTAAAAAAGAGGAAAAGCACCAGTCCGATCAGTAGTCTCCATGATTTCACGCCGCCCGGCCTCATATAACCTTCAACTCGCACTTCCCTTTGACGAGCCGCCTAGACCCGAAGAGATCTTCGCACGCGTATATCGCCGTCTGCGCCGAAACGCGCCTGTTCCGCCATTTCACGTGGAATACCGCCCCTGGGCCGAATTGCGGAGCACCATTCAGATTGACCGCAGGGGCGCCCGCGTTTTCATCTCCGACGTGGTGGCGACGATTCCGACGACGGCGCTCGAAGCGCTCGCTGAAATCCTCATCTGCCGTGCCGTCGGCCTCTGCCCCTCGCGCGAGGCACGCGCCTGTTATCTTTCGGGAGTCATGTCCCCGGCGGTTATCGAGCGCATTAACCAGGCGCGCCGCACTCGGGGATTCAAGCTAATCCGACCGGCGCAAGGCCGCACATTCGACTTACAGGCAATCTTCGAGAAGCTCAACCAGACGTACTTCCAGGGCAAGCTCAGCATTGGCCGGATCGGGTGGAGCACCAGCGCGGCACGAACAATTCTTGGACACCACGATCCCGCCCACCGAACCATTACCATCAGCCGGGCATTAGATCACCCGAAGTCGCCGATTCTGCTCGTCGAGTTCATTGTTTTCCATGAAATGCTACACGTTCGCCATCCCGTAAGGCGCAACCATCACCGGCGCGTCATCCATTCACCCGAGTTCCACGCGGCGGAGAAGCAGTTTGTTGCTTACCGGGAAGCACAGCGGCTATTGAAATCGGGCAAATGGGGAGGGCGATGGGAAGGCTGATTTCACACGTTCTCAGACCTCTTTCAGGCTTTGAATGATTTTTGAAATCACCTGCTGGGCATCGCCAAAAACCATTTGCGTATTCGGTCCGAAGAACAATTCATTCTCAACGCCGGAGCAAGTAGCGCAGAGTTGTCTTTTAACTCTGCGGCTTGTTGACGTTCAGATTCTCGCCCGCTCGTCAGCGGGCAGTCGCACTCGATCAACTCTTAAAATCGTTTGGCGCAGCACCGGCTCCCCCGACAGCGCATAATCCGCGTAGCTCGACCACGCCCACTCACCAGGCTCTTTCACCATCCCTCGCCGCACGGGATTCCAGTGAATGTGTGCGAGGGTCTCTTTGTATTCCTTTGCCGACCTCAGCGCCCGATCAAAAAAACGTCCTTGCCACAGCCGCCCCGCCTCCTTCCGCCACGTGTTGATCTGCCGCGTCGAGCCCACTTTGACCGATTCGATCACCAAGGAGATGGTTTTCGGATAGGCGATGCCGATTACCGCATGCCAATGATCCGGCAGAAAAACCCACGCCGTCAGCAGAAAGCCGTGCGCCTCGCGCCGGGCACGAAGAACCCTCGCCAGGATTTCGAAATCGACCTCTTCAAGCCGATTTCTCGCTCGCAGACGGTTGCAAGTGACAAAGAAATACCGGTCCCACAACACCAGCCTGCGTAACCGCGACATCGCACTACGGTACAAGCCGCAGAGTTAAAAAACAACTCTGCGCTACTTGCTGTAGCGGTTTTGGGACTGGGGATCGGCGATGTTGCCGCCCATCGGTTCTGGGGGGTCATTTGGCTGTCGTCTCATGCTCCAGCTTTGCCAACGCTATAAACTTCTGGCCGACCGGGACGGTGGCGCGCAAGACGAACTTGCTCGTCCGAGAATTCCACTGCCATATTTCGGTCTGCGTCGGGCGCGCAATGGCACCTGTCTCATTGCTCCGGTCCAGCAGGACGATGGGGTTCGGCGTGCTCTCGCTCGCCTCGATGAACTGCGGATTGAATCTCGAACCGTTGTCGAAAACCTTCCTTACGCTGTCCCCACTCAGCAGATAAACCTTCACGTGTCCCAAGCTGTCACCGGCTTCCCACACGGTGGCGAAGAGGTTCCCCAGGGGAATTAACGGAAACATGTACAGGAGTGGCTGGTCGCCACGGTCGACGAAAATGACCCTATTCCTCTCAGCGTCAATTACCCGAAGCTCTGTAGGGGGCCTGTATTCTCAGGCGGGGCCGTGATGGTCAAGCACCTCAACCAGGTACTGGCTGCACTGGCTGCTAAGTGGTCCGCTCGAAACCGTCAGTTGCAACGACCCGAGAGCCTCTGTTTCCCCGGTTCGCGCTTCTCCATGCACCATCGTGGGGCCGCTAGCTCCCCTGGCCGGACCTGGCTGGGGGAATGCCTCCACCGCAATGCCCACAGCGATGATGGCGACTGCAGCCGCGCGGATTAGTTTGCACCGCTCGTGCCTAAGGCTTCGTCGCGATCTCGTAGGCACCTCCAACATTGCCGGCCTGAAGTTTATTGACGCAATCCAGCACGCGGCTAGCGTAGTCTCCGCCGGGCCCGTAGCTGATCACTCCGCCCTGGAGCCCCAGATGGTTGATTTTCTGCTGCAAAAATTTTGATCCGACGCGAATGTTCTCGGCAGGATTCAGACGGTTGTACGGGCTGACGCAAGGCCCTCCGTACTTCTTCCCGCAGGGCTCGAGTTGCATTAGACCTTGCGCTGGGTGCACACCGAGCCCCGCGTCAGCATTGAACCCGGCGCCGAGGCCGTTCTCTAGAAGCTATTTCAAAACTCTTTACAAAGGTCTGATGTTGCAGTAG
>JBOGJS010000320.1:0-3068 GCA_050745365.1 Terriglobia bacterium
GATCTGCGCCAGGGCAAAAACTCCCGCGATGAGGTCGGGAAGGGATGAAGATGCACCCGCCTGAAGCCGCTCATAAGCATATCGTGAAATTTCGAGATTCAAAAAGATGGCTTTGCCCCGTCCAAAGTTATTCGCGATCACCAGGGGCACGGTGCCGCTTTGAGCGAGCGCCTTGCCGGTGGATACACCCACTTGGTCATCGCCTACGGCGAGGCTCAAGGTCCGGCCTTCTAAGCGAAGAGACTCTTCATCGGCAACGCCCACCACTTTCTCCGCTTTGGATTCACCCTTCACGCGAGTAATTCCGAAAACGTCATCTAACTGCCCGTGGCGAAGGTCGCGGCCGTGTTCGTTCATCGACGCGGCGCGATAATCCGCAATCAGTAGCCCGCCGTTGCGGACAAACTCCCGGATCTGATCCACTTCATGGCGGCTGATGGCGATCGATTGCGGCATAATGAAGGCGCGGTATTCCCCGCGCTCCAGCTTTCCCGCTTCAATCTGCTCGCGGCCCACAAAATTGTATTGCAGTCCCAGGTCTTCAATCACCTTCGTCCAGGCGTTCCGGACGGCCGTGATGTGACTGAAACGATCCCCCCCGCTATGCAGCATCCATTCGCGCGCAAATCGGGCGTTATCCAGCAGCCAGTGAATCTGCATCGAGGGTTGCGAATAATGGATGGCAATGCCGTCGTTGAGGCGGCGGGAGCTGATGATGAGTTTACTGATGCCGTCGTGAAGCTCATTAAACGTGGCAGCAAACGTTTCTGCGGAGGCGGTCAACTGTCCCGTCGCAGGGTTGACGAACCGGTATTCGGGAAGGACTTCGTCCCAGATGAAAGCGCCTCGGTGCCCGTGGAATAGTCCCCACCAGATGGGCCGGATGGCTCGCTTTTGAAACAAGTGGTCTCGAGCGGTCAATGTCGCCCCCGGCTTGTGCTCAAAGCCATGCGTGGAGAGCATGATCACGTCAGGGTTTAAGGAGCGAATAACCTCAACATTGTTGCCGATATTGTAAGGCTCGATCACGTCAACCGATTTCACAACGTTTTCGTAGTTGTACCAGCCAAAGGCAAATGGACATTGGCCACCCTCGGTGGCACAGCGAGCGTAGGGGTCTTCCGCCTTGCACATGGCGCGAGCGCGTTGGATGGCGTCCGCGAAGGTCAAATCCATAAAATTACGAAAATCACACCATCGGGTAACATCCCAACCGGCGGTCGAACTGACCTCGGAAAGTTCATGATAATAGCGGTCAAGAAAAGCGGAGACTTCTGCCCAGGAGTTAAAGGTGGTCGGCTGGTCGGGAGCGCCCCAGGAAGTTTGGCTTCCCCAAAGCGCGTTCGCCTGGCTGATGGGGCCCAGCCGCGCTTCCAGGGCTTTTTCCGTCGCTTCGGGGACTGAGCGCGTCTCGCGGACGACCGCCAGAATCGGCGTCCACTGTTGGCGGTCCTCGTTGCCGCTGGGGACCGGGAAATGAGTTCCCCATGCTGGGTTGAGACTTGCCACGGAGCCGTACTTGGCCTTGAGATTTGCGATGGCGACTGCGTCGAATGCGCGATCCGTAGTGCAATAATCGATGACCAGATCGCCTTCAAGCCATCCTTTACCGTCTCGAACACTCTTGTCGTCCCAGCGGTTGAGCTCGCCCGTGGGCCTTTGGCGATACACAGCGGCAAACGCCGGCCCATACATCTTGTGAAGGTACTCGGCAAATTTTGCGGTGCAGTACGGCGAATGGCAGAAATCATTGGGACGGATCTGATCTCCTTGGCCGAGCTCGTCGGCGATGTTGTAGAAGAGCGGTCGGAATGCGCGGTGCTCGCGGGCATAGCGCGTGATGTGTTTGCGGAGGTATTCGTCCGTTTTCGGGTCGTTCAGGCAAGGCTGGCGAACCCATAGCCTCATATTATTGCGGTCGTAGGCAATCTGCGAGATCAAACCTCTCCACAAGGGTTGATTCTTGTGGTAGATGGAAAAGACCTGCCATGCCATCTGCTCAACCTCAAAATTAAAATTATTGTCCAGGATGTAGGAAAAGTTCCCCTCGCGAGGAGCAATCTCCGCGTCCACCCCCGCCTCGCGAAGCTTGCCGTAAAGCCCTGCCGGATAAGTGGCATATTCGATAACGTGAAAATCGTCCCACGCTTTGGGCGGCGGTGAAATCAGGAACTCCGCTCCAGCGGCCTGCTCGGCGCCATTCACCCAGGCCCTGATCCAGTTTTGGTAAACGAGGCCGTCACTTACGTCGAAAGAAAACTTCAGCGGCCCCGAACCGGACGCTGAAGGTTGAAGCTGGAGTTCCTTCACAATGCGTCCGAAGCTGTCCAACCACCTCAGGAGTACCGACCCGGAAGCCGGTATGCGGAAAAGCACCTCGCCGTTCAGGACGCCCGTTGAATCATAGATCTTTTGGTCCAATCGGATCCGCGCGACGATGGAGCTGCCGGCGCTTATGGGGACAGCTTGGGGAGCCGCCTGAGGAGCAATTGTCGCCATGCCAAGAGCTGGCGCGGCGAGCGCAACGCGGAGAAAGGAGCGGCGGGATGGGCGATGATCGTGGTTCATCAATTCATTCCTACTGCCCCTTCACAAACTGTACGAAGCCATGGTCCCGCAGGAATCGAAAATAACCGACGAAATTAAAATTCGTTGGGCCGAGTTCCATCTTCGTCAGATGGGCCACTTCCGCTAAGTTTCGGCGTCCATTACACCAGTAAAGCGCCGTGATCGGAACCAGGTCCCATGCGCCGGAAGGATAACCCTCGCGCTGGTTTGGGGCAATTTGATCGAGCGGAATCGTGCCGAACCGAAGCCGTTTCACGACAATGGTTGAAGCCACAGCCTGCTCCGGCGGCGGAGTCACAACCGGCTGAACCGGTGATGAAGCACCCAGCATCTTGGCCCGCTCCGTCGCCGCCAGTCGCAATCTTTCCGCCTGCTCCTGGCCAAACGCTGTGAGTTGGTCAGCGAAGGGCAGAAGCATTTTCCGGAATGACTGCCGACCATCCGCAGGGGCCAATCGATCGGCCGAAAGCACTGCATGCCGCTCGACTTCAACCATGTAC
>JBOGJS010000321.1:0-7958 GCA_050745365.1 Terriglobia bacterium
CGACAACGCTCAGCCACTTTGTCATTCATCGCGGGCTTTCTTTCAAGGAATGTCGCACGGCCAGCGATAGACGATCATCCCATCCCATACGCCGCTTGACAAGCCCGGAGGCTATGGGTATATATGGCTGTCGCTCCCCCGCAATGCGAGCGGGTGTTTAGCCGCTGAAGAAGTGGCGCGTGGCTTATCCCTGCAACCCGGGAATCCAGCCGGAAATTTATCACAGGAGCTGAATGGAAAAAAGAGCTTCCCGGAACTTGAGCAGCAAAACGGAAATGTCATCACGCGAAGAGCGGCAGCGGTTTGCCGATCTTTGGTCGTAAGCGTTCCGTCATCTCGAATCAGAGGAAATATGGAACTTCGTAAAGATCCGATTACCATGAGCTGGGTGATGCTCGAAGATGGCGGTGAGGCGGCCCTCAAGGATCTTCCGTGTCCCCTTTGTCCTGGCAGCGCGGAAGAGTCCCAGAAAGCGATTTACAGTTTTCCCTACGGCCGTCCGGACTGGCAGGTTCGCGTCATTCCTCATTTTCATCCGCTCTATCAGATCGAGGGTGACGAGCAGCGGCGCGCTGAGGGTCTCTACGATAAGATGCGCAACCTCGGCGCTCATGAGATTGTGATTGAAACGCCGGATCACGAAGAGGCGCTTTCCCGGCAGGAGGACGAAAACACCGCGCAGGTTCTGCGAGCGTATTCCTCCCGAATTTCGGACCTCAAAAGGGACCGCCGCTTCCGCCACGTCACCGTGTTCCGTAATCAGGGGCAGAGCGCAGGTCAGGACTTCAGCCATCCGCATTCCGAGATTACGGCGACTCCCTTCATTCCCCGCCGCGTCGGTTACGAGCTGCGGGCCGCACAACGGTATTTCGCGCTGAAGGAGCGATGCCTCTTCTGCGACATCGTTCACCAGGAGCTGAAGCAGCAGATCCGCGCCGTCGATTCGAGCGCAGACTTCGCCGCATTTTGCCCTTTCGCTTCACGCGTGCCTTACGAAACGTGGGTATTGCCCATCCACCACCATTCCGATTTCGAGGAGGATTTGTCTTCCTGGGAAAAGCAGATTCGCCTCGCCCGGTTCCTGAAAAACATTCTCCAGCGGCTGGAGTCTATCACTCCGGCATATCATTTTGTGCTTCACACCTCGCCGAACATGAACGCCCGCCCCGCGAAGTCCACAAACTGGCAAACCCTGCCGGACGACTATCACTGGCACTTCGAGATTTTGCCCGTGGTCGCCTCCAAATCCAAGTCCTACAGCTTGAAAGAGGTTTATTACAACGCAATGCTTCCGGAGCAGGCCGCGAAAGAGTTGCGTGACATACAGGTTCCGGCATAGCACCTGCCTTTAGGCACCAGGCAGAAAACCGGTTTACCATTGAATAGAGGCTCACGTGAAAGCAGCCATCTTCCGGCCGGCGAAGGGGAATCTCCACATTGAGGAAACTCCTGATCCGTATCCGGCAGCCAACCAGGTTCTCCTTCGCACTCGAGCCTGTGGAGTGTGCCGCACCGATCTGCATATTGTTGAAGGCGAGTTGGCCTCCGAGCGCGATGCGCTGATTCCCGGCCACCAGATTGTGGGCGAAGTCATCGACGGCGCTTCGGCAGAATTGCCGCTCGGTTCCCGCGTTGGTGTTTCCTGGATGGGCGGTGTGGACGGCGTTTGCCCCTATTGCCGACGCGCCGAAGAGAATCTGTGTGACTCGCCTGTTTTTACAGGCTACACGGTCGACGGCGGATACGCCGAATATGCTGTGGCGCGCAGAGATTTTGTTTTTCCTCTGCCGAAGGAACTCGACGATCTCCACGCCGCGCCCTTGCTCTGCGCCGGCATCATTGGCTTTCGAAGTCTCCGCGTGGCTGGCATCAAACCTGGAGAGTTGGTGGGACTCTTCGGTTTTGGTTCATCGGCGCATTTGGCGATTGCGGTTTTGCACTCATGGAATTGCAAAGTGTACGTATCCACTCGCGGCGAGTCACATCGGCGACTGGCTGCATCGCTCGGAGCCGCCTGGATTGGGACGGAGGAGGAGCGGCCTCCCGTGGCGCTCGATCGCGCCGTGACGTTTGCCCCGAGCGGTGACGTCGTTGTTGCAGCTCTTGCGAGCTTGCGAAAAGGGGGAGTGCTCGCGATCAATGCCATTCATCTCGACCGGATTCCCGAGTTCAGTTATGACCGCCTGCTATGGGGTGAGCGCCAGATTCGCAGTGTTGCCAACATGACGCGCGCCGATGCTCGCGACTTTCTCAGAATAGCGGCTGAGATTGGGCTTCAACCGAAGGTCACCATCTTTCCTCTCGATCAAGCCCCGGAAGCATTGCGCGCGATCAAAAATGACTCGGTCGATGGCGCGGCGGTCATCGTGCCTTGAGACTTCTCGCCATGCATCGTCGTTTTCTCCAGGTGACCGGGTTTCTTCTTGCCGGCGGCAAGAGTCGCCGGATGGGCCAACCGAAGCAGGACCTGTGCCTGGGAAGAGAGACGATGCTCTCCCGGCAACTCCGACTGCTTCGCTCTGTAACCCCCAACGTCGCCATTCTCGCGCCGCCCGAGAGCATTCGGACCAGCGGCACGCCCGTCCATCGCGATGCATGGCCCGGCCGCGGTCCCCTGGGCGGCATTTACACTGGCCTGATCGAGACACGGACGGAGTACAATCTCTTTCTGGGCTGTGACCTGCCTTTTATGAACGCGCAGTTCCTTCGTTTTCTTTGCCGGTGCGCCCTCGAAAGCCCGGCCGATGTCATCGTTCCCCGATCGCCGGATCATTACCTGCAGCCTCTTTGCGCCGTCTATCGCCGGAGCGCAAGAAAGGCAGTCCAGGCAAGGCTTCTATTCGGGGAAAACAAGGTGGACGGTTTTTTCCCTCGGGTTCGTGTGCAGGTGGTTCGGTTCGAAGAGCACTCCGGGCTGTTTGGAAAGATCTTCACAAATATGAACACCCCAGCCGACTATCAGGCGGCCAGGAAGCTTCTCACGCTCGATGACAACTGAAAACGGCGTTTTCATCCGTTTCGATCGCGTCTGGAAGTCCCTCGGAGATCAAGTTGTTCTCCAGAACGTCAGCTTCGACGTGCGGACAGGTGAAACCCTAGCGGTCCTGGGCCGGAGCGGTGTTGGAAAGAGCGTCACATTGAAACACATTTTGGGCTTTCTCAAGGCCGACGAAGGCCAGGTGGAGGTGGGTGGCCGCAACGTGGCGCAGCTTACGGAAACCGAACTGAACGAAATGCGCCGCCGTGTGACGATGGTGTTCCAGTCCGGAGCGCTTTTTGATTCGCTCACAGCCGGGGAAAACATAGCCTACCCGCTCCGGGAGCGCGCCCTGCGCGAGCCGGCGCTCGAAGACGAAGATCAAATCGAAGCCCAAGTTGATCGGCTGCTGAGCCTGGTTGATCTCTCCGAAGCGCGGGACCTGATGCCCGCGGATCTGAGCACCGGCATGAAGCGGGCCGTGGCCATCGCGCGGGCTCTTGCCGCAAATCCCGAGGCTATCCTCTACGATGAGCCCACCACCATGGTGGATCCTTTGATGGCGCAAACGGTGAGCGACTTGATCCTAAAACTCAAACAGCACAGAGGATTAACTTCCATTGTCGTAACCCACGACATGCGGCTGGCGCGCAAGCTCGCCGATCGCGCCGTTTTTCTGGTCGAGGGGCACGTAACCTTCTTCGGCCCGATGGAGGAGTTAAGGGCTTCGCCGGATCCAACGATCCAGGATTTTATTGAGCTGGATGAAATCTCGTTCTCCGGAAGCCGGAACCGGTAGCCACGGCACGCCTTTTGTGCCGTGGGCTTTTCCTTATCCTTTTCACCTCCTGACACTCGCGGCGCGCACAAGCGTTGACTAACTGCGCCGCAAGGTGCACAATTCGGATTTAGCTGCAGGAGAATCAACATCGATGGAGAACAATTCAAAACGCTGGAAATTTGGAATTGGGATCGCAATTATTCTGAGCGTGGCGATGTGGGAAGCCTTCTCCGGGTTCCAGCAGAGCAAGACTTATTACGTGACGGTGAGCGAACTGGTGGGCGGCAACGCGGCGCGCCAGCACGTGCGTGTGGGGGGCACAGTCGAGCAAGGGTCGATTACCCGGCGGGATGCGGCACTCTGGTTCCGGCTGGCGCAAAACAATAAGTCAATCCCCGTAGAATACGTCGGAGCGGACACGCTTCCCGACACTTTCAAAGATGGCGCCAAGGCGGTGATCGAGGGAAGCTACACACCTGATGGCGCGTTTAAAGCCGCGCGGATTCAGGCCAAGTGCGCGTCCAAATATCAGGCGGCGCCCCCAGGCCCTAAACCAAAAAGCATGGCAAGCGCCACCGGATGGGTGGAGATGGGCTCGCCGCCAAGCAGGAACAGCAAGTAGATCGATCGCTTTCTATCGGGGCACGGTTCAGAGAAAAGCTACAGAGGACCCATCACCCGCCCTCGTACCTCGGGTACCCTCTCGCGACCGAGAGGGCCATGATCCCTTCACGGATTTCCGCCCGCTCCAGGGAGCTGATCTTCAGCCAGCGGATTGTGGAGGGCTTGGTATCAGGGCACGGCTTTCAGCCGTGCCGGAGTAGGCGCGCTTTAGGACGGGGCTTTAAGCCCCTGATTCTTTACTCGCACCGGCTAAAGCCGATACTTTCGCGCTCCATCGGCACGGCTGAAGCCGTGCCCTGACACACCCCCGGTGTCCAGTGCAGGATGTTGGACACGCTCAGATCCAGCGAGAGAGCCGGATGAGGGGCGTTGCTCAAAAATTTTCGGAATTGAATTCCCAAATTTAGCAGGAACCATGGTCAATCAATTCGGGAGTGTAGGGCTGATCGCGGCAATGGCGTTCGCGATCTACGCGGTGGTCGCAGGAGTGGCGGGTGGTAGACTCCGCAGCCTGAAGATCACTCGCAGCGCCGAGCGCGCCACCCTGGCCTTTTTTGTCTCCATTACCCTCACGGTTGTTGCGCTTGAATTCCTGATTTTCACGAATAATTTCCACAACGCCTACGTTGCGACTCATTCCAACCGCGACCTTCCCTTTTATTACAAGTTCACTGTTCTGTGGGGCGGCCAGGAAGGCTCGCTGCTTTGGTGGACGTGGCTGCTCTCCGTCTACAGCAGCTTGGCCGTGCTGCTGAACCGCCGCAAGAATCGGCAACTCATGCCCTACGTCGTTGCTTTTGCAATGGGCATTGGCGTGTTTTTTTCCAGCCTCACCTTTTTTGCAGCAAATCCTTTCAGAGAGCTGTCAATCGCGTCAGGCGGCGGCCTCATCCCCTTCACTGCTCCCGACGGCAATGGACTGAACCCCGCTCTGCAATATCCCTCGATGATGATTCATCCCGTCATGCTCTATCTGGGCTATGTGGGCATGGCGATTCCGTTCGCCTTTGGCATGGCGGCGTTGGTGACCAAGCAATTGGGAGATAACTGGATTCGGGTAACGCGGCGCTGGACGATGGTGCCTTGGCTGTTTCTCGGCGCGGGCATCATCCTGGGTGGCCACTGGGCCTACAACGTCCTCGGGTGGGGCGGCTACTGGGGCTGGGACCCGGTGGAAAATGCTTCGTTGCTTCCATGGCTCGCGGGCACGGCGTTCCTTCATTCGGTGATGGTGCAGGAAAAGCGGGGAATGTTGAAAGTCTGGAACGTCGTGTTGGTTGCCCTTACCTTCTGGCTTACGATTTTCGGTACGTTCCTCACTCGCAGCGGCGTGATCGAGTCTGTGCATGCCTTCGCCCAATCGAACATCGGCACCTATTTTGTCGTCTTTCTCGCCATCATTGCCGGCGTTTCGCTGACGTTTATTTTGCTTCGGCTGGACTTCCTCAAGAGTGAAAACCGGCTGGATTCGGTGGTTTCGCGGGAGAGCGGCTTCCTCTTTAACAACTGGATTCTGCTAGCGCTGGTGTTCGCAGTGTTCTGGGGGACGATATTCCCCATTATCTCCAAGGCCGTCGAGGGCAGAACGGTGACGGTAGGACCGCCGTTCTTTGACAAGGTCGCCATCCCGATGGGGCTGATGTTGCTTTTCCTCACCGGAGCCGGCCCGTTGCTGGCCTGGAGGAAAACTTCATTTGAAAGCCTGAAGCGAAATTTCACGCTCCCGGTCGCCATCGCGGTCGGGGTCGGCATCGTTCTGTATCTCGTTGGCGTCCGAAGCCTCTATTCGTGGATGAGCCTCTTTCTCTGCGCGTTCGTGGCCGTCTGTGTGCTTGGCGAGTTTTACAAAGGCGCGCGCACCTGGCAGCGAAACTCCGGAGGAAGCTTCTCTTCCGCGATTTACAGCTTGTGTGCCCGCAACACGCGGCGATATGGAGGATACGTCGTTCACATCGGCATCGTGCTGATTTTCGTCGGGCTGGCAGGGCTCGCTTTCAAGACCCACACGAAGACCGTGATGGAACCGGGAGACACGCTCCGCACAGGCGATTACCTGCTGCGCTGCGACGCTTTTTACGGCGGCGACACGCCGAATTACACTTATCATACTGCCGTGCTGACCGTGGTGAAGAACGGGCATGCCTATGCCACCGTTGCGCCGCAGCGCCGGTTTTACAAAGCCAGCCAGCAGCCTATCAGCCACGTCACCATTAAACGATCGCTTGGGCAAGATCTCTACGTGGTCCTGGCCGGGCAAGATCCTGGTACCGGGAAAGCCGTCATCGAGGTCTTCGTGAATCCCCTGGTTCTTTGGGTGTGGATCGGGGGTATTGTCATGGTGCTCGGCACACTGCTCGCCTTGATCCCCAGCCGGGTGGAGCGCGAGATGGCTCAGATTCGGCAGTCCCAGACCGAGGCGCTGGAAGAACGGAATGCCATTTAGCAGACGTTACCCAAGTTGGCTTCTCCTCTTTCTTCTCGCAGCCGCTCCGGTAGCGCAGGGCGCTGCCAAGCCAACACTCGCCGAAGTCGGCAACCAGGTTTACTGCCTGTGTGGATGCGTTACAACGCTCAATCACTGCCCACATCTGCCTTCCGAGTGCGCAAGTCGCGCGGAGATGCAGACCCTGATTTTGAATGATATTCAGCAAGGCAAAGAGGACAAGGCCGTCCTGGCGGACCTTACCGGACGCTTCGGCGTGCGCGTCCTTGCTTCGCCGCCCGCTAAGGGTTTCGACCTTGCGGTCTGGATTTTGCCCGGCATTGGCTTCATCATTGGATTAGCAGTGGTGTTGACGGTCGTCCGGCGATGGCGGAGGAAGCCACCGGGCCCGCCGCAGAATTCGCCAATAGACGCTCAGGCGATGGCGGCAGTTGAAGAAGAAATGAGTCGGATTGATTCATTGAATCATTGATTCATTGAATCAATGGCTCAATGAACCGATGAATAAATTCCTATGCTTCTGGCCATAATTTTCATCATCATGATTGCCTTGGCAATCTTCGTCATCTATCCCCTGCTTTCAACCTGGGACGAAGAGAAGTCTGTTTTGCCCGTGGATGTGACTCCCGCCGCGGATCTGAAACGCCGGCGGATGGTGGTGTATGAGAATCTGCGGGATCTGGAATTTGAATTTAACGCCCGGAAAATTGCGGCGAACGATTATGAATCGCTGCGCGATAGTTACAAGGCGGAGGCCGCGCGCCTGATGCTGGCCTCGCAGGAGTTGGAGCACAGCACCGCGGAAGACCGATTCATCGAGCGGGAGGTCGCGGTCCGGCGGGAACGCCTGAGAGACAAGATCGTCGAGAGCTATGCCTGCAAAAGATGTGGTTTCAGCAATCCCATTCCAGTTAAATTCTGCGGGAACTGCGGAACTCCGATGTCAGACGTAAAGGCAACTAAGCAGGATTGAATCATTGGTCGATTGAGTCACAACGTGTGAATAAGTCAACGGTGACTGTCATCCTGAGCGGCAGCGAAGGATCTCCGTATTTGTAAGCTCAAGCAAATACAGGGATTCTTCGTCGCCGATGGCTCCTCGGAATGACGGGCGACGACTTTTGCGCAAACAA
>JBOGJS010000322.1:0-22633 GCA_050745365.1 Terriglobia bacterium
TCATCGGAAACCTCCGAAAAGAGTCTACTCAGGCGAACTGCCGGGCTTCACACGCTGCGGAACAATGCTTTCCGAAGCGTATCATTCCGAGCGCAGCAAGGAATCCCGGTATTTATGCTCGATAAAAGGTGACGTTTACCCCTCCACGGCAGCTCAGGCTAGCTATACGCTGCTATGCTAGTCGCGTCGTCGCGAGATGTCAAGCGCCATGGCAGATATTAGATACCTGACGGTTATCCTCGAAAGCAAAAGCGAGGCTAGCCGAAAAGCGGGCTTATAATACTGAACGACTTTCGGCACGGTCAAGAATGCAGGTGGTGTGATTTCAGGGTTTCCGGGTCCCGCGCCTGCGGCATGACGGACTGCAGAATGGAAGAACCACGATGAAACCAAACTAAAGATTGCCTCGCTTCATTTCCTCGAGAACGTGATCGCAAGAACGAACACACAAGGTCATAATGGTGAGGGTCGGGTTCTGGCAGGCGGAGGAAGTGAAGCCGGCGCCATCCATTACAAATAAATTCCGGATGTCGTGCGTTTGCTGGAACTGGTTGAGCACCGATTTCCGTGGATCATTTCCCATGCGCGCGATGCCGACTTCGTGGATGGCATGCCCAGGAACCCGATTGGGATCGGAAAAGGTTCGGATATTCTTTGCACCCGCGGCTTCCATCATTTCTCCGGCAGCAACTTCCATGTCTTCAGCCATTGCCCGTTCGTTCTCGCCATCAGTCATGTGGAAGCGAAGCACTGGAATGCCCAAAAAGTCCACGGTTTGAGGGTCGATTTCAACATAGTTGTCCCAGCGGGCCAGGCACTCGCCGAATCCATCGATGCCCACCGCGGTGACGGGGTCGAAGATGGCCCGCTTAAACGCTTCTCCAATGCCTCGCGCCCGCCAATTAAAGGTGGTATACCCGCCGCCTTCATAACCATAGCCGCGTAAGAAGTTCTTGGATCGAGGGTGGTGCGGGAGGTTGCGGAAACGCGCGACGTAAATCCCGCAGGGACGATGAGGGCCATTGACGTTCAGCGTGCTTGGCCGGTCCGGGAATTCGCCCACAGCTCCGCCACCGCAATAGACGTGGTCCATCAGGTAATGACCCAGCACTCCGCTCGAATTCGCAAGTCCATTCGGATATTGGCGATTGGCGGAATTGAACAGAATGCGCACCGATTCCAGGGCTTGGGCGCAGAGGATCACCACCCGCCCGCGCACTTCACCGGTCTGGCGGCTGCGGCGGTCGATGTAAAGCACTCCGCGCGCGCGGTTCCGGCTAGAATCCATCTGGACCTGGTAACCCATGGCTTCCGTGATGTGCGTCAGGCGGCCCGTTGCGAGAGCATCCTTGAGCGTGGTGAAAGCCGAGTTAAAGTAAGAATACGTTCGGCACCCTCGGTGGCATGGCCCGCAGTAATGGCACGCCGGACGTCCATTGAGCGGACGAGTGATGTTGGCCGTACGAGTGGGCGTCACCGTCCAGCCCAGCTTCTCCTTCACCCGCTGCCGAAACTGCACTTCCGAGCAGATCAAACCCATATCCGGTTGAAAATCGCCATCGGGCAATTGCGGAAGCCCTTCCTTCCGGCCCGCAACGCCGACATAGCTTTCGACGAGCTCATAATAAGGGGCGACGTCCTTATAGCTGATCGGCCAGTCCTCACCATACCCGTCAAATGAGGCTGCATGGAAATCCAGGTCACTGAAGCGCAGGCTGACTCTGCCCCACACCATCGTCCGGCCGCCGGTCACGCGTAGCCGCCCCAGCCAATTGAAAGGCATTCCAGGATAGGTGGTGTAAGGCTCCTCGATGTCATTGCAAAACCATCGATAGGTGTATTCGTCGCACGCCCCCGAATGGGATTGCACAAAGCGCGTTCGATCGACAAATGCCTTGGATAAATTGCGATACTTGATCTCAAAAGGGGGAGTATGCTCCACGTAATCGGATACCGGCACCGGGTAGCCACAGTCAACCAGCGCGACCTTGAGTCCCGCCTCGGTCAGCCTTTTGCACGCCCAGCCACCGGACGCGCCGGAGCCAACGACGACGGCGTCAAAAAGCTGTTTTGAGAAATCCTTCGTTTCTAAACTCATTCCTGTGCTACCTCCCGAACCGGAAATCTTATCTTGTTGCTGTGAAAACGACCCCTCACCCGCCCCTCCTACGTCGGCACCCTTCCCGAGGGAGAGGGCTGTGGTTTTGATCGTCGCGCTTTTCAAGGCCGATCCGGGACGCGGAGGACAGGGTTCTGATCAAAAAAGCCGTGGGGCGCCAGTTTAAAGCCTGCCCGCACCGCGGGCATCACGGGCCAGTCTTCTGGGCGCGGCGTGTGCGTTAAGATCATAGTGTACCAGAGCACAACATCCTTCTTCTCGATCGGCCTCCGCGCTTTGACCCAGCTCGCCAACCCATCTTCGCCCCCCACCCGGTTTACGTAATCTCCGCCTGCATACCGCTCAGAGGGATCGTACGGCGTCACCCAGAGGTGATGGTTTATAAAGCCGGCGCGGGTTCTCACCGAACAGTCCGGCGCAGAATAGATGACTGAATTTTCTCCCGGCACGAGGACGTAGCTCACCGGGCGACCCAGAGCATTCTTCCTGGACGGATTCAGGATCCTCCATCTTCGGTTCGTCGCAGGGTTGGTGTCCCTGCACGCGTCGAACTCGTTTTCGAGCACCGATTCTGTCATCTCAAAACCGTTGTCATAGGGATTCGCCGGCCCGCGTGGGGCCGATTTCCAGTTCATCTCACTCACGCTGTTCTCCGGCCCATCCACGTCCAGGTCAAGCCGGAAGCAGAAAATATGCTGGTGGCTTATCCCCAGGAGTTCTCGGCTCACCGGAACTCCATACGCCGTTTCCCCGGGTTCGCCGTGGCGGGAAGTGGTCAAAATAATCCCGGTGAGCGTCACTTGAACTTCGAGCGTAAGGTCCTCGTGAAAAATCCAATCCACAGCATAGTCATAGTTTCCCTGCGTATCGACGTAGCTCAAGACCAGATCACGAGCGCGCCGGCTTGCATTTGAGGCGGTCACGTAGTCAACGTGTTTCCACAGAATTCCGCCATCCCGTTCGTAAAGCGCAACCACCCGAGGAATCCGAAAGGGTTGGCCGTATCCATTACTGAAGACGGCATCAAAGAAAGCCGCGTTTTCCGGGCAGTCAGTGCCCGGCTCGAGCGAATGCGCCGTGCGGCCCATTCCACCGTCGCCTTCGTCGTAGCTGTTGTTGTAATAAAAAATCGGATTGGGATCGCCATAAGGAACAAACATCTCGGAGAGCGAGCCACGATACAAGACGGACCGAATGCGGCCCTGGTCTCGAACCCCGACGTTGTAAACAACAAGGCCTTCCCGCGGCGTCATGCCGAATCGAAAGCGCCAGTCGAGCCAGCGCACTTCGCGCCCGTGGACCTCAAAGGTAGGGCCAGCGGGCTGCGTGATTCGAAACGGCTTAGGTCCCGCGGAAAAGCCGCCTTGAGGGTGTTCAAAATCCGCAGCGTCGGAGGGCGTGGGAGAAACCCCGACATCGATAAGCTTGAATAGTTTCTGCGTCGTCAGATTAACGAACGCCATCAGGCCGGAGATGGGTCGCCCATACGGATTGACGGAATCACCCCGGAGAAAAAAGATCACTCCGAGCAGACGGTCGCCGCCCTGCTCCTGCATGAACGGATATTCGGCCGATTCCGGTTCGAATTGGATCGCGTCAAAATCGGTGATGCCACGCTTGCGCATGGCCTCTTGCCATCGCGGATCCGCCTTCAAGATGCGGCGGGCGATTTCGGTGTCGCCGTCAATCGCATAAGGTTGGACGCCGTAAATCTCTTTCCAGCTTGTAACCTGCCTGCGGTCGAGATCGGTGATCGCCTCAAAGACTTGATTGGTGGCACGATTGTAAAGGATCGCGAATGACTGCCGATGCCACGGTCTGCCGGGTCGCCACTCGAGCATTTCTTCTTTGGCCGGTTCTCGAAGCTCGACGGTCGCAAAGCGTACCTCTTTGTCGATTCGGCCAGCGGCTTTCAACGCTTCGACGGTCTGGGTTATTTCAGCCTGGGTAAGGGGATCGAGCGGATGTGATGTCTCGACGGCAGAAGCGGGGAGTGCGTCAGGCATCATACCCAGTGCGAGGAGTGAACAGGAGCTCCGAACGAAGCGGCGGCGAGTGATCATAGGGCCTAGGTCCACAACTGACATACAATATATGGTCCGGCGGGCAACACCTGTCAAGGGGAACGTAAAAGCATAGTGCCGGGTTCAGCCCGGCAGTCCGGCTAGTGTAGTGTCCACGAAACAGGTATACAGATAACCTGGGTGGCGCAGACATGCCGCCCTTTGGCGATGTCTGCGACACCCGGGCAACACGTGTCAAGGGGAACGTTCGTGTTAAGACATCGTGGGTTGCAGATTTCGGGATTCGTGGTCCTGCTTTTCTTTGCAGCCGGTCGGGCTGAGGCCGTCGAGAACCTGATCCTCATCTCGATTGATACGCTTCGGGCTGATCACCTCGGAGCCTATGGATACCGTCCGAGCGTCACCCCGAACCTCGATCGGATCGCCCGAAAATCGGTGGTGTTTGAGCATGTGATTACGCCGGTTCCGCTGACACTTCCCGCCCATACGGCTCTCTTCACCAGCGAATATCCTCCAGCGAACGGTGTGCGAGATAACGGCGAGGCTCTGCCCGCGTCCGTCCCTACCCTCGCCCAACAACTCCAGAGCCACGGCTTTAGCACCGCCGCGTTTGTGAGCTCATTTATTCTGGATCGCCGTTTTGGGTTGGCAAAAGGCTTCGACGAATATTGGGGCGACTTCCATATCGATCGCTATCCCGGACGTGACCCGGGCAGCGTGGCAATTCGCGGCGACCGGACTGCGAGCGCCGCCGAGCAGTGGATGTTGGCCCATCGCTCAAAGAGGTTTTTTGTTTTTCTCCATTTCTATGATCTCCACGGACCCTTTCTCCTGCCGGGCATATGGCGCAAGAGGTTTGCCGGTGATCTCTATGACGGTGAGTTGGCCTACGTCGACAGCCTGATCGGCCAACTTTGGGCAACTCTGAAGGCGAAAGGCATCGCTCAACAAACCTTGCTCATTATTACGGCCGATCATGGAGAGGGACTGGGAGAACACTGCGAATGGAATCACGGATTTTTCGTTTACCAGTCCACGCTTCACGTGCCTCTGCTCATCCATTTTCCCGGCGATCGCTACGCGGGCCGAAGGGTGAGCTCTGTGGCCAGACTGATCGACATTGCCCCCACCGCGTGTCGTGCCCTGGGCGTTCCTGTTCCGCGCTCATTCGAAGGCCAGAACCTGATGGATGAGATCGTAGGCCAGCCCGAAGCTCCTCTCGTCGCTTACTCGGAGACGCTCTACCCTTACCTGCACTTCCACACCGCGCCGCTGTTTGCTTTAACCAATGCAAAATATGAGTACATTCAGGCGCCGCGCCCGGAACTTTATAATTTAATTGTTGATCCTCGCGAAGAGCACAATCTTGCCGGCGCGGCCCCGGCCCTTGCAGCCGCCATGCGGGAACAGCTTGACGGTGTTATGGCAGCCGTGGGACCGAGGCATCGCGCAAATTCCGCGCTGAGCCCGCAGACCATTGCGCTGCTGAGGAGCCTTGGGTATGTCGGCACATTGAGCGCGCCGGGTGCTCCTGGCCCGGCTGCGGAGGGATTGCCGGATCCCAAGGACCGTATCGCGGCTTATCGGGAATTCCAACGGGCCCTGGAGCTCCAAAACCAAGGAGATTATCGGGGCTCGGCAGACCGGTTGGACAAGATCGCTTCCCGGTATCCCAACTTGGTCTCAGTCCAGATTGAAGCGGGCCTCGCCTGGCAACGTCTGCACGAAGACTCAAAAGCCGTCGTGCATTTCCGGGCTGCCCTGCGCACCAACCCTGAAGACGCGCTGGCTCATTACGACCTGGGAGTTTCGCTGGGGAATCTTCACCAGGAGCCTGAGGCAATCCGAGAGCTCGATCTGGCCACTCGACTCCACCCCTGGTTCTCCCAGGCGTACACTGCCGAGGGCCTGGATCTCGCAAACATCGGAAATTTTCCCGGGGCGATCACCGCCTTGAGCCGGACACTCCAGATTGATCCTTCGGATTTCAGGGCCGTGTTGGCTCGGGGGAAAGTGGAAGCCATCGAGCGCGACTGGCAAGCTGCGGCGAGCGATCTCGCGCGCGCCTGTAGCCTCGAACCCCGCAGTGGGTCAGCCCATGAAGCGCTGGGCACGCTGGCGTTCTACCAGGGCCAGTTTAAAAGGGCCTTGGAAGAATACGAGGAATCTCTCCGCCTGAATCCAGATTCTTCGACCACGCATTCAAGCCTCGGCCTGCTTTATGCGAAGCTGGGCCAAACTGCCGAGGCCCGCGCGGAGTTCCACCGTGCACTCTCGCTTGATCCCAAAAATCAAGATGCCATCGAGGGTCTCCGTCACCTGAAGTGAGATGTCTTAAACTTTCGAGGAGGAACTATGCTTGTAATCCACGTGCATGTTCGTGTGAAACCGGAATCCGTTGACGCCTTCAAGGAAGCAACTCTGGCGAATGCCCGCGAGAGCATCAAAGAACCCGGCTTCGCCCGCTTCGACATGATCCAGCAGGCGGAAGACCCTTCCCGCTTCCTGCTCTCTGAAGCTTACCGCACCGCCGAAGCGCCCGCCCGGCACAAGGAAACTTCGCATTACCTCGAGTGGCGAGACCGCGTGGCATCCATGATGGCAGAGCCGCGCAGCAGCGTGAAGTATTCCAGCGTATTCCCTGCGGACGGAGATTGGTAGGCACGGCGGGAGCACCCATGCGCTTTGAGTTTGCTACCGCTCACCGGATTATTTTCGGCCAGGGCGCCGTGCGCGAAGTTGCGCCTGCGGCGAGGGAGATGGGCCAGCGCGCGCTCCTGGTGACAGGAAAGACTGCCGGTCGTGCAGCACCGCTCGTCGAGAGCCTCCAAGCGGCAGGAATGGAATGTGTTCGCTTCGCCACAAGTGGAGAACCGACCGTAGAGCGGGTAAGAGAAGGTGTTGAATCCGCCCGGAAGGCACGTTGCGATCTCGTCATTGGTTTTGGCGGGGGAAGCGCCGTGGATGCGGCCAAGGCCATTGCGGCTCTACTCACGAACCCTGGCGACGTCATGGACTATCTTGAAATCATTGGCGGGGGCAAGCCGCTCAGCGTCGAGCCCGCCCCCTGGATTGCAATTCCCACGACTGCGGGCACCGGCGCCGAGGTGACGCGAAACGCCGTGCTGGCCTCACCGCGCCACAAGCTGAAAGTCAGCCTGCGCAGCCCGCGAATGCTGCCGCGCCTCGCGGTCGTCGACCCGGAGTTGACGCTTGATCTTCCGCCGGAGGTGACGGCCGCGAGCGGGCTGGACGCGCTCACGCAGCTCATCGAGTCGTTTGTCTCGGTGAAAGCCAATGCCCTCACCGATGGCTTCTCGGTTGAAGGCCTGCGGCGCGCAAGCCGTGCGCTGCCCCGTGCCTATCATGATGGCCAGGACGCTCAGGCACGGGCGGAAATGTCTCAGGCGGCACTACTCGGAGGACTTGCCCTGGCCAATGCCGGACTGGGAGTGGTTCACGGGTTTGCGAGTCCCTTGGGCGGAATGTACGACGCTCCTCACGGCGCGCTCTGCGCGGCGCTGCTCGCCGGCGGCATGGAAGTGAACATCCGGGCTTTGCGCGACCGCGCGCCGGAAAGCGAGGCCTTGCGGCGATACCAGAGGATTGCACATCTCTTAACCGGCGATCATTATGCGCGGCCCGAGGCGGGTGTTCAGCGGGTGCGCGAGCTTTGCCGGGAGATGAAGGTTCGGCCTCTCAGCGCCTACGGCGTCGGCGTGGAAGATTTCGCGGCGATAGCGGAGAAAGCTTCCAGAGCGAACAGCATGAAAGGCAACCCCATCCAGCTCACGGCAGCGGAGCTTCATGAGGTTCTCAAGGCGGCGTCCGAATGATTACGCGAGCGACCGTCCGAGAGCCGCTCTGGCCAGCAAGAGCGTGGAATCCAGCACTGGCAGGGGAGAAAATTCAGGGGTCACCAGCAGCGGGATCTCGGTGCAGCCCAAGGCGACGGCGTCGCAGCCTTCCCCGCGCAAGCGTTCAATCACGGTAACGTAATATTGCCTCGATTCCGGCTTCAATATTCCCTCAACCAGCTCATCAAAAATGATCCGATCCAGGCGCTCCCGCTCGCTGGCCGGCGGAACCCGATATTCCATTCCGGCTGCCGCCAGCTTTTCCGGATAAACCGGGCCTTCCATGGTGGATCGGGTGCCGAGCACTGCCACTCGCCTGAAGCTTTGCCTCTTTGCCTCTGCTGCGACTTCCTCCACGATGTCGAGCCACGGCAGAGGCGACTTTGGAATGACCCATCCGAACGCCTGGTGGATGGTGTTGTCCGGGGAGATCAGGAATTCGGCCCCCATCCTCGCCAGCTTTTCGGCTGAGCCCAGCATCAGCTCTGCAACCTTCTCCCACTTACCCGCTTCGATGTATGGCATATATTCGCTCAGCGGGTAATTGTGCAGGGAGACTTCCGGATGGGCATGACGGCCAAGAGACTTCTCACCCTCCCGGCAAATGGTTCGATAGCAGAGCGCCGCGCCTTCCGCGCTGCACGCCACAATTCCGATGTGCCTGGCTCGCATTCTTTAAGTTTGTAGTGTGCCCCGCGGCATGACAATATCGATCAGCCCTTATTCAGCCGGAGGCCTCCCCAATACCACCAATTGGGATATAGGTTTCTTTCCGGCATCCTGGCCAGCGTGTGAACGCGCATAAAAGCCTCGGCATATTGACATCCGTATTCCATGCCCCGGAATTTCCACCACAAGTCGCTGGCCGGCCAGCCACCCGTAATGAATTTATTCGCCAGGTAAGATTCGCGTTTGACACGCTCCACGCATTTAACGTCCACGTAATGGTTCGCCACGAAGTGCTGGGGCTGCATTTCCGTGCCGCCGGGATTATCGCAGAAGAAGAAAGCGAACTTCATCCCGCTTTGCAGCCATGCGTTGAAGGCCAGGTTCGCGGCTGCGCGGTGGTCCGGATGAAACTCAATGGCCCAGAGCGTAAACACCACGTCGGGCTTTTCCGGCAGCAGGAGCTTATTAAATGCCTGGCATGCTTGCGGGCTCACGCGCACCTGCAAGTCGTTCTCATTCAAGAAGCGGATACTGGCCCCGATCAGCTTAGTTCCTCGGACGGCCTGGGCGCGCCGCTCCGCTGCAAGCTTTTCCAGCGGCAAGTGCGCCACATCGGCCATTGAGACGGAGTTTCCAGGCGTCAGAGAAATAATCTGTACTTCGTGGCCTAGACGCGCGTAGCGCGCCAGCGTCCCGCCACAAAGAATCCAGTCGTCGACGTGGGCTCCCGCAAAGAACACTTTCAGCCTCTTCTTCCGATGGACCTCCGGCAGATCATCCGGCGGGGAAGACGGCGACTTCTCAGGCGCGCCATCGGCGCGAGCCTCGAACGGCAAGGCTGAGACAGCAGCAGCTCCGGCCACGCTGGAGGATAGGCTTAAAAGCGTTCTCCGGCTGATTTTTTCCATCGATGAAAACCCTCCGATCTCCACATTGCCGCACACATCGCAAGCGGCGCGATGTATGCGCCACGCCGATTCAACAGTCTATATCATAAATGGCCTTGACGGTTTGAGTTGATTCTTCCAGAGTTTGGAATGAGGGTTCCAATGCAACGCATCGTGTCCCGGGAGATTCTGGATGATGATCTCGACCTCGCGCCGCAGGAAATCGGAAAGGTGCTGGATGACATCTGGCGCATCAATCGCTGGTTTGGAGGCGTTACCGGCGCATTTCAGTTGCTGAAGCGAATCTGCGACCGCACTGGGCTGAGTGCCGTGCGGATTCTCGATGTGGGCGCCGGAGATGGAAGGTTGGCATCGCGCCTCCGGAGGAAAATGGACAAAGAGGGCATTCGGGCGGAGTTCGTGATTGTGGACCGCAATTTCTCGCACCTGGTCAGCCGTTGCCCGCCTTCGGCCGCTCCGGCCGGAGTGGTTGCAGACGCGCTGGAGTTGCCGTTCGGCGAAGGCAGTTTCGATGTGGTGATGTCGAATCTTTTCCTGCACCATTTCTCGGGCGAGCCGGCGCGGCGATTGCTTCGCGCGCTGGCGGCAACTGCGAAACACGCCGTACTGATGAATGATCTTGACCGGCGCTGGCTCGCCTACCTCTTTATCCGCCATTTTCCCTTCATCGCGCGCAGCCGCGTCTCCCGGCTCGATGGCGGCGCTAGCGTGCGCCAGGCCTACACGCCGGAGGAAATGGCAATGCTCGCCGTAGAAACCGGCATCGACAATTTCGAAATCATTGATCTGCCCTTCCTCCGCACCGGCCTGATTGTATGGAAAAGCGAGTAGCGAGTAGGCGGCAGCCCTGTCAGAGTGCGAGAGGTCGATAAGAGTCGAAGCGTAGCAGTTTGCTGAAAAACGTCGGAAACTGTCATCCTGAAGAGCCGAGGCGACGAAGGATCTCTGTATTTGCTTGAGCTTACAATACGGAGATCCTTCGCTGCGCTCAGGATGACAATCGGAAGGGGGCAATGAGAACCTTCTATGTCTACATCATGGCGAGCAAATTTCGAACCCTGTACGTCGGAATCACCAATAACCTGGAGCGGCGGGCTCTGGAGCACAAGCGCCAGTTGATTCCAGGTTTCACGAGTCAATATCACATTAACCGGCTCGTCTACTTTGAGACGTGCTGTGATGTTCGCGCTGCGATCCAGCGCGAGAAACAAATGAAAGGCTGGCTGCGCGCGAGGAAGGTTGCACTGATCATCGCGCACAATCCTACGTGGCGGGATTTAAGTCAAGGCTGGTTCTGTGAAGAGAAATACAGAGATCCTTCGCTGCGCTCAGGATGACAGCGAACGGGCTTTAGGAATGGGGACAACACGTCATGAGCACGTTTAGCAACGATCAACGCAAAGAGCTTGAGCAAAAAATGCGGCGCGCCGGGCGTTTGCCGCCCGGCCAGTCACTCACGCTCAAATGGCCGGTGTTGCACTATCGTGGCGTGCCTCGCTTTGACGCCGCAAGCTGGCGCTTCGAGACTTGGGGCTGCGTGGAAAAGCCGCTTTCGCTCGGCTGGAAAGAATTCGTCGCTCTCCCGCAAATTGAAGTGACGGCGGACTTTCATTGCGTCACGCGTTGGAGCTGTTTTGATAACCGCTGGGAAGGCGTTGCCTTCCGCACCCTCTACGAGATGACGCAGCCCGAAGCTGAGGCAACCCACGTGATGGCGCACTGCGCGGAAGGCTACACCACAAACGTTTCGATCGGCGATCTTGAAAACGCCCTATTTGCCTTGAAGCACAACGGCGAGCCTTTGCCGCCAGAGCATGGCGGTCCCTTGCGCCTCGTTGTTCCGAAGCTTTACGGCTGGAAAAGCGCCAAGTGGGTGCGCGGCCTCGAATTCATGCGCCAGAACCAGCCAGGCTTCTGGGAGCAAAACGGCTACCACATAATTGGCGATCCGTGGAAGGAGCAGCGGTTCGATTCAGACTGAGCCGGTAGCCACGGCACCGGTTTCGTGCCGTGGGCTTTTTCATCCACGATATCCTTCCGGCACCCGGTAGCCACGGCACGATTTTAGTGCCGTGGGGTTCCCGTTATGCGCGATACGCTTCCGGCAGCATCACATAATCAACAGAAATCGCGCAACATTCGAGGACTCGCGTGTCAACTGAATAGTTGTTGTAGCTCGACCAATGCCATTCCTCCGGCGTCGCCACCAATCCTTTGCGCACCGGATTTAGATGCATATACATCAACCGATCCGTGAATTCCTTCCGGTGCCGCACAAACCGGTCCCAAAACTGGTGCTGCCAGACCGGCCCCGAGGGGGTAGCCACGGCACCGGTTTCGTGCCGTGGGCCTTTTCTTGCACCGTTCAATGAGCGGGCCGACATCCATTTGATGCTCTGGGCGACTCGCGAAATCGTGAGGGGATGACCCACTCCAAGGAGAGCGTGCCAGTGATCCGGCATCAGGACGTAGCCGCACAGCAGGTAGTGCAGCCTGCGCCGCGACTCTTCCATTGCCGCCGTTAAAAGCCGAAATTCTTCCCCCACCAGAGGAGCCAGCGCGCGGCGAAGATTGACCGTTACAAAAAAGATCCGATCCGTGGTGAGCAAACGGTGGATGTGCGACACGCGTCAATCTTATACGCTCAAAAGCCCACGGCACAAACACGGTGCCGTGGCTACCACCAACCCGCAATACGTTTGTGTTTCGGGGCCTCGGGCGTTATTATATTAGTACACCAGTTGGGGGTTATTAGGCACGAAAGGAATGGCTGGCTTCTTGTCGGTGGGAACGCAGGGCCCCAGCGATGGAGGCGTTCCATGAAATCTCACAGGGCGGCCCACAAGTCCGGGCCCGAAACAACAAGCGAGAAAGAACAGGCGGCAACTCGAGTTGCGCGTGGGTCGGTGTTTCCCATCGTCGGCATTGGTGCCTCGGCCGGGGGTCTGGAGGCCTTCACGCACTTGCTCGAGCATTTGCCACGCAACCCGGGGATGGCGCTGGTCTTCGTTCAGCACCTGGCGCCCCAGCATGAAAGCGCGCTTACAGAATTGCTGGCTCGGGCCACACGGATTCCGGTGAGCGAGGCAAAAGAGGGCGTTAAGGTCGAGCCAGACCGGGTTTACGTGATCCCGCCCAACGCCAACATGGCCATCCGGAAAGGCCGGCTGCGCTTGACGCCCCGCGCGCCGGACGAGCACCACCTGCCGATCGATTACTTCCTGCGGTCGCTCGCCGAGGAGCTCGGAAGCAGGGCCATCGGGGTGATTCTTTCCGGAACTGCTTCCGACGGAGCGCTGGGCCTCAAAGCCATCAAGGCGGAGGGTGGCGTGACCTTCGCCCAGGACGAGAGCTCCGCCAAATACGGTGACATGCCGCGGAACGCGGCGGCCGGCGGCTCGGTGGATTTCGTGTTGCCCCCCGAGGGCATCGCGCGAGAACTGGTTCGGGTTGCGCGTCATCCTTTTCTCCTGGAAACCCAGACGGCGGAAGAGAAAGAATCGGCGACCGGGGAGGAAGGACAATTCCAGAAGATTTTCGCTCTCTTGCGGACGGCAACAGGAGTCGATTTCACCTACTACAAGCACTCCGCCATCAACCGGCGGATCAAGCGCCGCATGGTGCTCCACAAGATTCAAGAGCTCGCCGATTATGTGAAACATCTTGAGGAGAACCGCGACGAGCTTGAGGCGCTCTACCAGGATATTCTGATTCACGTAACGGGCTTTTTCCGCGATCCGCAGGTTTTCGACGCCTTAAAAGACCAGGTGTTTCCCAGCCTCGCAAAAAACCGGCGGACGAGGACGCCGATCCGCATCTGGGTGCCCGGCTGCTCCACGGGCGAGGAAGTGTATTCCATCGCCATGGCACTGCTCGAATTTCTCGGCGCCGGCGCGGCAGGGCCGGAAGTGCAGATCTTCGGCACCGATATCAGCGAGATGGCGCTGGGGAAGGCCCGCGCGGGCGTTTATCCGGAAAACGTGACCACCGACGTCTCAACGGAGCGCCTGCGCCGGTTCTTCGTGAAGACGACCCACGGCTACCAGATCCTCAAGTCCATTCGCGAAATGTGTGTGTTTGCGCGTCAGGACGTGGCGAAGGATCCGCCTTTCTCGCACCTGGACCTGATCAGTTGTCGAAATCTGCTGATTTATCTTGCCACAGCCCTGCAGAAAAAAGTGATTCCGATTTTTCACTACGCGCTCAACCCCACGGGCTTCCTGCTTCTGGGCACCTCGGAGACGCTCGGCGCGTTTGCCGACCACTTCTCACTGATGGACAAGAAATACAAAATTTACGCCAAGAAGCCCACCACGTTTCGGCCGACTGCCGTCTTCGCCTCGTCGCCCTCGGACCCGCAGACGGAACGGGTAACGCGCAAAGCATTCCAATATCTCGCCGGCAGCTTCGACGTGCAGAAGGAGGCCGACCGCATTCTCCTCTCCAGGTTTGCTCCCGCGGGCGTGCTGATTAACAGCGACCAGATGATCCTTCAATTCCGCGGTCGTACGGGTGCTTACCTTGAGCCTACACCGGGTGAAGCCAGTCTCAGCCTGCCCAAGATGGTCCGCGAAGGCCTGCTGGTAGACCTGCGCGGAGCCTTCCAGAAGGCCAAGAGGGATGATGTTTCGGTCAGAAAGGAAGGGGTGCCGATCAAGTCCGATGTTGGGGTCCGCGAGGTCAATCTGGAAGTGCTTCCCATTCGCGGTCCTTCGCCCGCAGAGCGCTATTACCTGGTCCTGTTTGAGGATGTAGCGCCCGAAACCAAGGACCCCCAGAAAGGCAAGGCCAAGGGCGCGAAGCCTCCCACGATAAACGAAAGAAATACGGAACGCGTCAGCCAGTTGAAAAACGAGCTGGCGCAAACCAAGAGCACGTTACAGTCGATCATCGAAGAGCAGGACACAACGAACGAGGAGCTGAAGTCCGCCAACGAGGAGATCCTTTCTTCGAACGAGGAGTTGCAGTCAACCAACGAGGAGCTCGAGACCGCCAAAGAAGAACTGCAATCCACCAACGAAGAGCTCACCACGCTCAACGAAGAACTGCAAAACCGGAATCTCGAGCTCAGCGTCGCCAACAACGACCTGCTGAACCTGCTCGGCAGTGTGAACGTCCCCATTCTGATGCTGGGCAACGACCTGCGCGTCCGGCGGTTCACGTCTCAGGCGGAAAGGCTGCTCAACCTCATCCCCACCGACGTCGGGCGCCCCATCAACGACATCAAGGCCAATTTTACTGTTCCCGACCTGGAGGAATTGATCACCGAAGCCATCGACAGCGTCAGCATCAAAGAGCGGGAGGTGGAGGATCGCGAGGGCTTCTGGTATACCATGCGCATCCGGCCTTACCGCACTGCGGAGAACAGGCTCGAGGGCGCCGTGATCACCTGGATCGATATCACCGCGCTGAAAAAGAGCCTCGCGGACGTCACCGCCTACGCGCAAGCTATTGTAGACAGCGCGCGCGAATCTCTGCTGGTGCTGGACGGGCAGTTGCAGGTGAAGACAGCCAACCAGACTTTCTACGACACTTTCCGGGTTTCGCCCGAGGAGACGGAAAACCGCCTTCTTTACGAGCTCGGAAACGGGCAGTGGAACATTCCCAGGCTGCGTACTCTGCTCGAAGAGATTCTTCCCATGCGCACTGTTGTTCACGATTTCGAAGTGGACCATGAATTCCCACACATAGGCCGTCGCCATGTGCAGCTTAACGCCCGGAAAATCGATCGGGACAGCCACTCGATGGTCTTGTTGGCGATTGAAGACCTCACCGAGCTCAGAAGGGCGGGCGAGTCGCTGCGGGAGCTTTCGAGCCGTATGTTCAGCGTGCAGCACGAGGAGCGCCAGCGCCTGGCGCGCGAGTTGCACGACACCACCGCTGCCAGTCTTGTGGACCTCACCACGAATCTTTCGCTGGTTTCGAAGTCGGCGCACTCGCTCGACGGGGAAGCGCAACAGGCGCTGGAACGCGCCTCCGCCGTGGCCCGGCAATGCTCGAGTGAGGTGCGCACGCTGGCTTACCTGCTGCACCCGCCCGTCACCCGCGATCTCAGCCTGAGGTCGGCTTTGCGCTGGTACGTGGAGGGTTTCAGCGAGCGGAGCGGCGTTCAAGTGCAACTCGACCTTCCTGAGGACTTAAAGCAACTGCCGGAGCCGGTTGAGCTGGTGATCCTGGGCGTGGTGCAAGAAGCGCTTTCGAACGTCCATCGCCATTCGGGTAGCTCAACCGCGAGCCTGCGGATCACGCACGCTAACGGAGAAATCGCTGTGGAAGTGAGTGATAGAGGCCGGGGAATGCCGCCAGAGATTGTAGAGGGCAACGGCAAGCCAGGGGCTAAGGCGGGTTTGGGAATGAGGGGTATGATCGAACGTGTGCAGCAAGAGAGAGGCCGGCTGGAGATTCTTTCCGGAGGAAAAGGAACAACAGTCCGCGCAACCCTGCCACTCGGAGGAACGTGACGTATGAAAACCGTGCGCATCCTTATCGTCGACGATCATGACATTGTGCGCCGCGGAGTGCGCGCATTGATTCAGAGCCAGCCTGCATGGCAAGTGTGCGGGGAAGCTTCTACGGGCTGCTACGCGATTGAAAAGGCTGAACACCTGAAGCCCGACATCGTGGTATTGGACGCCAACCTTCCGGACATCTCAGGAACGGAAACAACGAAGGAAATCTTAAAGCGGCTTCCCGGAACCGAAGTGCTAATCCTCACCATGGACGAATCCCCTCAGCTCATGCGCGAGCTCTTGCAGGCCGGAGCGCGGGGCTACGTGTTCAAATCCGACTTGGATCATGACCTGGCGGAGGCCATCACCGCGCTAACCCAACATCATCCCTGCTTCACCTCCAAAGTTGGGCAGATGATGCTGGATGACTTTCGAGATAGCCAGCAAAGGTCGTCAGCAAGAACGACAGCCCCACTCACCGAGCGCCAGTCCGAAGTGGTTCGCCTGCTCGCGGAGGGCAATAGCAATAAGGAAGTTGCGTCCGCCCTGGGCATTAGCATCAAGACGGCGGAAACACACCGGGCTGCCGTCATGCGCAAAATGGGGTTTCGGAGTTTCAGCGAGCTCGTACGCTACGCCGTCAGCACAGGCATTGTACCGCCTAAACCGAGCGGTGGAGGGTTGACGCCCCGCCCTTCGGGTACGGGATCATAACATCAACTTGCGCCAGGAGCCGGGTAGCCACGCCACAGTTTTGCGTGCCGTGGTTTTTTTGGGAGCGCCGCAGGGGTAGCCACGGCACAAGTTTTTGTGCCGTGGGCTTTCTCTCACTCCCGATACCCCTCGGGTAGAAGAGCGTAATCGACCTGGATCGGACAGCTCACAACCGCCTCCTGATCCAGTGCGAAATTATTGTAACTTGACCAGCGCCAATCCTCCGGCTTGGCCACCAACTCACTGCGCACCGGATTCAGATGCATATACATCAGCCGATCGTTGAATTCTTTCGCATGGCGCACAAAGCGGTCCCAGAACTGATGCTGCCACACCGCCCCCGATGTTCCTCGTAATTCATTCAGCGCCCGAGCCGAACTCCACTTGATGTCTTGCACCGCGCGAGAGATGGTGAGCGGATATCTCGTCCACAATAGTGCGTGCCAATGATCGGGCATCAAGACATAGCCATACAGCTTGAAACCTAGTTTCGCACAGGACGCACCGATCACCGCGGTCAAGCTCTGGTACTCACCACGACGAAGCGGAGCTAAAACCCGGCGCAGGTTCACCGTCACAAAGAAGATTCGGTCCGTGTCCCGCAGCCGATGGAGGTGCGACACGTCGCTATCTTATCACCACCACGAATCCGGAATACCACGGCACAGAAGACCGTGTCGCGGCTACCCAATCTGTACCTTCACGGGTATTACCTTTGTGGTCTCCTGACTTTTCCCTACTACCCAGTACCTTCCCCCCTATTCACAAAATACAAAATCCCCCCGATTGACGGAAGAGCCCTCGTCTTAATAAAGTCACCTTATGTTGAAAGAGTGACCGCAATGTTTCCGGAGGACGGGTTTAAACCGGACGCGGTGGGGTTCTTCCGTCAGGCTCGCCTCCAGCCCCTCTCGTCCTCCGGGAAACAGACGACAGCCTGAGTGAACCTGTGGGTAGAGAAGAAAACATGATTGAAGTGAGATGCGTTTACGATTCAGAAACGCACATTCAAAAGAGAGCGGAGGAACTCCCCATGACAGAGGACGAAGAGCCAGAATCATTCCGCTGGTTTCAATGTTCGATCTGTGGCAAGTTGGTCGATTCCGAGAGCACGCAGCTACAGCACGAGAAGCGGTGCAGAGACCGAGAAAGGGAAGTGCTGCTCTACTCGTCCGCGGTCGCCCATTCACTCGAAGCAGAAGAGCCGTGGAACGTCTGAAAATTACCCTTCACCCGCCCTCCGGAGTTTACCCTGCGCAAAGCCGAAGGGTTCCCGTCGGGAGAGGGTGGCGAGCGACGCGAGCCGGGTGAGGAGTCTCGCGCCGAAATTTTCAGGGCAGTGAAAATGGTTATCGTTGCTCACGTTCTTTCTGGGGAGGTTGTTTTTCTTTGTGTATCTCGGGCTATTTGGCGCCGTCAGTCGGCGAAGCAGGAGGGGAATTCAAATTCTTAGGAGATGGCCATGC
The DNA here is from genome assembly GCA_050745365.1 of Terriglobia bacterium. Taxonomy (GTDB): domain Bacteria; phylum Acidobacteriota; class Terriglobia; order UBA7540; family UBA7540; genus RH2-MAG17b. The sequence continues at coordinate 18,207 of JBOGJS010000322.1, forward strand.
AGACCGACATGTCAGCCCTGCTTCTGCACCTCGAAGATGTTCGCTTTTGTGGATTGCAACCTGTTCTCAATCACCTTTCAGTTCGAACGGCCAGGGCACGCACTCAGGAGGAGGTGCACCGATGGCTCGACGGTCCCCACCCTCCCGATCTGATCTTCACGCACGTGGTACTTCCCGACGGCACCTGGAACGACGTCGTGAACGCCGCAATGAACCTCTCAGCGCCTGTCGGAGTGGTTGTCGTGAGCCCCTTTGATGATCATATGCTGTATGCGGTGGCGATGAATTCCGGCGCCTTTGACTTCATTGCGCCTCCTTTCGAGGCGAAGCAGATGGCATACCTCATGAACTATGCTCTCAAGCGGGATACAGGATTCAGCTTGGCCTATAGCGGCGGCGGATGCTACGCATGAGAAGCTGCGTGGAAAGCTCGCTTGAAAGGTTATGCAGCGGGTAGCCACCATCCTCCGGATCCCCCCTCCTCCCGAGCGCTGGTGGTCCGCTGCATACGCATCAGTTGGAAGAAAATCAAAAAATCTCAAATTGCTCCTGGTGCACTTCGGGGTCGCCCTTAATGACGATCTCTCTCCCGGTGCTCGCTTCGATTTCTGAGATGAGAGCCGACTTGAGGGCCGCGGCAACCTGGGGGTTCACCCGGAGATGAAGCGTCTTGCCCTCAACCTGCGACGCCATCTTCCGTGCTTCCGAGAGAATCTCGTTGCTGACGGTCGCTACGGACTTGATCCAGCCGGCTCCGGAGCAGTAGGGACACGGCTCACAAACCGTGCGTTCGAGCGACTGCTTTACCCGTTTGCGCGTCAGCGCGACCAGGCCGAATTCGTTGAAGGAAAGTATCTTGGTCGGTGCCCGATCCTGGCGCAAAGCTTCTTCGAGCGCCTGCACTACGCGCGTGCGGTTGCGGCGCTCGTCCATATCAATAAAATCAATCACGATAATCCCGCCCAGGTCGCGCAGCCGGACCTGACGGACGATTTCCCGGATGGCGTCGATGTTGATTTTAACGATCGTGTCTTCGAGGCGATTGGTCTTCCCGACGTATTTTCCCGTATTCACGTCAATGGCCACCAGCGCTTCCGTCTGGTTAATCACGATATATCCGCCGGACTTGAGCCACACTTTCGGCCTTAAAGCCTTATCGATTTCCGCCTGCACCCCGAATTCCTCAAAAAGCGGAGCCTCCCGCGTGTAAAACTTCACATGGCCGGTGAGCGCAGGCTGGAAGCGGTTGACGAATTCGAGAACCTGCTCGTATTGGATTTCATTGTCCACTCGAATCGACTTGAACTGCGGCGAAAGCAGGTCGCGCAGGATGCGCTCGACGAGCGTGAGGTCACCGTGCAGGAGCGCGGGAGCTTTCACGCGCTCCGCTTTAGCGCGAATATCGTTCCACAAGCTGGAAAGGAATGCGAGATCGGACTTGATCTCCTCCTCGCTTCGTCCGGCCCCGGCGGTGCGCACAATAAAGCCGCCGCCGAGCGAGCCCCTGTTCTCCAGCAGGATTTTGCGCAGGCGCAAGCGCTCCTCATCGGAAGCAATTTTCCGCGAAACGCCCATATGGTCGATGGTGGGCATGTAAACCAGGTATCGGCCTGGCAGCGCGATGTGAGAAGTGATCCGCGCTCCCTTGGTGCCCAGCGGCTCCTTGGCAATCTGCACCAGAATTTCCTGGCCTTCCTTTAAGAGCTCGTTGATGGGCGTCGGAGGATGGTTGCTCGAGTGATTGTGAGCTCCAGCCTCCGGACGCTGATTTTGGTGGACCCGAAATTTTCCACGCCCTCGGCGGTCCCGGCGCGGAGCCAGATGCGGGCGGCGGTGTGAATCGCGCAGGGTGTAGGATTGCTCCGCCGCTCCGGTCGGGGTCGCAATCTGATCCCCGGCCTTTGCGGCTCCCTCTGCTCCTTCCTCCGACGCGACGGAAGTACCTTCCGGCGTTTCGTCCGTCAAATCTGCCTCGTTGTCGGCCGCCTCCGGGCCAGTAACCGACGAAGCGGGCAAGCTTTCCGGCTCACCCTCAGGAAGATTTCCCGTCCCGTCCGCGAAGTTTTCAAGCGGTGCCGATGATTCAAGAACTTCACCGACGGGTTCGTCATCGGGAGACGAGCCGGTAGCTAGATCCCCGGCCATCTCCGATGCTGGAGTGGGCGAAATGGGTTCTGAATTTTCGACTCCGGTGAGGTCAGGCTCGGTGCTTTCCGCGTCGGGTGAATTTCCGGGAGAAGCGGGCTGGCTATATTTGGCGAGGGATTCGCCCGGCAACAGCTCCAAAGGGTGGGATGCCGCTGTCTCATGATGCTCGGCTAGCTCGTGCCGGGGAGTGAAACGTCCTGTTCTGAAGCGGCGGCCGCGCCGCCGTCGCCGGCCCGGAAAGTCCCGAGCCGTTTCGCCGGCGACTCCGTCTTCAGGCTTGCTGAGATTTGCCGCCTCACCAGCAACGGATGGCTGCTCCGCATCCGCTTCTGAAGACGCATTCTCCCGGCTCGGGGAGGGGGGCAGCGTGCCGTCCTGCGCTGGAGTGCCGGGTGGCACAACCGCCGCCGGAGCCCGATGCACAGCATCCGTCATGCGCGCGACACGGTCTTCCGCTTCCGTAAAGACGCGGTCATACTCTTCCGAGTCCTCGAAGAAGTCTGAAACGTAAAGGAAGGCATCCTTCTCGAGTCCAATATCCACAAAGGCAGATTGCATTCCCGGAAGCACACGGTTTACGCGGCCCTTATAAATGCCCCCTGCCAGCCCAACATCCGTGTCGCGCTGAAAATAAACTTCCACCACCTGGTCGTCTTCGAGCACGGCCACTTTGGTCTCGTGCGGCGACGACGCGATCAATAATTCTTTTGTCACGGAAACTCCTCCTTGGGAGATTCGCGGAGGATCCACCCGGCGCACGGGGATCGACTCCCGGACCTCTGATAGCCGGACGACTCTGCGGACCATTCCAGGCACGCTCTTGGTCGCGTAATCCCACGCCTGAAATCCATGGGAACTGTGGCGTTCGGCAAAATTCCGACGCGCACCGCAGGCCCGCAAGCGCCCGGCTGAAATTTTTTGGTAAAGTTATCGGTGCCGCTAATTCACAAGTCGCTGCACCCTGACGCTCATGGCGAGGCCCAATCCGGCAAAGGTAAATAACACGGAAGAGCCTCCCTGGCTCACCAGAGGTAATGGGATGCCGGCGATCGGAAGAAAACCAATCATCATTCCGACATTCACAGCAACCTGGAAAAAGAGTACCGACGTTAAGCCAGCAACAAAGAAAACCCCGGCACGGTCTCCCGCTGCCTGAGCCCCATCCAGCAGGCGAATAAGCAGGATGAAGTAGAGCGCGAGAACAAAGAGCGTGCCGATAAAGCCCTGTTCCTCCGCAAAGGCTGCAAAAATAAAATCCGCATGGGATACCGGAATGAAGCCCAGCCGGCTTTGCGTTCCGTGGCCGATTCCTTTTCCCCACAACCCTCCCGAACCAATGGCGATTTTCGATTGGGTCACCTGGTAGCTGGCGCCTCGCAAGTTCTGCGAAGGGTGGAGAAAAGTCATCAGGCGCTCGCGCTGGTAGGGACGCATCACGTGCCAGCCGACGGGCACCATCAAGGCAACCGCCACCCCCAGCACAAGTACGAGGCGAAAGCGAATACCAGCCAGGTAAATTCCGGCCAGCACCGCGGGGAAAAACGTCAGCGCCGTGCCCAAATCGGGCTCAAGCGCTACCAAAGCCGCCGGAACGCCCACCAGCACACCGAGGGCAACAAGATCTTTCCATCTTGTCCTGGCGCGTTTACGCTTCGCAAAGTACCACGCTACAGCTATTATTATAACCAACTTCGCCATCTCGGATACTTGGAAAGTGATTCCTCCCACAGCCAGCCAGCGCTTCACGCCACCCACGGGATGGCCGGCCACGAGCAAGAGCCCGAGCCCGGCAAGCGTCACAAGGTAAAGTGGGGCAACCTGGTCCAGGATCCGGTGGAAATCAATCTGGCTGAAAACGAAAGCTACTATTGCCCCTACCGCCACCCACTCAATCTGCTTTCTGTACTCCCCAGCCAGGGCGGTGTGCATCGTTGTGCTGTAGATTTCCACAATTCCTACGGCTGCGAGGGCCAATGCGGTCCCAAAGAGAAGCCAGTCAAGATCGCGAAAGTTAAGGCCTTTGCGCATGGAAATGGTTTACACGGTTGCTGAAAAACGTCGGAAACTGTCATGCAGCCTTCGGCTGCCAATCCGGAGCATGAAGGCTGTAGCGCGGACCTGCGCTGTTCAGGTCCGCGACTTTTAGCGATCTTCGGGCAAAGGCCGCAGACCTCAAAAGCGGAGGTCTGCGCCCCGCTTGGCGTCGAATGTCGTCCTGAGCGCCCACAGTCTTTTGGCTGCCAACCTGGGAGAGCTTTGTATCAGGGCCCCCCTTCAGC
>JBOGJS010000323.1:0-5828 GCA_050745365.1 Terriglobia bacterium
CGCCTTCTCCCGAGGGGAGAAGGCGCCCGCCGCCGGAGGAGGGTGGATGAGGGGTCATTTTTTCGTGACTTTCGGCTGCCCCGCAAGGTGGCATGAGTGGCGGTGAACGATTTCATGGAGAACGTCATGCTTTCAAGCATCGCGTTGCGACGTAAAGTCGCCGTGCTGCGCATGGCTTTTGATATAATAAACTGAGTTGGAGTCGGAACCACGGCCAGTGTTGTTCTGGCAGTGGATTTTTGCTGATTTTAAGAGCTGAAGGAAGAGGAAATGGCAACGACTGAGATGGCGGTAAAGCAAAGCGCACTGACTCCCGGAGTGGAGCAGGTGACGAATGATCTCACCATTCAGGTGGCCACGGTGAATGGCTCGGGAAGCCAGTCCGCCAATCTCGTGCTGCTCCGAGCTATTTTTCAGATGGGTATTCCCGTCTCCGGCAAGAATCTGTTTCCTTCGAACATCGCGGGCCTTCCCACCTGGTTCACGATTCGCGCCTCGAAACACGGCTATATTGCCCGTCGCAAGGAGGTCGATTTCCTTGTGGCGATGAACCCGGAAACCGCGGCAGACGATCTCGCCTCCCTCCCTTCGGGCGCTGCCGTTGTTTACGACGAAAAGCTGAACGCAAACCGCCTTCGTAACGATCTGATTTTCTATCCGGTTCCTTTTGATTCCATCGTGACACCGATTTGTCCGGACGCAAAACTGCGCAAATTGGTGCGCAACATGGTTTATGACGGCGTGGTGGCCGAGATCCTGGATATTGATATGGCGGAGGTCGAGAAGGCTCTTCGCAAGCAGTTCAAGAGGAAAGCTAAGGCGGCGGATCTGAACTGGAAAGCGGTGGAGGCGGGTTACGAATACGCGGAGCAGCACCTGGAGAAGGCGGATCGCTTCCGCCTGGAACGCATGAATGAAACGCGCGGCAAGATTCTGATTGAGGGCAACAACGCGGCGGCCCTGGGTTGCATGATGGCGGGGGTTACGATCGTAAGCTGGTATCCGATCACGCCTTCCTCTTCGCTCTGCGAGATGCTCATTAACTATCTCAAGCGTTTTCGGATTGATCCTCAAACCGGCAAAGCGACTTTTGCCGTGGTCCAGGCTGAGGATGAAATGGCCGCTATTGGCATGGCTCTGGGTGCCGGATGGGCTGGGGCCCGCGCGATGACTTCAACCTCCGGCCCAGGTATTTCTTTGATGAGCGAATTTACCGGCATGGCCTACTACGCGGAAATTCCGGCGGTGATTTTTGATGTCCAGCGAGTAGGTCCTTCCACAGGTCTTCCGACCCGAACTGCGCAGGGAGACATTCTTTCAACCGCTTTGCTTTCCCACGGCGATACAAAACATCCCCTTCTGTTTCCTGCCTCGGCAGGGGAGTGTTACGAAATGGCCATCGAGGCGTTTGACCTCGCGGAACTCTTGCAAACACCTGTCTTCGTAATGAGCGATCTTGACCTGGGAATGAACTACTGGATGGAAGATCCTCTGCCTTATCCGAAGAAATCACTGGTGCGCGGCAAAGTGCTGGGCGTTGAGGATCTCAACCGGTTGGGTAACTTCGCCCGTTACCGGGACGTGGATGGAGATGGAATTCCCTATCGCACTGTGCCCGGAACGCCGCATCCAGCCGCTGCTTTTTTCACGCGCGGAAGCGGTCACAACGACAGAGCCATTTACAGCGAAAAGCCGCAAGACTATGTGAACAACATGGACCGGCTGAACCGTAAGTTCGAAACGGCGCGCTCCAAAGTTCCCGCGCCGATCATCGAGGAGCGTGAGGACCCGGATTTTGCCGTTCTGAGCTTTGGGACAACGCACTGGGCCGTGCTCGAAGCACTCGATCAGCTTGAGCGAGAATATGGCCTCAAAGCCAGTTCCTGCCGCGTGCGGGCGTTCCCGTTCAGCTCCGAAATTAAGGATTTCATCCATCGCCAGCGGCGCGTCTATGTTGTGGAACAGAACCGGGACGGCCAATTGTACTCATTGCTGCGCCTCGAAGTGGAGGCGGCAGATGTGGTTAAGCTCTCGAGCATCCGGCATTATAACGGGCTGCCGGTGGATGCACGCAGCGTGACGGATTCCATTCTTGTGGAGGAAGCAAAGACTTAACAATGTCTACCACAGCTCCGGCGGCTCCGCCGAAAAGAACAAACCGCATCGGGTTAGAACCCGCCGCCTATCGCGGCAACAAGACAACGCTGTGCGCCGGTTGCGGGCATAATGCCATCTCGGAGCGCATTATCGAAGCGTTTTACGAGCTCGGTGTTGAGCCCCACCGTGTGGCGAAATTATCGGGTATTGGATGCTCCTCCAAGAGCCCGGCCTATTTCCTCTCGACGGCCCACGGCTTTAACGCTTTGCACGGACGAATGCCTTCAGTCGCCACAGGTGCCCTGCTCGCCAACCGTACGCTCATTGGCATTGGAGTGAGCGGTGATGGTGACACGGCATCCATTGGGATCGGCCAGTTTGTCCACCTCATGCGCCGCAATCTTCCGTTTGTTTACATCATCGAGGATAACGGTTGCTATGGCCTGACCAAAGGGCAGTTTTCGGCCACGGCGGATTTGGGATCCAAGCTCAAGACCGGCGTGGTCAATGAGCTGCCTGCCATCGACACCTGCGCGCTCGCTATTCAGTTGGGCGCTACCTACGTGGCTCGATCGTTTTCGGGCGACAAGAAGCAGCTCCTTGCTCTGATCGAGGGAGCGATCGCGCACCGCGGGACGGCGATGCTGGATGTGATCTCTCCTTGTGTCACTTTTAACGATCATGAGGGATCCACGAAGAGCTACGCTTACGTCAAGGAGCACGAGGCAGTGCTCGAAGAAGTAAGCTTTGTGCCGTTTTTTGACGATATTACAGTGGACTACGCTCCGGGCACCACGAAAGAAGTGTCACTGCACGATGGCTCGCGGCTGGTGCTCAAAAAGCTTTCCAGGGATTACGAGGCCGCGAGCAAAATCGAGGCCCTCCGAGTGCTCGAAGAAGCTCAGCAAAAAGGCGAGGTGCTCACCGGCCTGCTTTACGCCCGCCCAGAGAGCGCTGATTTTATCACCCTGTTGAACCTTGTCGAAGAACCGCTCGCAACGTTGCCTGAATCGCGGGTGCGGCCGCCGGAGGAAGCACTCGATCAGGTCATGGAAGAATTGCGGTAAACCTCAGAATTCGGAAACGCGAATTCATGAATGTTGCCCGTGAACCGTTAGCAGGTTGCACGAAAGACCCCCCCACCCGCCCTCCTTCGTCGGGCACCCTCTCTCCCGGGAGAGGGCTATTCCTCGCGTGTTTTAAGCCCTCTCCCGTGGGGAGAGGGTGGCGAGCGACGCGAGCCGGGTGAGGGGTCTCTCGCGCCGGAATTTCTCGGAGCAGCCGGAGGCGACGAAGGATCTCTGCATGTGCTTGATTTTAGAAATACCGGGATGCTTCGCTCAGCATGACACACTCAAGGAGCTTTTCAGCATTCTGGTAAGCTCTGAAGCCTACCTTTTCTTCCCGCAATTCAGCGTGAAGCTGAAACCATCCGACCCACTGCCCGAGGAAACATTGGCCACCTCATCTTTTTTGCGGCATCCGTGCTTGCTAAGGGTGACGTAATTTGTTCCGGGAAGCAGGCTGACCACGGCGAAACCGTCGCTGTTCACGTCAGCCTTCAGATTCTGCAGTACCGTTCCGCTCGTCCAGAATATTGCGAGCTTCACGCCGGCGACTGGGTTTCCTGCAAGGTCTGTGATCCGGAAAAGTACCGGTTTGTGAAGTAGCCGCTTGGCCTCGTAAACCTGCTCGCTCAACATGATGAGCTTCAGTTGTGCTTCCGGTTGCGAACTGGAGAGATCCGCATGTTCAAAGAACCCGGTATCTTCGGCATCGTACAGTCTTCGCACCGTCACCCAGTAACGGCCTGGCGGTAGGTTGTCAAAATAAAGGCCGCCGTCCGCTGCGGTCACTGTCTGTTCAATCAGGCGTTGCTGATCATCGCTGAGCGAAACGAGGACGTCCGCGTCGGGAATCATGTCGTGGCCCACTGCAGTGCCTGAAATAGAATCGCGGCTGGCCGCCGGGATGGGTTCCAGGACGATCTGAACTGTGTTGCTGGAAACGGTTCCGTGCCATAGGTCCACTCCCAGACTGTGTCGAATGTCATTGCCGTTGGAATATCTCGCGCTGTAAACTACGGAAATTTGATACGTTCCCCAGATCGGTTGTGGGGAAAGACTGGTTTTGCGAGTTGCAGGGTTGATACGCACCACAGCGGTCTCTTGAAGCTCGCCGCCCGGAGCGAGTTCGACGAGGTTAGGATGGGGAAAGCCGGGCGTCCGAAGCACGGTTGCTGTTCCCGGAGAGGTCGCGCCCGCTCCGGCGGCAGGAAGTTCGAGATGTACCGAAAGTGATGAGCCACCGGAATTGGAATTGGGAGTTGCTGAAACGGGAGGGATTTCGGTCACGTCGCGCACCGGCTCATACAGCCATAACGGCTGGCTGCCGGAATTATGAAAGTGCAAAGTTATTTGGGCCGCAATGGGTTCGATGACGGTACCTGATGGGATCGAGATGCTAAACTGCAGAGGCTGCGCCGCGCCGCCCGCTTGCCCATAAGCAAATCGGGCGACAGCCAGAGCGAGCGCCCCCACGAATCCGACCACCAGAATTCTCGCCAAATTCGTGCTCGTCCGCCCCTCCTGGCGTCCAGCTCCTTGCTCGATCATGCCTCTCCTTCTTGAGCCGCACTTTCAGTTTAGTGCCGAGCGGGTAGCCACGGCACGAATTTTGTGCCGTGGGTGTTAGTGGGTAGGGGTAGGCACGGCACGAATTCTGTGCCGTGGGCTTTTACCGTTCCTTCAATCGCCGCAATAGCCGGCTGCGCGCTTTCGGGTTCGACGGTACAGGAGGAAAGGAAAGGAGCAGGCCGTAAAGCGTGATGCTCGCCTGCCGGAGGCCCTCCAGGCAGGCGGGACAATTGCGCTCCACGTGTCGTTGTACTTGAGCTTCTTCATCTTCGGAGAGCACGTTCAGGAGGAAGAGTTCGTAGAGACCTTCTAAATGTCGGCAGTCCATGTTCCCATCAATGTACACACCTGTTGCCGCATAAAAGTCAAAGCAGCGCGTACTTCGTCCCGCGCTCTTCCCGCCGGCGTCCCGAGGACGTCGGCGATTTCGTTTTCGCACAAGCCCTCGAAGATTGCCATCTCCAGCATCTGCCGTTGAGACATGGACAACTGGGCGAAAGAGCGGGCCAGCAAACCCAGCCGGGAGGAGAGCAGCAAAACCTCGGCTTGACGCGGCAACCATGCCGCACCAGGCCTTTCTGCATTTTGCATTTCCTCCTCATCCATCCTTCCATGTCGGCGGAGGGCAGCCCTTCTGGCGGTAAGCACAAGCCAAACTTCCGGAGCTTCGTCCTCCTTTTCCATCTCTCGTGCCAACTTCCAGAATTTGAGGAAGCTCTCTTCAAGAACTTCTTCGGCTTCTTCCGGGGAGCCAAGAATCTTCATCAGCATTCCGCGCAGCGCGGGTGAGATACGATCGTAAAGCCGGCTCAAGGTTTCTTCGTCGCCCTGTAGTGGCAGCCCCAAGGTCTTCCTCGCCCCACCGTGATCGTAGAAGCTGTTTCTGGTCTCGAGCCGGACGCGGTAGGGGGGTGCCTTACGCCGCCATTTTGGGTGGCGGGATGAACCCGTCTACTCCGCGTGAGCGATCCGAAGTTTTGAAACAGCTTTTAGCGAACGGCCTGGGCAGTTTTCGATTCCCGGCCTTCAGAAGAACTTTAACACAGGGCAGTCGTTCATGCCGTCTTTCCGTCCATCGCATTGATGAAGTAGAGG
>JBOGJS010000324.1:0-15837 GCA_050745365.1 Terriglobia bacterium
ACCTGATGGAGCACGCGAACGCCAACGACGTCGAGGGCTATCTGCCGCAGTTAGCCGGAAGACCCACCACGGATGACGACGGGCCGGGCTCACCGGAGCTTTACATACCACGCTATAATTACGGTCACAAAGATAACAAAAAATATCTCCGAGGCTGGGCGATCAATTTCGATACGGGCTGCGCGATGGGCCCCGGCCCAGGAGGCTCAATGCCGGGTTTTGGGTCAGCCCATAAGAAAAGGACTAAGGAGCTTTATCCGGCGCGTTTCACGATGGGCGGCTATTGTGAGGGCCTGGCATTCGACTGGAACTATGTGGAAATCGATCCGGGTGGGCTGCGCGACCGCTGGGGCATTCCGCAAGTGCGCTTCCATACGAATGCTGAATATCCCCAGGCTTTCGCAATTCTCAATGCAATGTACGATGCGATTGAAGAGATTGCAAAGGCGTCAGGCGGCGTGCTGCTTCCTTACGAGCGTAGGGCACCCTATCCACTGGGAAGCGTGACCCATGAGGCGGGCGGAGCGCGCATGGGCGATGACCCGCGAACGTCGGTTCTTGACAAGTGGAATCGCTGCCATGATATCAAAAACATTCGCGTGGTGGACGCCGCCTGCTTCGTTAGCCATCCAGAAAAGGAGATTACGCACACGATCATGGCGCTTGCTTATCGGGCCGCCGATCATTTAGCGGAAGAATTTCGGCGTGGACAAGTGTGAACTTTGATCGGGATCGGATAACTGAATCATGAAAGATCAACCTGGGCAACCGAAGCTGATTGACAGACGGAATGTTTTGAAGTACGGCGGCCTCCTGACCGCTACGGCCGCTGGACGAGAGTTCCTAGCCCGTTGGCTGCCAAAAGGAAGTACCGCGCTGGCTTCCGAAGAGATGCCTGGCATGAACATGCCAAGCCCAGGCGACCAGGAGGTGGCGGCGAACGATGCCTCTGAGCCCTACACGCCTCGTTTCTTCAAACCGGAGGAGTTCCGGACAGTGGAAATCCTCACCGAAATGATTATCCCCACTGACGATAAGCCAGGCGCGAAGGAGGCTCGCGTGGCGCAGTACATCGATTATGTGGTTTATGCGGCGGCGGAGTTTGATCCGAAGTTGCAAGAGCAATGGACCACAGGATTAGCGGAACTCGGCCAGTTGGGCCAAGAGAAATTCAGCCGCTCTTTCCTTGATCTTTCGGCTTCGGAGCGGGAGGAACTACTCATCGGAATGAGCCGCCCGGAATACGAGAAGATTCCCACCTCAGCGCCGAAGTACAAGAGCATGAGGCTCGAAGCAGGAATCAGCCGCTCTGAGGCGAGCACCCACCTTGGCCACCCAGGTTTCGCCTTTTACCGCCTTGCCAAGGAAATGACCTTAGAGGGCTTTTACTCTTCCCAAATCGGCCTGACCGATGTGCTCGAATACAAGGGCCTATCGGTTCATGCGAATTTCCCGGGCTGTACGCACCCTGAGCATCAGGCGTAATTTACTAGCCTCACCATTGCACTGTGTTTCAGGCGAGTGTCAACTGCCATCTTCGGTTTTCTCCGGCTGCAGTTTTTTTCTTTGTTCACTCAACCGCCCGGTAACTGGGCAGGTTTAGCGATCGAAGGCGTGCACGCCTCCACTCCCCAGGCCAAAATCGGTCCCGAGTCAACCTGCTTCATTTGAAAGCAAGAGATTTTCTCGCCGAAAATCGCAAAAATGCGCCGACCACCGCGGACGTTGGGTTAGACGCGGACTGCGAATGAATTCTCAGCGGCCTCTGTGATCTCCGTGGTATCAAGCGGTTACCACAGAGGTCACAGAGGACACGGAGTGAGGGTGAGAAATTTCTATGCCGTCAGCTTTCGGCGGCCGAAAACGCGAATCGCGGCGAAGCCCGCGAGTGCTATTCCAAGCAGCAACAGCGCCGAAGGCTCGGGCGCGGGCACACCGCGCGAGGAGGAGCTCCATGCGTGGAAGAATGCTGGCGGGCTTACTCGCCCTGATGATTGCTGCGCCCGGCTTGGTTCTGGGTCAGCACAATCCTTTACTGCCGCGCCCGCAGGAAATCCGCTATGGCGTTGGGCACGTTCCGGTCAGAGGCCTGGCGATTGCTTTTGGCACGCGCCCCATTCCCGAGGACCGCTTTGCCGCCGCCGAGATTGCTTCGGTTCTTTCCAAGCGCTCCGGCTCGCGCATTTGAAGCCCACCCGTCGTGAACTACCACGAGACTAACCGAACCTTGATGGCAGTTGTTTTATCCTGCGTGTAAAAGCTGCGCGGTTATAAATTGGAGAGCTCTCTTCGCCCGCCCATTCGTATCACTTAAAATGCGGTTTTCAGAGGACTTACAGGCCGTCCCCACCGAAGCGCCTGATGGCATTGCTGTTGCTTACAGCGGGTGCAAGGGAGTGTGTGCGCAGGCTCCAACATGTAGTAAACTGTCGGCAATCGAACGGCTTATGCGACAGGGCATCTTCACTTTACTCGGCCAGGGGCGACTCTCTTGCCTCAAAGCAGGATTCCCTGTTCTCTTACTCATCGTCGCCACTGTCACAGCCTATGCGAGAACCGGGAGTGCAACGGTCGCCCCTCTGAACGAAAAGCAGGTGCTTGGCCTGGTGGCCGGTGGTGTGGCAAGCGAGCGGGTAGCGGATTTGATCAGGAACCGAGGAATCGACTTTACGCCAACCTCTCAGTACCTTGATAAGCTGCGGAGCGCGGGCGCAAGCGCATCGCTTATCGAAACGGTTCGAAGAACTGCGCCGCACAAAGGAGGAAAGGCGTTGAGTGGCATCCCCGTTTCAGCCGGACAAAAGAAACTCTCTGAGACGCACAATGCCGTGGGGCTTGCGGATATGAAAAAGGACCATCCGCAACGGGCGACTGGCGAACTTCAAGAAGCGCTGCGCGATAACCCCGAGAATGCGCAGGCTCACAACAATCTCGGGCTCGCATTCCAAGCTCAGCGTGAGCTGAGCGCGGCCATCAACGAATATTACCAAGCGTTGAGGCTTAATCCTGGCTATCTCGATGCACGCTACAATCTCGCCTTCGCCCTGGAGCTTGAAGGCGACGCGCAGGACGCGGTGGTCGAGTTCCGGGAAGTCGAGAAGCAGAAGCCGGACGACCCTTTCGTCCATTTCAGATTAGCTACAGCTCTGGAGCAGAACGGAGATTCCGCAGCCGCCCTTGAGGAATACCGTAGCGCCTTAAAGCTCGCACCGAATAACCTCGCTATCCACAAGAGATATATGGCCCTGCTCGCACGGAGCGGAAGCAACCGAAACGAGTGACGAACACCAAGCTTACGTACTTGTGAACGATTTCACCCAGGAGGTGCACGTTGAAACTGAGAGAGCGCATCGTCGGAATTATGTTGCTTGGCGGCCTGGCCGCGACACCTGCTTTCGCCCAGACGCGGGGCACAGTCTTCGCCCTCCGGTTTGGAGTAGTTTACCCGGTGATCGCCCTGATCGCTGGCATCCTCATTCTGATCTTCCCGAGGATCCTCAACTACGTGGTGGCGATTTATCTGATTATCATCGGAATCATAGGCATTGTCGGTCGGTGAAGCAGATCTATTGGGCCGCGAGATGCGGTACGGGACTGGTCGCCTGGAGGGCCACAGCACCCTGAAGTGAGGGTCCTTCCCTCTGCCGGCGTTACCTGGCTTCAACGGTACTATGACCCTCTCCGAGACGCGATGACGGTGGTTAACCCCGTTCTCGCACTCTCGGCGATGTGCGGACTAGAGCCTGCAGAGCCTAACCGGCCTCGGCCCACGACGGCTGAAAGCTGATTGTTGATGGCGGACCGTTATTGAACGCGGCCGGGCGGATTTCCAGCCTGCGGAGGAGCCGCCGGTGCCATGAGGCCGAGCCCCTGGAGCAGGAATACCGTGCGCTGTGCCGCGCCGCGCCAGATGAGCTGGCAGCCTTCGCCCTGGCAATTCTGGACGTAGACGTCTCCGCCTGAATATTCCAGGCTACAATTTTTGAAAATACAGTTGATAAATACACCCTCATCGAGCACCAAGTGCTTGTTTTCGAACGTTTCACCTTCGTGGCGGTTCATGGTTGCGCAATATCCTGAATTAGAGGTCAATGGTTTACGGCCGTCGTGGTGGGGCTGCCGGCCGTTCCTTTCCCGAGCCGTCTTAGAGTATCATTGCCGTGCGCCGCTTGCAACGAATCCGTGATTCAGTTTGATGAAGTAGAGGCGGCTTCATGCCGCCACCTGGCGAGCGAAACTCGCCGCTACAATTTCAAACTGACCCACTATTCAATCGCGGTGGAGTTTGTTTTGCATGAACGGCGGATGCGGCAAGGCCCGGTTGTTGACAGCCGCTCGTAGGGGACAAGCCCATCGTGCTTTCGCCGAAGGCGCGCCGTTTTAACACATCTCGACGTGATATAATCCTCTGAGCGATGACCAAAGTTCCAGTCAGTGGTTCGCGGCGTAATGTGTCGGCACGGGTGCGACAGCTTGCCGGGTTCCGGTACGAGCTCCGGCGATTTCTCCACTTCAGCGAAAAGGTGGCGCGCGCAGCCGGCATCACTCCCCAGCAGCACCAATTGCTGCTGGGTGTGGCCGGGCACACAGGGCGCGGCTGGGCAACGATCTCCGAACTCGCGGAGTTTCTCCAGGAGCGCCACAACGCCGTGGTGGGATTGGTCGAGCGCGCTTGTCGCCGCGGCCTGGTCAGCAAGCAGGAAATCGCCAAGGACCACCGCTTCGTGCGCGTGGAACTCACCCGCGAGGGAAGGCAAGTTCTAAACGGGCTCGCAGCCCTCCACCGCAAAGAGCTATCGAGGTTCGAAGCGAGCACGGCGCTCCTGTTGCCGCGCCGGTCGACCGTCGCGCGAAAGCATCAGAATTAAACCTTTGGCGGGAAGGCGCACGCGCTCGTTCCGCGCAACGCCGACCGGCAGAAAACTTCCAAAAACCTGCTGATTTCTACGGCAGGCGTTACGTTACCGAGTATGGGATCGAAAATACTCAATCATCCGCTTCTACGAAAATATACGGCGCTCGTTCACGAGGACCTTTCTGCCGCTTACTCGCGCGACATCCAAAAATGGCTATTCCTGGCTCCGATTATCGGCGCCGTGACGGGCCTCGTCATTACGCTGATTGCCAAAATTATCCTCTACTGGCTATGGCCACCCCTCCTCAGATACTATCTTCGCCATCCTGCTTACATCATTCCCTACCTGATTTTGGGGTTTGTGATTGCTGGCTTGCTCATGCAATACCTTACGCCCGACCCTGACGAGCATTCCACGGAGGAGATCATCCGCTCCTACCACGAGCACCAGGGTGACATCCAGATGCGTCCGTTCATTCCCAAACTATTAGCGGCCATCGCCACGGTCGGCTTTGGAGGGAGCGCTGCCCTGGAGGGTCCCAGCATCTATGCGGGCGGCGCGCTTGGCTCCTGGTTCTGGGCCAAGCTCAAGAGGTTCCACCTCGAACCGCGCGATCGCCGCATCCTGCTCATCACAGGCGCTGCGGCCGGCATGTCCGCCGTTTTTCGTGCTCCGCTAACGGGCATCATTTTTGGTATCGAGATGCCCTATAAGGATGACTTGGCGCATGAAGCGTTGCTGCCTTCAATCATCTCTTCGGTGGTAGCCTATGCGGTCCTGGCCTCCTTCCTAGGCCCTGAGCCGCTGTTTCAATTTGCCGGCGGAACGGCGTTTTCCGGAAAGGACTTGCTCTGGTCAGCGCTGCTGGGTTTGATTTGTGGCGGCTTCGTCATGGCGTTTGACGTTACTTTTCGCCGTGTACGCACGTTCGCCGTGAAAGCCTCGATTCCCCACTGGCTCAAGATGGCGATCGGCGGATGCCTGACCGGCGTGTGCGGCCTGGTTTTTATTTCCGCGTTCCACGGTTCGCTCATTCCCCTGGGGCCCAATTACGAGGCGGTGGACATTATTCTCCTCCACGCGCACAGCTCGCTGGAGCTCGTCATTTTTGGCATCCTCAAGCTGGCTGGCACTCTTTTCTCATTGGGCGTGGGCGGTGTGAGCGCGATGTTTGTGCCGCTCTTTCTGAGCGGGGGCAGCTTCGGAACCGCTTTTGCCCAAGCGGTTGTTCACAGCCCCTCACTGGACCTTTTCGCCGCAGTGGGCATGGCGGCTTTCCTGGCCGGCGGTTACAAGACGCCGCTGACTGCGGTTGTTTTTGTGGCCGAAGTCACCGGCGCTCACTCCTATATCATCCCCACGCTGATCGGCGCCGCCATCGCATATGCCGTCTCTGGCGAAGCCTCAGTTTCCGGCGATCAGCGGCTGCACGAAGGAGTCAAAGTGGCGGAGTTGTGGCGCATTCCTGTCCACGAAGTGATGCAAAAGCAGGTGATTTCCGCCCAGGCCTCCTACAACCTGCGCGAATTTGCGGATAGCGTCAGCAAGCACCATCTCCACGCGGCCTTCCCGGTTTATGAAGACCATCAAGTGGTCGGCGTGATTGCGATGCGATCGCTCGGTAAAGTCGCGCCGCAAAAGTGGCAGGAGACGACGGTGGGCGAATTGATGGACCGACACGTGACGCGCATTCCTCCGGACTGCGATCTGCTGGAGGCGCTACGGCTCTTGATGGGCCAGCGCGGCCAGCACATGCTGCTGGTTGCTTCCTCGGAGGGCAAGATCGAAGGCATCCTGACGAAGACGGATATTCTCTCCGCACTGAACGCGCGCAGCAGCAACGGAGGTGTCTCTCCAGGCCACCACTAGCCCGGCGTCACTCCTTCCCGGAGGCCTGCTTTTGGACGGCAGGTAAGATATATTTGGTCACCAGCATCTCGTATTCCTGCCGGACTTCATCCGTGACGGGCGCCTCCGCGAGCGGCTCGCCATTCCGGGCTTCGAGAAAAAGGTCGCCCGTCTCGCCAAAAGCTCCAGGGTTGATCTTTTCAAATTCCTGGCTATCGCTGTTTCCGAATTTAAAGATCGCTTCCGGATTGTAAATCGCGAGCTGTTGTGAGTTCAACTTCCCGACGCTGCGCACGTGAATCGTGAAACGTCCGAAATAGAGGTCTTTGTTGTAGATGACGTGGATCACACGCTGATATTGCTGGCTGGGATTTGAAGGATCAGAGTAGATATCGGCCAGAAGGTAGGTGTTTAGCTTTCCGCCATACGAGTTGTTCAGTGTGTTGTAAAGCTGCGCGGTAGGACCGCTGCTGGTCGCGGTCTTTTTCTCCTTTTTATGCCGGGGTGCGGCCTCAAGAGCACCGCAGCCGAGGACCGTAATCCCACAGAAGACTACGAACGTCATCTTCAATCTGTTCATATGTCCCGCCTCTCCCCGCATGGCGCACACCATCCCTTCGCAGCTTGAATTTTTCTTTAGTATAGCGTTCGAACGATCCAGAAAATCCCACCTGGACTACAGGGATGAATGGCTTACCCCCTGTGAAGAGAATACTAGCGCTTTCCATGAACTGAGACAAGAGGCACACAGAAATCAGAATGATGGAACCTCCTCCGTATACTGAGCATACCCGGATTCATGTGCTTGGTGCATTCATGGGCATGTCCATTGTTCCCGGAACAATCGCATTGACTCGGATGTGATCGCCCACGCCGTCCGCCGCCATAGCTCGCGTCAGGGCCAGTGCACCGGCCTTGCTGGTGGTGTAGGCAGTCAGGTATGTGAAGCCCAGCATGCCGGTGGGAGCGGCGACATGGATGATTGATCTTCCACCCCAGGCAAGAAGAGAGAGAAGGCCATCTTCTTTAAGTGCGAGGAGAAACCAGGATCTTTACGCGCTCGGTCCCCCTGTCGATGAGGGCTCGAAGCCCGCTATCAATCAGCTCGTCAAGACCAATACGCCGCGTCAACAGAATGTCGCTTCGAAAGCGCGGATCTTTCATCAGTTGAATAGCATCTTCGAAGCACCCAAACCCGCTCATGCTCCCCATTATGGTTTTCTCCCGACCGCAGTGTTCGCCGTATTTCTTGATATGGTTAAATCTGCCAGATAGCTCAGGCCATTGGAAAAGCGCTTCTCTGCCTGGACCTGAAGCGAATTGTACATCGATTTTCCATCCATCTCGTAAACGGGGAAGTAGCCAGCGAACTGGGGGTACGGGGTTAGGGCCTGCTCCACGGTCGCTGCGCCTCCAAACTGCTGAATAAAGTCTGGATAGGGGATCTTAATGCCGGCGGCAACGGCATCCGGAGAATTCAACGCTTCACCTAAAAGGCTACCGTACTTAAAGACGTCCGGGTTGGGCTGGTTGGGACGCGAGGGCAATGCCTCTGCTGCACGAGCGCAGGATCGCAGCCTTTCTTCCCGATGGTGATGGGGAGACAGTTCCGAGCGGGGTTGAGGGAGTCGCCTATCCGATCCATGCTCTGCAGATTGCCGCGATGGGCCTGGCCTGTGCCGACAACCTCCACCTCGAAGATCTGGCCGCGCGATGTGAGGACGAGGGCAGTTGGGAGTTCATGGTAGTGGCTGCTCCCCTTCGCCTTCCGCGGGCAACCGGCTCTCTCTTTAATCCCATCGCTATCCTTTAAGGGCCATGCGGGAGTGGAAATGAAAATAGCCGCTTTCCCCGCGCTTGTTTCCCACGCTCCGTTCTTCGCTTTGTTCGAGCCTGGCAGCGACCATCTCAGATGTCCAGGAAATCGCGCCATGGATGCCACCCCCGTTTCGTGTTTTCTAAGTTAAGTAGTGCTTCAGGACGGTGGAAAGCTTTCCTTGTGCTTCGAGAATCACTTCAATGATTTCACGCACGGCGCCGGTGCCGCCGGGACTGCGAGTCAAGTAATGGACGTGGCGGCGAAGCTTCGGATGGCCATCCCTCACGCCGACGGCCAGCCCGACCCGCATAAGGATCGGTAGATCAACCAGGTCATCGCCGACGTAGCACACCTCCGCATCGATAACGCGGGCTTCCTTCAGGATTGTCCGGTAGGGCTCGAGTTTTTCCAATCTGTGTTCGTGGAAATAGTGAATGCCCAATTCCTTGATCCGATGGCTCACCACAGGACCACCCCGACCCGAAATGACGCCACTTCTAAGCCCCGCCTCGTGAGCCAGGCGAATCCCCAGGCCATCCCGGGAATGAAATCCTTTTGTTTCTACAAACC
Source organism: Terriglobia bacterium (assembly GCA_050745365.1). GTDB lineage: Bacteria > Acidobacteriota > Terriglobia > UBA7540 > UBA7540 > RH2-MAG17b. The sequence goes on from JBOGJS010000324.1 coordinate 9,094, forward strand.
CTCCACGCGGCGTGGGAACATAATAAATGCGGCCGTCCGTGAGGACGCCGTCCACATCCATCAGCAGAAGTTTGATCTTTCTTGCGCGCTTGCGGATCTCAGTAGAAGAAAGAAGCATGGCAGTTTCAGCCCAGTTCGTGTGGTGTCCACGAATTGGGTATACAACCCTTTCTGATGGGTGGCGCAGACGTCGCGCACTCTGCGATGTCTGCGACGCTTGAAAATCGCAGACATGCCAAAGGCGGCATGTCTGCGCCACCCAGATTATCTGTATACCTATTTCGTGGCGACTACGTTAGAACATCTGTGTGGTCCACAGATCGTGAAGATGGATGACACCTTCAAGTTCTCCTTGAGCATCCACCACCGGCAACGCGGTAACTCGGCGGTTTTCCATCACGCTCAGCGCGCGAGTCGCCAGATCCTTGCGATTGATCGCGACGGGAGATGAGGTCATACAATCAGCCGCTCGCAGGCTCAGCGCTCCCCCCCCCTCTCTTTCGAAAATGCGCCGCAAATCCCCATCGGAAATGATTCCCACCAGGCGATTTTCAGCTTCCACGACGGTGGTGTGCCCGAGGCCCTTGCGGCTCATCTCATAAATGACTTCCGGCATCAGCGTTTCGGGCCTGACGCGGGGAATTTTGTCACCCCGATGCATGAGGTTTTCTACCCGCCTTAGTCTTATGCCCAGGCCACCAGCCGGATGGAGCGCAGCGTAATCCTCTTCGGTGAAGCCCCGCTTCTCGAGCATCGCCATCGCAAGCGCATCACCCAAGGCAAGCATGGCGGTGGTAGAAGCCGTTGGCGCGAGGCCCAAAGGGCAGGCCTCCTGCGGCACGGAGGCATCAATGACGACGTCGCTCGCCTGCGCGAGCGTCGATGAAAGATTCCCGGTCAATAGAACGAGCGGTATGGCCAGGCGCTTTACGGTGTCGAGCAGCCGCACAAGCTCCTCCGTCTCACCGCTGTAAGAGAGGGCGAGCAGCAGGTCTCCTCTTACCAGGCGTCCAAGGTCACCATGCAAAGCTTCGGCGGGATGAAGGAAAAAAGAAGGTGTGCCCGTGCTTGAAAAAGTTGCGGAGATTTTCTGGCCGATAATTCCGGATTTGCCGATGCCGGCCACCACCACGCGGCCGCGACAGGAAAAAAGTGCCTCAACGGCCCGAACAAAGTGGCTATCGAGGCGCATGGCAATATCAGACAGCGTCCGAGCTTCAATTTCGAGAACCTTCCGCGCGGTTTCAAGACTCATACGCTCGATACCGCAATGATCTCTGGCGCCGACGTGGAGTGGATCGCATAGCGAAGGTCGGGATGATACTGCCGGAGAGTCCGGCCACCGTTTTGCAGGCGGATGTCTCTACCGACTAATGTGCCGTTCTGTACTTCCCATTCCTCCGTTAGCAACAGATTATTCCCTTCTCGCACGTCGCGATATTCAACGGTGAGATGCCGGCCTTCAAAAGTGAGGTTTACATAGCCGTTGTAGCCGACCGGCGTGCCAGCGATCTTCCGGTATACTCGATCGTCGTAAGCCACTAGCGGGCCTGCCTTCGGTCGGTGTCGCGGTTTCGCGCTCACCGTAATGGGCATGCCACCATGGCCAATGCAACGGCCGTAAGCCTCGATGCCACGCTTCATCCGGCACGGACCGTAAAGGGCCATGCGATGCTCGTTTCCCCAGAACCACAGCACAGGTTTCGAAATAAATTCAAGGAGCTGGCGACCTGGCGTAGGGAAGCAACCCTCAAAGGCGGAATAATATTGATGATGGCTCAATATGATCACGCCGCGCCCGTCGAGCTCTGGCCGGACGTCTTGCCGCAGCCAGTGGAGAAGCGCCTGCGGTAGCCTGCCGTTCCCTCCCATTTTGGGGATTTTTTTGATGTAGGCGAGCCGTTCAAAAATCGGCAAGCCGACGGAATTATAGCCGGTGTCGAGGGCCACAACGATCCAATACTTGTTCCGGAGCGAAAAGAAGCTGGCCTTTTGTCCTTCAGCCTCCATTCCAGGTCCTAGCCTCATTCCGAGCCGGGGTAAGAGATGCTTGAAGTAAGCATGCCCGTTCGCGTACATCTCGTGGTTTCCGTTCAGGGCAAAGGTTCCGTGTGAGCCTTTGGGCCAGGTGACCGCGTGGATGTTTTTTCGCTGAGGATTGCCAAGGCAATTTTCTTCCACTTCATCCAGGCCGCCAACAAAATAGATATCGCCGAGATGGATGGTGTAATGCGGGTCAAACGCGCGAATATGGTTGGCGACGGCGTCCGCTTCGCGGGTTCCCGTGCCCCAATCGCTGGCGAGGCTGAGGCGGATGGGGCCGGCGGCCGGGAGATCACCGTTCACGGGCAGCCTTGAAACCAGAGGATAGATACCGTGGCTTGGGTTTCCGGCGTAATCCTGAAAAGGGTGCCGAAGGCCGAAGCGGTAGGTGAGATAGGCGGCAACCCAGCTCAACGTCTTAATGAATGACCTGATTGGCTGGTACAAAGGACTGCGAGCCTGGCGCCAGGAGAAGCGCGCAAGGCGGGCTGCCCGCCAGTAGTTGTCCCAGGCGGAACGGCGAAGATTGAGGAGGTCTTCGAGGCCGCGCTTGTACGCGGTAGAGTGGTTGCCGTTCATTCCCATCCTTTCGAGGCAAACCCCGGGTCATCCGGCCTGGCACTGAGACGCGGCGCCAGGCGTTCCCAGGGCGAGGGGACGATATTCTCCTTCTCCTTGTATGATAAAGTCTTCAGCTTAAAGCACGAGAGCGGAAAATGAAACTATGGATCTCGAAGCCATTCAGGAAGAGCTGAAGCGCGCGCGGTTGGACGCGTGGCTCTTCTACGATCATCATCACCGCGATCCCATCGCCTATCACATCCTTCAGGTGCGCGCGACACTCACGACGCGGCGCTGGTACTATATCATCCCGGCTGTCGGCGAGCCACAGAAATTGGTTCATCGGATCGAGCGCGAGGCTCTGGCGGGCTTGCCCGGCATAGAGTCCCTTTATTCCTCCTGGACGGAGCAGCGCTCGAAACTTCATGCCATGCTCGCGGGAAAAAGGAAAGTGGCGATGCAGTATTCCCCATTGAACTCCATTCCCTACATCGGCCTCGTGGATGCCGGCACGGTGGAACTGGTCAAAAGCGCCGGCGTTGAGGTCGTCTCCTCAGCAGACCTCGTACAGCAATTCGAGGCACGATGGACGCCTGAGGCGCTAGCCTTGCATCTTGAAGCCGGGCGCGCCGTCGACCAGATCGTGCAGGAAGCATTCCGATACATCCGGGAAGCTACCGAGCGAGGAAGGCCCTTGGACGAATGCAGCTTGCAGCGGGAAATTCTGCGGCTTTTCGAAGCGAATGATCTTGAGTCGGAGGAGCTTCCGATCGTTGCGGTCAACGCTCATAGCGGTAATCCCCACTATCAACCTCCGCCTTCTGCTTCCAGCCGGATCCGCGCCGGAGACTTCGTCTTGCTCGATGTCTGGGCCAAGCGGCGTGTGCCCGGCGCTGTTTATTACGATACCACCTGGACGGGTTTCGTCGGCACGGAAGTTCCGCGCCGCCATGCCGAAGTCTTTGACGTGGTGCGCCAGGCTCGTGACACCGGCATCGAACTGATCCAGACGACCCTCGGTTTCGGCCGGGCCATCCGCGGCTTTGAAGTCGATAATGCGGTGCGCGCTGTGATCGCCCGCCATGGCTATGGCGACTTGTTCGTGCATCGCACCGGCCACTCCATCGGGCAAAGCGTCCATGGCAATGGCGCCAATCTCGACAATTTTGAGACGCACGATGTCCGGCCTTTGATTCCCGGCACGTGTTTTTCCGTCGAGCCCGGAATCTACCTCAAAGATTTTGGCGTGCGCAGCGAGGTGGACGTCTACGTGGAGGAACGCGGTGCACGGGTGACAGGTTCCATCCAGCAGGAGATTGTGCCGATTCTTGCTGCTTCATGATGACGTGTGTTACCTTGGTGGGTTCGGTCCGATCATGCCTGCTGGAACAGAGAAACGTCCGAATATTCGTCGAAGCCAAGCCGGGAAAACCGCTGTTCGCCCGGAGCCGGAGGTCAGCCGTCTGGTGACTCTCTGTATTGCGGCGTGGCTCATTCCGGGACTCGGCCACTGGCTGCTGAAAAGGAAGTGGAGAGCTTTGATTCTCTTCCTTGCCATTGCCGGCATGTTTGTGCTGGGGGTTCTCATGCAAGGGCATTTCTTTGCGCTTGCCTCCGCTTCCTATCTTGAGCGGCTGGGCTATCTCGGTGAACTCTGCGCGGGCCTTCCGATGCCCGTTGCAAAATTTTTCAGTTACGGTGGCGGCAATCCGTTTTTCATCAGCAATGACTACGGCACGGCCTACCTGGTGACAGCGGGAATGCTGAACTTGCTGACCATCATGGACGCCTACGATATTGCCATGGAGCGGAAACCTTAACGCGAGCGGGTGCTTTTTATGGTTGTTCATCACTTTCCAGCTATGGTGTTGTTTGCTTTTCTGGTTTCTGTCGTCTTTGCGGTGCTGGGCAAAGATGTGCTGCGCGAGCGCTTTTTCTACGGCGTCAAGTGTTTCGTTCTTTTTATCGGGATTGCGATACTGCTAGGTTGGATCATGTACCCGTTCCCGCACTAAGGTTTGAGGAGCAAAACATTGTGAATTCACAACCTTCTTCCGTAAAGAAACGGGTCACGCTGATTGCGGGCGATGGCATTGGGCCGGAGGTCACGCTGGCGGCACGGCGGATTATCGAAGCGGTGGGAGCGGCCATCGAATGGGATGAGCGCGAAGCGGGCGCCGAGGTGTTCAAGCGCGGGTTGCCCTCCGGTGTGCCCCCGGAAACCATTGAATCCATCCGCCGGACGCGCGTGGTATTGAAAGGCCCCCTGGCAACGCCGGTCGGCTACGGCGAAAAGAGCGCCAATGTCACGCTGCGCAAGCTCTTCGAAACCTATGGCAACATCCGTCCCGTCCGGGAACTGCCCGGTGTGCCCACCCCTTATACCGGCCGCGGCGTCGACCTGGTAGTGGTGCGGGAGAACATCGAAGATCTCTATGCAGGCATCGAATATATGCAAACTCCGGGCGTGGCGGAAGGTTTGAAGCTGATCTCACGCAAAGGGTGCGAGAAGATCGTCCGCCTGGCGTTTGAATTCGCGCGCTCGGAAGGCCGCGAGCGCGTTGCGTGCGCCACGAAATCCAACATCATGAAGCTCACCGAGGGCATGCTGAAGCGCACGTTCGAAGAAATTGCCCCGGAATATGCCGACGTTCAGGCTAGCCACATTATCATCGACAACTGCGCCCACCAACTGGTCAAAAGGCCGGAGCAATTCGATGTGATTGTGACCACGAACATGAACGGCGACATCATCAGCGATCTCTCTTCCGCTTTGGTGGGCGGTCTCGGCTTTGCACCTTCGGCGAACCTTGGCAATGATGTCGCTATTTTCGAGGCCGTTCACGGCTCGGCGCCGAAATATGCGGGAAAAGATGTCATTAACCCGACGGCGGTGATCCTCTCCTCCGTCATGATGCTGCGGCATCTGAGCGAATTCGAGGCGGCGGAAACGATTGAAAACGCGGTGCTCGTCACTCTCGAAGAAGGCAAAGCGCGAACGGGTGACGTGGTAGGGTACGAAAAGGGTGTATCCACTTCGGCCTATACCGATGCGATCATCGCGAACCTGGGCCGTAAAACGCGCCAATGGAGAGTGCGGGCGCACAAACCGCTCCGGCTGCCCACGGTCCCCTCGCGGCCGGACCTGGTAACGCCGAAAACGCTCAAGGTAACCGGCGTGGACGTGTTTTTGGACTCGGCTCAAAATGCCGATCAGCTTGGGCCTGAGCTTGAACAAGTTTCATCCGGCACGCCCTTCAAGCTGAAGCTGATCTCCAATCGCGGCACCAAGGTCTATCCCGCCGTCGGCGCGATCACCGATTGTGTTGACCACTGGCGCTGCCGCTTTGTTTCGCGCTCGGAAGATGTAGATTTTTCTGACGATCAGGTGGCCGATCTGGTGCGGAGAGTGTCCGTTCACCATCACTGGATCCAGCTTCAAAAGCTTCTCGAAATCGATGGGAAACCCGGCTTCACAAAAGATCAGGGTGAAAATTAGGTCGTGGGCTTGGCCGGAAACGCAAAGCCGCTGGTCGGCATTATCATGGGTTCCCGCTCGGATTGGGAAACAATGTCCTTGGCCGCGGAAATCCTTCAAGAGCTCGGAGTACCTTTTGAGGCGCGGGTAGTTTCTGCGCATCGTACTCCTGACGCAATGTTTGAATATGCCGCGAGCGCAGAGGCCCGGGGCCTGGAAGTCATCATCGCCGGTGCTGGAGGTGCCGCACACCTCCCGGGGATGGTGGCATCGAAGACGGTGCTGCCGGTGCTTGGCGTTCCCGTCGAGTCGAAAGCATTGCGTGGCTTGGATTCTCTGCTCTCGATCGTGCAAATGCCCGGCGGCGTCCCGGTAGGAACACTGGCCATCGGCAAAGCGGGCGCGACAAACGCCGCCATCTTTGCGGCAACAATCCTTGGCGCTAAGCACACCGAAGTTCGCGAGGCCTTGCGCCGCTTCCGGAACGATCAAACACAAGCCGTGCTTGACCACGTTGATCCCGAGAAGTTCTAGTGCTTCGTTGCAAAAGTAGGTGCAGTAACCGGCGCGCATCGCACGCGTGCCCCGCTTCGACAATTTCGATCAAGACCCCTCATCCGGGTCGCGGAGTTTACCGTGAGCCCCTTCGCTCCGCTCAGGGC
>JBOGJS010000325.1:0-4423 GCA_050745365.1 Terriglobia bacterium
CCTCCGCGGCTCCTGCACCAACCGAAAGAACCATTCGAGCCCATGCTCGCGCATCCAGGGCGGAGCTTGCGCCACTCTCCCAACCAGGAAATCGAATGCCGCTCCCACACCAATCATCACAGGAACGTTCAGGCTGTCGCGATGCTCCGCCATCCATCGCTCCTGTTTCGGCGTGCTTAAGCCTACCCACAAGACGTCAGGAGCGGCGGTTCGAACTAGCGCTGCCACTTGTTCTTCCTCACTCGAAGTCAGGGGACGGAAGGGTGGCGAGTATTTCCCCACCACACGGGTCCCGTAAAGGCGGTGCAGCTTCTCCGCCAAACGGCTTGGAACCTCGGCGGCGCCGCCATAGAGGAAATGCCGGAACTGCGCGCCCGTCTCACGGCAAAAGGATTCCATAAGCTCCGGACCGTAGACCCGCCTTTTCAGCGAATGCCCGTGAACTCGTCCTAGCCAGACGAGAGGCATGCCGTCCGGCACCACAAGATCTGCCCTCTCCAGAATGTCTCTGAAATTCGAATCGTGGCGGGATTCCATGATTCCGTGCATGCCGGTCACCGTAATGTAGCGCCCCGCTTGCCGCTCTCCGATCCATTCCCGCATTTGCTGAACCACTTTGGGGATTTGAACGGCGTTGACTGGAGCTCCGAGTACCCGAAAAGTGATATGCCTATTCATGATGCGCAATGGCGCGCTGGTAGATTTCCATCAGGAGAGGATAGTTTGTTTTCGCCGTGTATTTGGTCTCGTATTCTTGCCGGGCCTCTTTACCCATTTCGACCATCCGTTCAGCATTATTCCAGGCCCAGTCCACTTTCTCCGCCAAGTCTTCAGCCTTCCCGGACTCAAAATGAAGCCCAGTACGCCCGTCTGCAACAATTTCCTGCATAGCGCCCAATCGAGAGCAGATGACTGGAACGCCGCAGGCAAAGGCTTCCACGATGCTCATGGGGAAGTTCTCGTAGCATTCGCTTGGGAGAATCAAAAAGCGGGCTGCCTTGATGAACGATCGCACTTCATCAGGCACGAGATGCCCGCGAAAGACAAGACTCGAGAGACCGCGCTCGGCCGCCTGCGCTTGCAGTTGACTGCGCAGAGGTCCATCGCCCAGGATTTGGCAAGGCGGTCCTGGCCGAAGGCGGCGCCACGCATCGAGTATGGTTGATAGCCCTTTTTCTTCCGAAAGGCGGCCTACAAACACCGCATGCTCCCCGCCGCCTTCGCTCACACCTGGATCGGGATACACGAAGTTCGGCTTAATGCTGATTTTGTCGCCAGGTAAACCCCCGCTGACAAACTCCTGGCGCGCAAAATTGCTCAGCGCTACATACTGATCTACCTGCTCGGTCCAGGTGTGCAATAAACGATGCACCGAGAGCATTAACGCGACCGCCGCGGTGGCTCCATGCGAATCCCGATAACACCCGTACCGTGCGCCCCGCCACAAGCTGTGCACAACGCATTCCTTGCACACCCGTCCGTCCCGGAAGAAGTTGCCTGCGGGGCAGAGGAGACGATAATTGTGGAGCGTCTGTACAACAGGAACAGAGGCGTCCTGGCACGCGCGGTAAACCGAAGGCGAGATCCTCATGAAGGTGTTGTGGACGTGCACAACTTCAGGCTTATGCCGTTGAATCAGCTTTGCGACCTCGCGCCGCGCGTCCTCCCTCCAGATGACTTCTTTGGCCAAGGTTGCGCGCCCCAAAACGGAAGGCCCCGTCACCTCGCTGTTACTGCGCTGGTAGAGGATCAAGCGGTGGCCTGCGCGTTCGAGCAGTTGGCGCTCCTGCTCGAAAACAACGTCTTCTCCTCCTCGTTGCCGGTAGGAATTGTGGACCAGCAAAATCTTCATCTTGGAAGCGCCGGGTAGTTCTTAAGGGCGATGGGTGGGGCCTAGCGACACCACTTAATCTACTGATACTTCGGGGAGCATCCGCTCGCTCTAACCTTCGGCAGTCGATCAGGTGATTGGGGTGTTCTGGCGGACGGCGCCCCAACGGACGGGTTTTGCCGGCCAAGCCACTCGCTGATTTATGCCTTCCCGCAGAATCCCGCTCATTGCAAACACGGCCAGAAAGAGCATGAAAAGAGTTTCAGGCCGGCTTCCGATTATGGAGTCGAAGAAAGCATTGATCAGAAGATCGGCGTAGACCGCAAGGAGGCCAACGGCAAGCTCGCGAAGCCCCGGCGGGGCTCCTGGGCGCCTCATGACCTGCAGAAGGTTTATCACGATGATTATATGCATCATCAGAATGAAGACCAGCCCGATCAGACCATTGTTGTAGAGCACGTCCAAAAAGGCATTGTGCATATGGTCTGCCTCCCAGCCAAATCGCTGCAGACTGAGCGACGCGAACTTAGACCCCATGTAGCCGTGCCCTCGAATTGGGCGCTCCCAGATAGCCGGTAGGGCAGCGTTCCAGAGCTCGGTCCGTCCGGTGAGACTACTGGCTTGCCCGGCCTTGGTGTATTTAGCGAGATATGACTTCAAGGGAGCGCTGATTAGCACCAGGGAAACGCCAAGGACTACCAGCCCGGCTAGCATCGCTAAGGCAGAACCCACCTTCTTCTTCATGAGGAAGAAGAGAGCGGCAGACACGATGCCTCCGATAATACCCGCTTTGCCGGCTGAAACGATCATCACCACGGAAGCAGCTATACCGGCGATCACGGGCCATACTGACCTGCTGAAGGCGCGGAGGGTCAAACACAGGATGAGCACAATACCGGCAGTCACTGACAAACTATCCGGGCTTAGCCCCATCCGCCCCTTCTCAAAGGCCACGGACGGATCGACGACAGCCCTGCAGACTTCCGAAGCAATTATGAATAAGCAGGCCAAGACCGTGACTCGCAGGAAGGCTACCACATCACGCTGGTTCCGAATGAAAAGGGAACACATCGCCAGCACCGCGATCACCAGGCAAAGCTTAAAGGCCCATGCCAGCGAGAACGCCGGCCGGGGTGAGTAGAGCGAGGATAGTACACAGACAACCGCGAATCCAGAAAGCCACTTGTATTGTCCTGACGACAAGCGGTGTAAATACCCCCTGCTCCGTAACGAGAAGAATAACAGGAGAAGGAAGCATAGAACCCACAAACCAAGCTCGCCGTATGCAGCGGATGAGAACATTCCTTCTACAGCGCTCTCAGCTGTTCCCCTAACCCGGCTGAAGAGCTCCCCTGATATGAGAAGAAATGCCCAGATTACGAGCGCTGCTCTAAAGAAGCTCGCGGTAAGATCCATGTATGGCGCCCGCCAGAAGAGGGCGAGGGCGAGCGCGCCAACGAAGACAATACCCACGACTGCTGCAAATATTCCCTCCCATGTCGTCATCCAACCCGGAAGTACGGTCAGGACCACCGCGGAGACACAGGCTACGCCTGCTAAAACAATGGCGGCGTGGATTGCTAGTCTGTGGCTGGTGATCGCGCCGTGGTGTGTTTCACTCCCGGGTATGGGTCGCTGTGGAATAGAGGCCATTCAACCATTCACCCTTCTGAGACCAAGGGAAATGCTCTCGAGCGCGCCTTCGAGCTTCTCTGCTCAGGTGTTCCCGTCGCGCGGGATCCAGGGCGAGTTGGTGCATAGCTGCCGCCAAATCGGCGATGACCTGCGCTGGGAAGGCCGCACGAATCTTGATGCCTGTTTCTGGAGTGACCTGCAGCGCAGGGCCACCCAGATCCAGACAGATTACTGGAAGACCGGCAGCCATGGCTTCCGCACATACGAAGCCGCCGGAATCGTGGAGGCTGGGGTTGATCAAAACCTTGCACCTCGCCATCATCTCCAGCACCTGCGGCCGAGGAATGCTACCCAGAAAGCGAACGCTCCCGGCAGCCCCCAGCCTCTGACTCAGGGCCTCCAGCCTCTTTCTCTCCGGTCCATCACCAATCAGCCAGTACTCACATGACGGGAATCGCGCCTTAAGGAGAGCGAAGGCACGTACGCCCAACTCGAAACCCTTCCAGTGAAGCATTCTTCCCACGCTAACCACACGGAAGAGACCGTCTCCGTTCTCGAAGAATTTAGACCGACGAGGGACCTCGTCGATGGCTAGGCCTACCTGGGAAATGACGGACACCTTACGGCAGCCCAATCGTTCTAGTCTCTCAGCGGTTTGACTCGTTACGGCAAGTGCCACGGTCGCCCGGCGGGCTGCAAAACGGACGAATGGATCAAGATGACCAAGGCCGCGGCGCAAATCGCGGAGACTTTCATAGACTTTTCCGCGCATACTGAACGACCACCAGAAGGGGCGCGGAGCAGACTCACCGCCCCCCACAGGACCCAGCACGAAGGGCGGAGGTAGCAGGGCAAGAAAACTGGGCATCCAGTAATTCACTAACGTGACGTGGTGGACTAAATCAAAACCGACCTTCCCGTGCAATCTTCTCGCGACAAAATAAACACCAAGCTGCC
>JBOGJS010000326.1:0-10390 GCA_050745365.1 Terriglobia bacterium
GCTATAAAAAGCGGACATTTTAACTTGCTAAGAACATGAGTAATTTTTTGGGTAGTGGGTCATTTGAATTATGGGGCGAGTTTCGCTCGCAAGGTGGCGGCATGAAGCCGCCCCTATGTCAAACTGACCCACTACCATTTTTGGTTAGGCGGATCGCCTTCATCTGGAATTGGGCTTCCAGTCCGGGAAACGCTTTTTCGTCAGGGCAATGGCTTGGCCTCGCCCCACAGCGGAGAGTGAACGTGTCTCGGAACCGTTCGGGTCTAGATTGTCAGTTTGGCGAAGCTCGGTGGGCGCAGCCATCACGGCAAGGCGGTCCAGATCAAAATACTTGTAAAAGTCCACGCAGAAGAGCTCCGGCGCTTTGCGGAACGGCACCGGCGCGTCGAGTAGGTAAGCCAGACTCCGCATTCCATTACGCGTGACGATTTCTGAAAACAGCGAAGGCTCAATAGCCGCCGCCGTCTGGGCAACCACCTGAGTGCGAATCCCCATCGTTTCCAGGCGCACCTGTCCGACGCCTGAAACCTGCTTCAACCATTTCGCGGCCCCAACAAGCTGAGCGACTTCTAAGCTGAGATCGCGCGCCCCGGTGGTCTCGACGAGAGGCTCGTAGTCTACCCGATCAGGATTCTGCGGACGCATTGCGCCGATGAAGATTGGATCCAAGGCAAGGACCTGCTCGCCACGGTTCACACGGTCTGAGACATCATCGCCGGACGCCTTGCGGCCGTGATCATTCAGCACGATCGTTGCAGGGGACGTTGCGGGCACCGCGATCGCTTTTAACCAGACTCCGGTCGCACTCAGCCCATTGTTGAAGTCAAAACGATACGCAAGCGTTTCCACCCCCATCGCCTTCGTATATCCCATTCTCCGGGCGTACTCGACGATGACCGGTTGGTATCGGATCACCGATTCAAGTTTTCTTCTCTGTTTCGAAGCCCAGCGGGCGCGTGCGGCCGGTGCCGTGGGAATCGGCGTCCGCCGGATCCGGCTCGCCAATTCACGGGCTAGCCCCAGCACGGTTAGGTTATGGGCGGGAATCCCGACCTTGAGATCTGCGAAGCTCTTGATCTCTGAGTCGCTCGGAATCTCCTTTGCCGTAACCGGCATATTAAAATAGCGCGTGAAAAAGGCATAGGTGTGCTGGCGGTTATCGAGCTGATCGTTATGCGTGCCTGGATGGAGGTTTTCGTGCCAGGCAAGCGCCTCGGTTTCTCCATACAATCTGAAGCGCTTACCAGCGGTAGGGCTCACCCCAATTGAGGAAGCGATGGAGGAATTCGAAGGTCCCCACCCCGTGAATCGTGTGGGGTCCGTTGAAATACTCGATTCGAGTCCGGTAGTGCAGATTGAGCTCATCATAATGCCGCCGAACCTTCGCATACTCGTAAGCCACCCAGGAGTCGATCGAGACGCCATCGTCGTGCCCCCGTTCCACCATGAACGGGCGAGGGGTCATCAAGTTCGCCATGTCGCTGTGGTTGAAGGTGTTCCCAAGGTTAAATTCAGGGATCTCATATTCGGGCGTGAAAACATAAGTAAAAGGGGCATCATCGCGGCTCACCTTCCAGATCCATTGGTTAAAGTCACCTGAGCAGATTGAGAGGCTGTACTTCCCGAGCAGCGGCGGCACACGAAGAGCCGTCTTGCCACCGTAGGAAAGCCCGTAGAAACCGATTCGCTTCGAATCCACGAAGGGCTGTGCGGCGAGCCAATCGAGTGTGCGTGCATGCTGGGCGAGAATAAAGGAAAAGAGGGAAAGCTTCAGGGGATTCGCCAGTCTCTGCAGTTTGCGGAATTTGTCGTGGCCGATGTACGGATTCTGCGGACAATAAATAACGAAACCATGATCGGCAAGGTCGGCTGCAAACCGATGGTTGAAGTGCTCTGCCGCGTCGGTGGTCGGCTCAATCAGATCTTGAGGGCGCTCTTCGAGACCATGCTGGCACACCACCACAGGTCGGCGCTCGCCAGGCGCCATGGGCCTTGGCAAAAGGAGAATGCCATAGGCAAAGACATCCGGCCAGAGCGGCAGAAACACTTCGTAGCCGGTCCAATCTACCTCGTCATAGATTTTGCGAGTCCGGGCAGATATGGGTTCGGAAGACTCAGGCAATTTGCCAAAGATTTCTTCCCAGAGATATCGTTGATAAAATTCAGTAGACTCCTTCCACGCTTTGACCGAAGAGGCATCCGCCTTGTCCCAGAACTTTTTGCGCGTTTTTCCGCACTCAATCACTGCGTGCTGGGTGAAAGCGACGAGTTGATTAAACTGGCGGTGAAGGCGTTGGGAGGGATCGAACCCGGCCCTCCTATCCAGCGGCGCCCGGCCTGGGCGCTTGAGTCTACTGTGTGTGCCCAGGCCATCAAGTAACCGTGCCAGCGTATCGTCCGAACCGGGCTGCCCCTGCCCGCCTCCACTCACAGCCAGTGAAAGGCGCGCATTGACTCCTAACTTTTCGAAAACCGGTTGGGCGCGTTCCACTTCGGCGCGAACCTCCGAGAGCTGCGGACTGGTGAGCCGCCCCGAGGCGGCGGAATCCAGGCGGCCGTCGGTAGCAGGCGGCGGGCCCGCGACCTCAGGTCCCTTCGCGGCCTCGACCACCAGGACGCGCGGCGCAATCAAGCCGGCCAATTCCGCATCGCCGAATTCTTCGAGGAGCGTCCACACGTTTCGATAGAGCGGTTCCTGCCATACATTCTGCCTTGACGTGAAATAGCCACTCACGCAGGCGGCATCGATTCGCGTATCCGCCGCGGCGCTATAGAGCGCCAGCAAGCCTCCCTCGCCGTAACCCATCACGCCAATAGGGCGCGAAGGATGACTCTGTGAAAACCAATCTACGGCGGCTAAGACCTTCTGCACCTCGTAGCCAATAATGTGCCGCCCGATTTCATAGGCCATGCGGTAGATATACTCGCGATGGGTAAGATTCGTAAACCTGCCGAGTACCTTGTTGCCAGACCACGTGTCCTCACGGTTCATGAGCGTAGGAATCAAAACGAGGCAGCCGTTCTCCGCAAGCCGCTTGGCGAATTGAGCTTCAGCAGTAACTCCCGGAGCAAGGCCCACCAGCATTTCCGGGGACCAGCCGGCATCGGGAAGGGCCACAAGCCGCGCGAGCGGCGTGCCGGCAGGTTCGAGCAGGAGACCTTCACCGTCAATACCTTCAAGCACTGGCCAGCGAACGCTGTAGGCTTTATACCCGTCGCCCGAGGCTACTTCGAAAAACTCACCCCAGGCGGATTCAAGCCTTGGGGCTGTGGAAGCAACACGTTCATCCCTTAGACCGATGACCTTGCGAAACCGCTCGCGGTTCGGCGCAACAGACGCTTCATACGCCGCATGCGAACTAAAATCGCGATGCCATAATGCTTGCCGCGCTTCCACTGAAGCTGCCGTCCGTTTAATCAGAAACCGGTGAATGCCTTCAACCATCAGCGAGGCAAAATCGCCTTGTGTTGTTAAGGCTTCCGTTCCCGGAAGCTGAGCGGGGGGCGGCGGCACGCTGAGAGGCGAGGCTACTCGCTCCGACTGGGTTGCAGGCATCACAGGAAGAGCCGAAAGCCCGGCGGCGAGGGTAGAGGCTCCCATGCGCTCGAGCAATTCGCGGCGTGTCATATTTTTCAAAGTTCACCTCGAAGCGTTGGCATCTCGCGCACAGCACATTGCGCGAGGAATAACACGACGGCAGCCAACGCTATCGAAACCACGCAAATGTGTCCAATAGAATGATGAGATCAGATCGATGCATTTCGGATATGAAATCTCCGGCTATGTCTGCTGGGCTTCTTTAAACAGCCGGATGAGTTCCGCGAGAATCCTGGGAAGATGTTCGGACTTATGGTAAACCAAGCCTACTTGCCGGGTGACTTTGCGGTTGCGGATCCTCAAATAATGAAGTTCTCTTCTTTTCACTTCTTCCGCCACCGAGCTGAACGGAATGATGCTGATTCCCAAATCGATTTTCACCAACGGCTTTATTGTGGCAACGTTTTCTGCTTCCATGGCGATGCGAGGTTTAATCCCCGCTTTTCGGAAGAATTCATCCAAGACATTTCGCGTGTGAGCTCGATGAGGAAAGATAATGAGGGGATAATCCTGAATCTCCTCGACTTTAATCCACCGTTTTTTTGACAGCACGGGATGCTTAGCGCTGGTCACCACCACCATTTCCTCTGTGGTTAGCGGAATGACTTCGAGGTCAGAGTACGAGATCGGAAGTGTAAACACGCCCAACTCGATAGAATTATCACGGAGCTTCACGAGAAGCGCCTCCGTAGGTCCCGTCACCACTTCCAGCTCGATTCGAGGGTGAAGCGCCTTAAACTTTTCGAGGACGGGAGGCAGGATGTTGACACAAGCGATCATGCCCGCACCGATGCGGACTTGGCCGCGCTCCAGATGAGCCATTTCTGAGATCTCGAGCCGGGCATTTCGCAAATCCTGAAAAATTCTGCGGGCGTACCGAACCAGCGTCTCACCGGCAGGGGTTACATAAACTTTTTTATTAACCCGCTTAAAGAGCGGCTCGCCCAGCTCCTCCTCCAACAGTTTGATTTTCCGGCTGATGGCGGACTGCGCGACATAGAGCCGTTGGCTGGCTTTCGTGAAACCGGCGTTCTCCGCGACGGCAAGCGCCATTTCCAGTTGCCGGAGGTCCATGGCTGGACTATATCAAAATTGCGGCGGCCGAATCGAACCTTGACCGGGATTTCAGCTTGCGCCAGGCTAAGACCGGCCAAGGCAAATTGACGTATACTGAACCGAGAATGGCCTTTACCGTCGAACTCAAGCCCGAGGTGGAGCGTGCGCTCGCCGACCAAGCGGCTGCTCGAGGCATGGATGTTCCCGCCTATGCCGCCACCCTTCTCGAACAAGCCGCGCAACCGGCGGTGTCCAGGCTCCAGGATCGCACCCCCCCCAGAAAACCTCACCGACCTTCCTGTAGAAAGAGCCTCGCCCAGTTGTTCGCCGAGTCTCCGTTTCGAGGCCTGGACCTCAATTTTGAACGAGAGTCAGATTTGGGGCGCGACATGCAGCTATGAATGGATTTCTGCTGGATACCAACATCCCTTCAGAGCTCACGCGTCTGTACCCCGAGCCGAGGGTGTGCCGATGGCTCGACGAGGCTGACGATGAGCGGCTATTTTTCAGCGTTGTTTCCCTGGGGGAGATCCTGAAGGGCGTCACCGTTCTCCCGGAAGGCAAGCGCCGCGCCGAACTTCAACAGTGGCTGGACGAAACCTTGAGGCCGTGGTTTCTAGGCCGGATGCTCACTGTGGACGAGCCGATTGCCGAGCGCTGGGGGGTGCTGGCAGGACAATGTCAGTTGAAAGGCAAGCCGCTCAAGGTGGCGGACGGTTTCATCGCGGCGACCGCTCTCGAGCACGATCTCACAATCGCTACGCGCAACACGAGGGACTTTGACGGATTGGGGGTTGCGGTATTCAACCCTTGGGAGTAATCGTGACGGCCAGTCGTTGTCTCAGCGGGTTACCCCCAACCGTTCCGGCTCCGGCCCATCGAGCCTGCAGGCCTCATCGAGACGCCGCCCTTTCAAGCAGCACCTCGCCGGAGGCGCCGAAACCTCCACCCGGAAACTCCGGGGAACGCGACGCCGATTTGAATTTGGCCGCGCTCCAGGTGAGCCATTTCTGAGCTCTCGAGCTAGGTGTTTCGGAAGTCCTGAAAAATTCTGCGAGCGCACCGAACCAACATCTCACCGGCGGGGGTTACAAATGGGTGGACTATACCCCTCGTTATACCTGCTCAATATTCCATCTCAATTTGCTATCAATCTTAGCTCAATATTCTATTGGACGTATGGCTCGTTAAGTTATTTAATACTCCTGCCTTACTAGAGGATCAGAATTAACGATTCTCGAATGCGAGAGGTGTGTCATGGTAAAACATGTCCTTTCTTCCTTACTCTTTTTGACGGTATTTATCTTCTTGGCATTCTGCGCCGGGCGGATGGAGGCCCAGCTTGGCATGGCCACGCTGAGCGGCACGGTGACGGACCCGAGCCGCGCGGTCATTCCGGGCGCGCAGGTGACGCTCGAAAGCGTCAGCGAAAAGGCAAGCCGCGCGACGGTGACGAATACTAGCGGCCAGTATGTGATACCCGCCATACCACCAGGAACCTATCGGCTAGTCGTCAAATCCAGTGGCTTTCAACAGAGAATTTTTACGGGCATTGTCCTGACTTCCGGGCAAGGAAGCACGCTGGATGTTCGACTGGCACTCTCTCGCACCCGGGCGCAGGTAACCGTCTCTGCGGCCACGCCCCTGCTGGAGACAAGGAACGCAACCCTCGGGACAACGATCCCAGCCAGAGACATCTCTGACCTACCTATTCTGGGTGGAAGTTTTTTGAATTTGATTTCCATCTCGCCGGGAGTGGCGCCGGTTCCTCCCGCCGGCTCGACGGCAAACTTCAGTCCCGTTGGGCAGTCTACGATGCCCTCCGTATACGGGCAGCGGCAGAAAGATAGCACGTATACTCTTGACGGGGTAGTTAACCGCGACCCGGACCTACTCGGAGTCGCAATCTATCCCCCGCCGGCGACGATCGCTGAGATGAAAGTTGAATCGGGCATGAGTTCGGGCGTGTATGGCCTAGCCTCGGGAGCCTCGGTGAATATTGTGACGAAGTCCGGAACAAACCAATGGCACGGCGACGCCTGGGAGTATCTCCGAAACAACGACCTGGACGCGCGGAGCTTCTTCCTGCCCTCTGTCGGAGCATACCACTGGAACCAGTTCGGGGGAGCAATAGGAGGACCTCTTACCATCCCCCACATCCTCTCCAAACAGAAGGGTTGGTATATCTTTGGATACTATGAAGGGGTTCGCATTCATAGTGCCGCAAACTTTACTGCACTCGTCCCTACCTCGGCGCAGCTTGACGGCGATTTTGCCGGCGACGCGCCAATTTATAATCCGTATACTACAGCCCCCGGGCCAAACGGTACTCTCACTCGCCAGGTGTACCCTGGCAACCAGATTCCCAAGGACTCGTTTGACGCTTCCACTCTCAAGATAGCCACCGCACTCTATCCGGCGCCGAACCTGCCCACCGACCTTATCCCTGGTCGCAATTTCCTAAGTACCGCACCCTCTGTTACGGACGGCAACCAGTGGAGCGCACGGGTCGATCACCAGTTCGGACCTAAGGATAGCTTTTTTGCTCGCTATACTGACGTTTATAATCCGTCGCATGGCACCAGTCTTCCCGCAATTCTTAGCCACACGAGCCAGCGTCTTACGAATTTGGAAATCAGCGATACACATACATTTGGCTCGGATTTTGTGATCACGGCACGTTACGGACTTGATCGCATTAACGATCCGTCACTCATTACGCCAGTGCCTGGTTTGGCGAGCGAAGCTGGCACGCTACCGGTGTTTCCCGCCTTCCATGGCATGGAGATCGTTCCGCCCCTGAACATCAACGGTTACACCGGCCTGAGCCAGAACTCATCATACCTGGGCCCGGAGTCCGTGAATTCCTGGACGGCCGACGGACAACGCATTAAGGGAACACACCTTATAGAATTCGGTGGCGGCATCATGCACACCTCACAAATTGCGGATAACCGAACGGATGGCATCACGTTTACAACCGCGCAAACGTCCGACTTCATCCCTAACACCGGAGATGGGATGGCGAGTTTTCTGCTGGGTATTCCTGAGACAGCCACACGGAATGCCGGGAATACGGAGGGGAAGATGCATGGAAACATCTACTCGCTGTACCTTCAGGATAATTGGCGGACTACCCGAAAGCTCACGCTTAACGTTGGTCTTCGCTGGGATTATGCAAGCCCTCTGATCAACGATTTCGGGTTGGGCGATTTCGATTTTGAAACTGGGCAGTACGTCTGGGATCACAAGAACCCAATTACGGGGGCTGCGGCAAACATACCTCTAGCCGGCATCCCTCCTGATTATCACAATTTTGCACCGCGGGTCGGACTGGCGTACAAACTGACGCCCAAGACCGTAGTTCGGTCCGGTTATGGCGTCTATTTTGACGTCTTTGGGAGCAATTACTTGCAGACTCAGGAATCACCACGCGGCAACTGGCCGTTCGGATTTCCCGACACGGTGACTGGTTTGAACACCGGCTTGCCAACGAACACCTTTCCGAATCTGTTCTCCGGTCCGCCCGTCGGCTCGCCTACCCCACTAGGATGTGAGCAATGTATAGACATCGCCAAAAGCAATTCCCGGACACCTTACGTACAAGAGTGGACTTTCTCGATCCAGCGGGCATTATCGTCCTCCTGGACGTTGGAGGCAGCCTACTTTGGCTCTCATGGCTTGAGACTTACCGGGCAGATCGTTGACAATACCGCTGTGGTTCCCGGCCCTGGACCGATTTCGGCCCGCCAAATCAACCCTCAATTTCCGCCGTATGTGGAGAACGGCTACAATCAGTTTCCATCCTGGTACGATGGAGGAAGCCTTAAGCTGCAGAGCCGACTATGGCACGGTCTCATGCTGATGACGAGCTATACTTACTCGAAGACCCTGGATATCTCCGACAACCTGTCGAATGCCAGCCTGGGCGGGAATCCAACATCCAACGCGACGCGCTTCAATCTGGCTGCCAATAGGGCAGTTGCGGGATTCGACATTCCACAAAATTTCGTTGCCAGCTTTGTCTACGCGCTGCCGGGCAGACCGCAGAGCCGGCTGCTTCGGGCGGTGGCAGGGGGATGGAATGTGTCCGGCATCGCGACACATTATAGTGGGCTTCCTTTCTCCGTCTTCCTCGGGAGCGATGTTGCGAACATTGGAACTGTTTCCGGCAGGTACACGCAGTATCCCAAACTGGTGGGCAATCCGCATGCCATTGCCACTACGCCGCAGGAGTGGTTCAACACGGCGGCTTTCGTGCAGCCAGCGCAATACACTTTCGGGGACGCGGGCCGGAATATCCTTCGCACCGATAGCCTCAATGATCTGGATTTTTCACTCTACAAGCAATGGCGGTTTCTTGAGACCAGGGATATAGAGCTGCGCGGCGATTTTTTCAACCTCACTAATGCTGTCAACTTTGGCTATCCGAGCGACATCGTGGGGACGTCAACCTTCGGAAAGATCTCGAATACCAGAAACTCGGGGCGAACGGTCCAGCTCGCGCTGAAGATACATTTCTGAACGAGACCGCTGACTTGCACTGAAAATTAACAAGGAGAAGGTACATTTCTAAATGTTCGCCTTACTATTTGCTTCACTGCTACTTTTCCCTCGGATTGGCGTCCGGGCCAACTTCGAAGGCGGCTCCATCGGCAAGGTGGCACAGGTATCTCCCACGCACCTGCGCTGTACTCTGAAGGTCCAATGGGACCAGGATCATCGTAACAGCCAGGCGGACTATTACTATTTCGAGCTCACAAAGCTCCCGCACGAGCCCATTACCATAGACTTCGTCGACCTCGATGTGGAGTTTTATAACTTCAAGGGCCCACTGGACGCACTCGATAAAGGGGAGCGGCCCGTTTACAGCTATGATGATATACACTGGAAGCATTTCCCAAAAGATCAAGTCCACTGGAACCCGCACGGACCGCAGCTAACCTTGAGCTTTACCCCGGAGAGCGATCACATGTGGATCGCCCACGTTCCGCCTTACACCAACGAAAACCTTGCCAATCTGCTCGATGCCTTCCGCGGAAGTCCCTACATGAAAGTGCAGACTGTGGGCCATACCGTTGAAGGAAGAAAGATGCTGCTGCTGACGATCACGAACAGCAAAATTCCGGAATCGAAAAAGAAAGTGATTTGGCTCATGTTCCGGCAACATGCGTGGGAAACCGGCTCATCCTGGACGTGCGATGGCGCAGTGCGCTTCCTTCTATCTAACGATCCGCGGGCCGCGCACATCCGTGATGAAGTCATTTACAAGATTTTCCCAATGGCCGCTCCGGACGGGGTCGCGAATGGCTGGGTTCGCTTTAATGCGAACGGCTACGATCTCAACCGGAACTGGGATACGCCCAATCCAAAGACAATGCCGGAAATCTGGGCACAGCGCAAAGCGATTCTTGATTGGGTCAAATCGGGGCATCGCCTTGACCTGTTCCTGACCCTGCACAACACGGAAACCGCCGAATACCTCGAAGCGCCGGCGGCTTACCGGGCGCTCGGCCAACGTGTATTCAACGCGCTGGTTGAGACGACATCATTCAATCCCACCACCCCGCTGCGCACCATGCGCGTGAGCACCACTCGGGGCATGCCCGGCCGAATGACTGCTAATCAGGGGCTTTTTCATGACCGCCACCTGCCCGCAATGCTGATGGAACAGATGATCGAATACAACTCGAAGCTCGGGCATTGCCCAACTGTGGCCGATCGGAAAGCATTTGG
>JBOGJS010000327.1:0-3703 GCA_050745365.1 Terriglobia bacterium
AAAGGCGGCATGTCTGCGCCACCCAGATTATCTGTATACCTATTTCGTGGACACTAGGGTTTGTCCGTCGGGTTCAAAAGCCCGCGGTCAGAGAGCGCTGACCGTGGCTGCCGGCTAACGCGCTCAAAAGCCTAGAACAGCAGGCGCAGCGCAAAGTCGATTTCCCGAGGAGCCGGCTCGACGAGCTGAGCGCCAAGTTCAGTGCTCACAACTCCAACCGTCGGTGAGCTGATGTTCGAGGCTGGTATTCCAAAATTCGGGTGATTGAGCGCGTTCGCCATGGTCATGACGAACTGCGTCTGGATGTGCTCGCCGGTGTGGAAGCTCTTCATCATGCCAAAGTCTAAATTGAAAAGAGGAGGCCCGGAGAGAATGTTGAGCCCGGCGTTTCCAAATTGGCCCACGTCCGCGGGTGATGAGCAAACCGGATCGCTTGCCGGGCAGCCCGGAATCGCGAAGGTGCTGGCATTAAACCAGCGGTCCAATGCGCGCTGAGAGGATGGGAGATTGCCATTCGCGATGCGATTGGGCCTGCCGCCAAACAAACCTGTGTTTGAAACGTCGAAACCGGAAAAAGATGGTGTAAACCACTCGCCGGACTGCCCGACGAAGGTCCACATCGTGCGCCACCCGCCCAGGATCCACTGAGCTGGCCCGTGAAGATTGGAAAGAAAATGCTGACCTTGTCCTATGGGAAGCGAGTAGAGCGCGTAGGCATAAAGACGGTTCGGGTCAGAGAGCGCGCTGTTGCCTTCTTCAGCGGCCCGGTTCAGCGGATTTTGAATCACTTGCCCCACAACGGAGCCGCCGCCGGCGCTACCGCCGTCCTGGGTGTCGGTAAGATCCTTCGACCAGGTCCAGGCGGTGTCGAACGTCAAATTACGGCCATAATTCTTTTTGAGTTCCACTTCAAGCGCATTATAGAACTCATTGCCCCCACTGTCGGCATAATCGATATTACTGTAGAGTGGGTAAGGCCGCTCACTGACACTAAACGGAATGGTGCTGGCTGCTGGCTGATTGAGATTGCGAACCCAGAGAAGCTGATCCGTGCGTGTGCCGATATACGAAATTCGCAGTCCCATGCTGCCGAACTGATGCCCGACCGAGAGGTTCCACTGTTGCGTGTAAGGTGTCTTGACGTTTGGATTCACGCCATTCACGCTTTGAGTCGACGCGGTGCCGGAGGTCAGAAATGGTGACGGGAAGCTGAACAATGGCACGCTATTATTGATGGAATTGATGTATTGAACGCTGCCGGAGAACGGGCCACCGCTCAACTCGAAGCGAGCCAAGCCCGCATAGATCAGATTGGCGTAGATGCCATAGCCGCCCCGAATCACAGTTTTTTCGTTTTTAAATGGCATGTAAGCGAATCCGAGGCGCGGTTCAATGTTGCTTTTATTGAAGTTGAGCAAGGAACCCACCGGGTATCCTGCCTGGGTCGCTGTCTCGATGGGGATGGCCTTGGGAAAGAGTGGACTGACCACGTTCAGGCCGTTGTCGGGAATGACCAGCGCGCCATTCTTGGGATCGAAGTTATAAATGATCCCTGTGTTGCTGTGGTACGGCCCGAGCAATTCCCAGCGGACGCCATAGTTCACCGTGAGCCTGCTCGTCACCCGGAACTGATCCTGCGCGTACATCCCCCAAGTTGTTCCTCGCAGGTTGCGCTCAGGATTCGGGACGGCCACTTCGGTGGTCTGAGGAACGCCGAGCAGGAAATCGGCATACCCGAAACCGGAGAATACGCCGGTGAAGTCGTACTCGCCATAAGAACTCGCGCCGATATTGTTGCCCCCCAGCCGGTCGCGGATGGCGTCAAAGCCGAATTTTAGGAAGTGCCGCCCGAACGTCCAGCTCAAGTCATCGATCCATTCAAAATCGGGCTCCGAATTGTCTTCATAGGTAAAGGAGCTACAGCCCGGGTTCCACGGTGTGACGCCCGTGACGTTGAAGTCCGGTGCAGAAGCCTTAAAGGTCGGCGCGGTCGTAAGGCCTTGTATGCCGAACTGATTCAGCAAACTGCTCCCGAGAACGTTGGCTGTGTAGTGATTGTCGTGAAAAGTGGCCCCAAAGCGGAATGCATTGAGGACTGAAGGAGAAAACGTATGGGTCCACGAGAAGACTCCGCTCTTTGACCGGCGCAACTGGTCGCGTTCGAGAGGATAAGGAGCGCCGACGGCCGTCAGAGGCAGCCGCCGCCAACTAAGCCGCGCAAAGAGCATATCCTTAGTTGAAGGATCGTAGTCAACCCTGCCCGTGACATCGTCGTAATGAGTAAAGCCGGTCTGGCCGGGAGCCAACTCGGTCCAATTGTTCGAGGTTGCCCCCGGAGCTCCGGTGTTCGGCGACGGATACGCGTAATTTTGGATGTTCTGCGCGACCTTGCTGATGAGATTTGAAGGAATTTGGTTGTTGGGGAAGGGCAGTTTCGTGAAGGGGTCCCTCAGCACCTTGCCCTGCCCCAGAAGGCTGCTGAAGTCGCCGGTCCGCCACGCCGGCAACGGCACGGATTCGGTGACGACATTGGTTGCGGATTCCCGCGCGCCTTCATAATCGGCAAAGAAGAAGAGCTTGTTCTTCTTGATCGGGCCGCCGATGCTGGCGGCAAAATTATTGTAGACGCGGAACGGGACACTCTTGCTGAAGTAGTTGCGCGCGTTGAGGGCGTTCCCGTTGTAGTCGTAGTAAAGCGAGCCGTGATATTGATTCGTCCCCCCGCGCGTGACCACTTGAATGTTGCCGGCCGTGGGAAACTCAGCCGGTGCATCCACGCTCTCAATTTTGACCTCCTGGATGCTGTTATAGCTGGGCTGAACCGGCCCCGCGCCTTGGATATAGGCCATCACCGCAATGCCGTCCATGGTGGGCAAGGTGCCTGTCACTTGCCGGATGCCCTGGATATTGGGGACGCCGTCGCTCGCCTGTTGCTTGTTGGTGCCGGGCGACATTGTAACCAGGGTATAAATTCCTCCGCTGCCACCGTCATGGCGCCCCACCAGCGGCAACTGCTGAATGGAAGTGTGGCCCATCTGGTGGCTGATGTCGCTCGCCGCAGTTTGGATGGCCTGCGGCACCGCATGAACCTGAACCACGGTGGCCGTTGCACCCAAAGTGAGCTGCGCATTGACGGTCAGAATCTGATTAGCCGCCAGGTGCAGATCACGGTGCGAGTAAGTCGTGAATCCCTTGGCGCTGACGCGCAGGCTGTAAACGCCCAGGTCGAGGCTGGGCACGTTGAATACGCCCGTCGAGCCGGTCGTCACTTCGCGCACCGCCCCCGTGCCTTCATTCGTCACGCGGACAGTGGCGTTCGGAACGATGGCCCCGCTCGGATCTTTCACCGTGCCGGTAATCGACCCGAAGGTACTCTGAGCTTTGGCTGTGAGAGCGAGTGAAAGGAAGACTAGAGACCCAACCAGCACAAAACTTAATCTGGTTCGCATGTCGGCCTCCTTACTCTTGAGGATCTGAACGATTTTCCGGGTTCTACGTTATTCCCGCAGGCCCGGATTGTCAAGCGCCTTTCACGGGATTTTTTCTGTTCATTCCTCCTGTTTATATTCCTTACGAGGGGTAGCCATCTCTGAAATGGCGATGCCGCGTCAAGCATTTTTTTTGACACTGGTTCTCTTGTCGCTGTCGGCTGAGCCGGCAGCGACACGTGTCTTCCAGGCGGTTCAGAGCCGCCGTTCGGCGC
>JBOGJS010000328.1:0-20741 GCA_050745365.1 Terriglobia bacterium
GTGGGGAGCCGATTCGCTCCTCTTCGAATCGCCCTGAGCGGAGCGAAGGGGCTCACGGTAAACTCCGCGACCCGGATGAGGGGTCCCGATCGAAATTTACCGCGTCTCCGCGCTTGTCGTGCCCCACGATGGGCAGCCGAAGACTGTGGACGCTCAGGATGACAGTTTCCGACGTTTCAGTTTCTCAGGGATTCAGACTGACCAGACCGAGAATGCCACCCAGTGGAATCCCGATCCATTCGGGTCGATTGTTGAGCTCGTAGATCAGCTCATACACCGCTTTTTCGAGGAGATACAGATCGAGGAGGAAAATCAGCTCCGCAGTCTCCTGCGGGAGAAATCCGAAGCCCTCGGCAGTCTCTCGGTAAGCGCTGAGGAAGGCCGTGGAGGCCCAGTCTCTCCAAAGCAACACTTCGAATTTTCGAGCGCCCCCCCCTTCACCGGTTCTTCTGAGCGCCGCAGTCTGAGCAGCATAATGAAATGAGCGAAGCATTCCGGCAACATCGCGGAGAGGCGAGCGCTTGACGCGCCGCTCGGCGAGCGGCCGCTCCGGCTCTCCCTCGAAATCAATAATGACGAAATCAGAACCGGTGTAAAGCACTTGGCCCAGGTGATAGTCGCCGTGCAGCCGCGTGCGCAAAGCGCTGATCTTTCTATTGCGGATCGCCCGGAACTGTCGAACAATCTGTTTTTCGAGGGTGAGGACGCGTCGCGCATCTTCGTGGGCGGCGCGGGGGAGCATGTCGAGCCGCTCGCGCAGCAATTCGAATGCGCTCTCCGCGAGTCGGATCGCGGAATCGCTGGTCTCGCGCTGGAATTCTGGCGTGAAGCGTTCAGGCTGGAAATTCGGATCGCTGAGGTCTGATGCCAGAGCGCGATGCAGTTCCGCCGTCCGCTCTCCAAGGAGCGCGCTATTCTCAAGATAAGAGCCCATGATCGCCCGCGCGGGCTGCGGAATCCCCGCATCGATCCAACTTGCTGCGCCGCCCGAAGGCTTCGCGCCTTCCTCCGCAACCGGGAGCTGCGCCTCGAACTGCTCCAGGTGGCGCTCGAGCTCCTGCAACGTGTAGTGCCAGGCGTCTCCCTGGTTCGGAACGTAGCCTTGAAGCAGAGCCAATGTCGCCGGCGCGGCGGTGCCACGGTGATATTCAACGAACCCGGCAACGGGAGGGCAGTTAGGAAAAAGGGCTCTTTCGGTAAGGAATGTTCCCATTTCCAGGTCGAGGTTCTGGCCTTCTTCAAGCCGTCGGAAAAACTTTAAAATGAATCGCTCCCCGTAGCGGACGGAGGTGTTGCTCTGTTCCACCCGCATCAGCGACGGCTCGGGGGAGCCTTCGCCGCGCTGGCTCAATTTCTCGAAGTCTGGCCGGGAGCGGCCAGAAACCTTACTTGCCGACCCGGAGAGATCAGCCCCCTCCTCGATCAGTTTCAGAAGATTTTTTGCGAAAGAGGCATCGTAAAAAGCGTCCCAAAGGACACAGGGAGGCGAGAGCTCGCCGACCTCAATCAGGGCGCTGATCTTTGAAGGGAAACCGGTTTTGCCGGCTCCGGTCGCGGCGATCACGAGCGGCAACACATAATTCTGGGCCTTGCGGGAGGCATAGTTCACTCGAACAAAGAAAAGGCAAACCTCATGGCCATCGGAAGGAAGCGGAACAATTTCCCAAACTTCGATCGACTGCATTGCCTCCGACTTGCCGGCAAACCATCGCTGGCCCCTTAGAAATTCCGGGAGCTTTGCTGCCAGCCTTTCTCGAAGAGAGGCCATCCACCGGTCATCAGAGATGAGAGATGTCATCCTCTTCCTCCTCTTTCGTTTTTCTACTCTCGAGGAACTTCTTCTCGAGCAGCCGGCGCGCGGCATCACGGCCACCGAGCCCAAAAGCCAGCGCGAGGCCCAACATCACGGCGCCAAAAGCAATTGTAAAAGCGATGACGACAACACCTCGTCCCAGACCAATGCGCTCGAGCGCCATGGTGACGGCAATGGCGATGATCAGGAACCTCACCACGCTCGAAAGCAGTCGCGGCATGGGGGCATTCGCGTTCACCGCAGCCAGCAAGGTGGCGCGGCCAAAAAAATTGGCAATCAATACGCCGACAAATAGAATGAGTACCGCGACGAAAATCTGCGGCAGGAAAAAGAAAAACCTGGAAATCTCCTCCTGGAGCGGCGTAATCTGCAGCGCATTCAGCCCGAAAAGCACAAAGCTGATCCACACTACCCAGAAAACCAGAGAGCTGATAATCTGTGCCGGCGACGGCATCGCAGCTTTGGCCAGCATTTGCGTGAAGCCGGCAGTCTCAGAAACCTGATCGAACCTGAAAAACAACAGGATGCGGCGGATGATGACCTTGAGGATCCAGGCCACGATGAACCCGATGACAATAGTGATCACCATCGCCACTAAACGTGGCAGGAAGTGCGCCACCATTCCCATGAGACTGGTGAAGCTTGTCGTTAGACTTCGAAACAGTAGTTCTCCCATAATGCACCTCAGGCTTTGCCAAGCCAGCCCTGAATGAGATAAGGCTTAAGGCTCTCATACTTCTGCTGAAGAGATTCCAGCCGCCGCCTCAACCCCTCCAGGCTTGCTCCGTGATTCTCTGCGATATAGGAGCTGATTCTGCCTCGATAAAGCGGTGTGAGCGCCTGGAGCAGATGATCGCGGTTCATCACGGAACGGTGATATGAAGCAGCAAACTCGTAGACGGTTTTCACCCACAACTCGTCGGTAAAGTGGCGGCTGGCTTCGCCGTCCCGGCTCACCTCACGAATTTCCTGCAGCGTTGCCGCCGAAAGTATCATTTCGAGAATGGAGGAAAGCTCCTCGACGCCGTTCTGGAACATTTCGAGGAGCCGCTTGCGATTGACCCGCACCGCACTGAGATCAACTAGCGACTGGAACCCGAAAGCCGGAACACTCTGCGAACCATTCCGAGAGAGCCAGAAAGGCTGGTGGACTTCGAGCGAGCGGAACAATGTCCCCACGGTCTGTTGAATCATGGCAGGCAGATCCTGATCGGGATGATGGGCCGCGCGAATTCGCGGCCCCAGGAACGACTGGCACAGCCGGAAATCCTCGGCAAGGGCGGTAGCGGTCATCCAGAGCGGCGATCCGAAGCGCATAAAATCCTCATGCCAGACTTCCTGCTCCAGAAGGTAGCAGGCGAGCTTTCCGGAAACGCACCATTCACCTGCTGCAGGCTCTTCAATCTGGTAACCGTATGCGGCGCGGATGAAAGGCGAGAGAATGTTTTTGACCAAAAGGGCATCGAATTTATGCCGCTGATACAGTGGCGTGACAAGGTCGAAGCCTTCGCGGTAAACCGGACGAACAAGCGCATCGATCCACTCGGGGGTTATACTGATCACATCCGGCGAAACCACAGCGCAGGCACGGGCCCTCAGCAGATCTGCGGCAGCGAAAACAAGGCGGAAGGCCCCGGCCAAGCCCCGGCCGGGATGATATCGTGTGCTGAGCATGTGAAGCGTGCGGAGAGGGCTGGCGCTGAGGACGCTGCGAAAATCGGGGACTGAAGCGGCCTTGACGAGTGCTGGCGTGTCGTCCCGTGAGCCGCCGTCCGGGTTAATCAGAACCGCTCGATCCCGGGGAAAATATTTTACCAGCCCGATCTGGACAGCATTCACCACATGCTGGATCGTCTCGTGATTGTTGGCCGTGGGAATACCGACGAGGATATCGGCCGCACCCACAGCAGTCAACTGACGCAGGAAATCGTCGGAAAGAAAGTTACCTTCCGCCAAGACTTCTCCCTGCCCCCTTGAGAAAATTCAAAATGACGGGCCGTGCCATTGGGATGCCGGAAAGCAAGGCCCTGAAACTGCCATTCTGAGAAGTCCCGCTACGCGGGACGATGAAGATCTCTTTCTATTGCTCGAACCTGGAAATCTGAACGCTCAGAATGGCCGTCAAAAGGGTTTTTTTACCGCCCCGCTGAGGCCTAAATTCGTCGTAACTTGAACCAATAAAACTGATATGGACCTAACGTTAGAAGATAGGGGCGATGAGTAATACGCGGAAAAGGGTTGCCGCCAAACATTTCAATCGGGATCAGTCCCTGGAAGCGGCCAAGGTCGAGTTCAACGGCCTGCGCCGAGCGTGAAAGATTATTGACCACCAACACTCTTTCCAGCCCCAACTCGCGAATATAGGCGAGCACCTGATGGTTGACCGGGTTGAGGAACTCCAGGGTACCTCGGCCAAACAGCCGGCTCGACTTACGAATCCGTATGACCTGCTTCATCCAGGAAAGCAGTGAATGGGTGGACCGTTTCTGTGCTTCCACGTTGACGGTTTGAAAGCCATAAACGGGGTTTGAATTTAGAGGCAGGTAAAGCCGCTCCGGGTCAGCCATCGAGAAACCGGCGTTCCACCCTCCATTCCACTGCATCGGGGTCCGCACCCCGTTGCGATCTCCCAGATAAATGTTATCGCCCATGCCAATCTCGTCTCCATAATAGATGATCGGCGTCCCCGGCAAGGAGAGCAACATGCCGTTCATCAGCTCAATCCGGCGGCGGTCGTTTTCCATCAAAGGGGCCAGGCGGCGGCGAATGCCCACGTTCACCCGCATCTCCCGATCGTTCGCATACTCATCGTAAAGATAGTCGCGCTCTTCGTCCGTCACCATTTCGAGCGTCAGCTCATCGTGGTTCCGCAGAAAAATTCCCCACTGGCAGCCCTCTGGAATGTCGGGGGTCTGCTCGAGGATATCGATGATGGGCTTGCGGTCCTCCAGACGCACGGCCATGAACATGCGAGGCATCAGGGGGAAGTGAAACGCCACGTGGCACTCATTGCCGTCGCCGAAATAGGCGCGCACGTCGGAAGGCCACTGGTTGGCTTCCGCCAGAAGGAAGCGGCCGGGATAACCTGCGTCCAGCCGGCGACGCAGAAACTTGAGCACGTCGTGAGTTTCAGGCAGGTTCTCGCAGTTGGTTCCTTCACGTTCCACCAGGTAAGGCACCGCGTCCAGGCGGAAAGCATCTACGCCCAACTCGAGCCAGAACTTCATGACGCTCCAAACTTCTTCGCAAACGGCGGGATTATCGTAATTCAGATCCGGTTGATGGCTGAAGAAGCGGTGCCAGTAGTAAGCTTTGGAGACCGGGTCCCATGCCCAGTTGGATTGCTCAGTGTCGGTAAAGATGATTCGAGCTTGCGGGTATCTCTCCGGCGTGTCGCTCCACACGTACCAGTCCCGCCGGGGATGTTCGCGCGACTGGCGAGCTTCCTGGAACCAGGGATGCTGGTCAGACGTATGATTCAACACCAGTTCGGTGAGCACGCGCATGCCGCACCGGTGAGCCTCGCTCAGGAGCGCCTTGAAGTCCTCCAGCGTTCCGTAAGAGGGGTGAACGTCCGTATAGTTCGAAATATCATAGCCGTCGTCCTTCAGCGGCGAGGGATAGAACGGCAGCAGCCATAGCGTGTCCACACCGAGCTCCGCGAGGTATCCGAGCCTCTCAATAAGGCCCCGGAAGTCGCCAATCCCATCCCCGTTGCTGTCGTTAAAGGCACGCACATGGACTTCATAAAGGATTGCGTCCTTATACCACTGGGGACTGTCGTAAGGCAGGAGTCTATTCGGGTCCATACGGTCGGAGAATTAGTATTGCAGAGGTTAGAAGAAACCAGCAAGCGGGTTAGCCCATGCTTCGTGCCTTTCGAAGATTGCGGCCTTTCCGCAGTGATTGACTCACCGCCGCAGAGTTTCCAAAAGCGCCGCCCCTGTTCATGTGATCCATGCGTAGCATCTAGGCGCTGCCCAAAGGCCAATTACACGAAGACCTCCACACCGTTTTCGCTGCCCGCGTATCGCCGGATTCGGAAAAGGTGCGCCGGCAGGACGTGAGGATCGAGTCGCACGTAATTCCGCGGGCCTTGCCATCGGTAGCGTGCTTCTGTGAGCAAGTCGTCGACCACGAACGGAGTTTGGGCGTCCAGCCCCAGTTCTTCGAGCGACAGATCAACCCAGCCCGACTGTGGATACCGGAAATCCAGGTTTACGACGATAAGGACGGCGTTGGACCCGTCGTCTATCGCCTTACTATAAGCAATCATCTGGTCGTTATCCAGCCGATGAAAATGCAGGCTGGTGTCACTTTGCAAGGCAGAATTTTCCCGCCGCGCGCGGTTCACTCGAGCGATCAAATCTCTCAAATTGCCAGGCCGCGAGAGATCCCATCGGCGGATTTCGTACTTTTCCGCGTTCAAATATTCTTCCTTGCCTGGAGCAATCGGGACGTTCTCGCAAAGCTCGAAGGCGGGACCATAGATACCGTAATTCGCTCCCAGTGTTGCGGCCAGCACGAGCCGCGCCATGAAGGCCGGCCTTCCGCCGGATTGCAGATATTCAGTCAAGATATCGGGTGTGTTCGGCCAGAGGTTAGGGCGGAAATACTCGCGCATTTCCGTGTGGGTCAATTCTGTAAAGTACTCGATCAGCTCCCACTTCGTATTGCGCCAGGTAAAATA
Organism: Terriglobia bacterium; assembly: GCA_050745365.1. Lineage (GTDB taxonomy): Bacteria > Acidobacteriota > Terriglobia > UBA7540 > UBA7540 > RH2-MAG17b. The sequence goes on from JBOGJS010000328.1 coordinate 6,504, forward strand.
AGTGTAGGACTGGGTGAAGCCCAACTGCGCAAGCTGCTTCATCACCTTGGGGCGCGTAAAGGCTTCAGCGAGAAAAAGCACGTCCGGATATTCGTCCTTGATTTCACGAATGAGCCATTCCCAGAAAGCAAACGGCTTCGTGTGCGGATTATCCACCCGAAAGATGCGAACGCCGTTACCAATCCAGAAATGAACTATGCTCTTGAGCTCCTCCCAGAGGCTCTGCCAGTCGTCACTGTCAAAATCAAATGGATAGATGTCTTCGTACTTCTTGGGCGGATTCTCTGCATATTGCAGGCTGCCGTCAGGGCGCCGACGGAACCACTCGGGATGCGCCCTGATGTAAGGATGATCCGGCGAGCATTGATAAGCAAGGTCCAGCGCGATCTCGAGCCCGTGCTCCTGCGCCTTCCGGAGAAACCGCTCAAATTCCTCCAGAGTGCCCAGCCGAGGGTGTACGGACTTGTGGCCACCTTCCTCGGCTCCGATTGCCCAAGGGCTTCCCACATCTTCCGGTCCAGCCGTCGGCGAATTGTTCTTCCCTTTCCGATGCGTGCGGCCGATTGGATGGATGGGTGGAAGATATAAAATATCGAAGCCCATCCCGGCAATGGAGGCAAGTTGTGATTCGCAGTCTTTGAAGGTTCCATGCCTCCCTGGCGTCGCGGAAAATGAGCGTGGGAACATTTCATACCAGGCGCTGAAATTCGCCCGCGCGCGGTCCACAAGCACCGGCACGCACTTCTCGTAAATCGCGGCCCCGCGCCTTTCAGGATACCGGCCCATCAACGAGGCCAACCTTTCATCCGCCGCAAGCTTCGAGGGAGCTTCCTGAGCGGCCAAGGATCCCGCGAGATGCGGAGGGCAGAGGCAACCGGCCCACTGCTGAAGGCCTTCCGCCGCTGTTTTATCGCCCGCCATCTCCGCCCGGCGCGCAGCCCCTTCAACGAGCCGGGCGCCTATTTCGAGGTCTACCGAAAGATCCTGCCGGGCTTCCACTCGCTTGGCAAAGTCCCGGCGCCAGGTTTCAAAATCGTCCATCCAGGCGACGATCGTGTATTCATAACGTCCGCGCTTCTCGACGGTAAACTGCGCGGTCCACAAGTCATTACCGAGCTCCCGCATGGGGGCCTCAGCCCAGTTCTCTTCACTCAGTTGCCGGTAGCGGAGCGCAGCGGAGACCGCTTCGTGGCCGTCGACAAGTATGTCTGCGGTCACGTGGAGGGTTTCGCCTTCCACCCGCTTGATGGGAAACGCGCCCTCTGCCAGTTGTGGTTCAACGTGAGTGATGATGACCCGGCTGGGAACCCGCTTGTGGATGTGCTCGTCGATGGCCAATTTCTCTCGTCAGTCGACCGGATACTTCCCCCTGCCGGTTAGCAGCCTTCAATCTGATTGTATATGAGCGGAAAAATGGCGGCAAGAAACGGAGCGAATCTGATTGGAATTTTCCAATCTTCGTGTATACTGTAGCCAATGCGTTGGGGACTTGCGGTTCTCACTCTGTTGGTGGTGGGTTATGTGTGCCGACGGATCCTGCATATCGACGATCCGTCGTCTCGGCGCCGGAACTCTCTCTCTCCGGAGCGTGAAGAGATCTACCAGCCGCTGGTCTTCGTCATCGAAACTCAAACCGGCATCCTGGGCGTCGCGTTGAACGAAGCGCTGGGTGAGCGGCGATCGGGTGATGATGAAAACGCCTGGCGTCTCGTCCGCCTGGCTGCGTGCCAGTGGGAGCGGGTGGTGGAAATTACCGTTGCCATCCTGAATGCCATTGCGGACAACCTGACTTATGCCCGGCCGGTGGTGAGCGCCCATACGATGAATACCAGCAGGTTCCGCTCACGGGCCATGATTGATTTCGTTGGCCTCCAAGAAGCGCTGGACGCATCGGTCTTCCGGTCCAAAATCCGGTACCAAATCCATATTCGTGTTCTTCGCCGCGCTGTGGAAACGCTGACACAGGAGTTTCGCAATCACTTCCGGGTGGCGGAGAAAATGCAGGAATCACGGATCGAGATGTGGGCGAATCTCGATCCCGCGTTTCATGATTTCGATTACATCACTAAGCAGGTTCTCCTCGCCTTTCGCGGCTTTTTGCCTGCCCTGCCGGATTCCGCGCTTGCCGGGCTTTTGGCGGACTTGAAATGCATCACTGAACCCGGCGCCCGGTCCAGACCGGTAGCTACACCTCCTTCTCCTCAAGTCTGAGGTCGTCGAACTGTGTAAAGCATAGTTTGTCCGAGCATTTTCGGGCTTGCGGTTTTTTGCCTGAAGAGTGAAAAGCCGCGGACCTGAACACCGCAGGTCCGCGCTACGCTTTACCATGCTGCAGATTAGTAGCTAAAAGGCTGTGAGCGCTCTGCATGACATGCGACGACTTTTGCGCAGCAAATTCCAATTTATTCGGAAGTATGTACTTTACGCAAGGCGGGGGTGTAGAATGATACCCTCGAAGCCGCGCCCTCATCCGATACCAAAACCCGTACCAAGGCGGCTTCCCAAAAGGAAAGCCATGACGATTGCAGCCGGTTTCGTATCCGATGAAGGCATACTCATCAGCGCCGACACGGAATATACTTCCGGCACCATAACTCAGGATTTGAAGGTCTTCCCGGTCACCCTCCAATGTTGCGAACTTTTATTCAGCGGGTGTGGAGATCGAGCCTTAATCGGAACCTGGAAAGACATTATCTGCGATGGCATCTCCGCCAAGAAGGACGCCCATGTTTCAATGACACCGGATGAGAGGATGGAGGACATTAAGCGGATCATCCGGCACGAAACTATATCACTCAGCGGTCAACTTTCACAGAACCCGGACGCCTTGAATCAGACAGAACTGCTTATCGGCGTTCGTGTACGTGACAACTCAGATTGTGTGGTGCGGCTTTTTCATGCAGCAAATGCCACAGTCGAAACAATACAGACCTATGTTTGTATTGGTGCGGGAGGCGATATAGGCAACTACCTTTGTGGCATCCTCTACGATGTAAGGAAGACTCTCGACTCGCTGCGCCTAGTTGCACTTTATGTGGTGCATGAAGCCAAGAAGAATGCGCCCTTTTGTGGCGGATCGACCACCTCCTATACACTTAGAAGCGTTGCCCCTGAGACACCAGAAATTACCACCATTCTTGATGATACGTGCATGGTTGATGTCATGCACTTGGCGATGCATCTAGCCGTGGCCTCCCATGATGCAGATACGTCCCCTGAGCGCCTTGAAAGGGACATTACAGCCTTTGCCAGCCGCCTAAAGCAAATCCGGGCTTCGGTTGGACAGCCATTCCCGCCCGAAATACAGGAGTGGATAAAGCAGCAGAGAAAAACTTGAAACTTTGTACTTGACACAATGCTTGCGGCAAGTATATGATTAGAGCATGAAAAACGAAGAGCGAACGGAGTTGGCGAAGTCCGAAGTGGTTGAGAACATCCCGCTGGCGTGCGCCGATGAACTCGCAGCGGTTGAACTGTTTGAGCATTTACGCTGGGGAAACGATCCGGCCTGCGTTCACTGCGGAAGCATTGATGTCTACAAGATGACAGACGCCACGACGGGCAAGCGGAACAAGCGGTATCTCTGGCGCTGCCACGATTGCAAGAAACAGTTCACGGTTCGGATCGGGACGGTATACGAGGAAAGCCGGATTGACCTTCGGCATTGGGCTTATGCTTTTTGGCGGGCGTCTACGTCAAAGAAGGGTGTTGCGGCGCTTGAAATCATGCGGCATTGCCAAATCAGCTACAAGTCGGCTCTATTCCTGATGAACCGCATCCGGTTCGCAATGGCCCCGGACAATCCAGCGGCCAATTTGCTGGTTGGCACGGTCGAGTGCGATGAAACCTATGTCGGCGGGAAACCGAGATTCAGGGGGAATCGTCCGGGACCGACGGGAACAAAAACGCTGATTTTCGCAGCAGTTGAGAGACGGGGAAGAATCCGCAGGCGCGTGGTAGCAGACGTGCGATCCGATACTCTTAAATCGGCTATCCGGCATGTAGTTAGCACAGACGCCCGGATCATAACAGATGAACTTCGTTCTTATCACGGTCTTGCTAATGAGTTCGCGGGGGGACATGAGACGGTAGCCCATACTACCGGAGAGTATGTGCGGGGCGACATCCACACCAATACCGTTGAGAGTTCCTTCGCCCTATTGAAACGCGGCATCCACGGCATCTATCACAATGTGAGCAAAGAATACCTGCACCGCTACCTCTGGCAGGCGGATTTTCTGTGGAACACCCGCAAACTGAATGCCGGCGAGCGGACGATTGCAGCAATCAGGCTGGCAGAAGGCCGACGGCTCATGTACCGTATGCCTGCCGCATGAGGATGAACGATTCGCACTATATCAAAACAAGGAGAGGTATACATGGAGAAGGAAATATTTGAGACAATCAAACGGATCAGTGAGTATCAGATACTTGAGATAAGAGATACTCGAAATCCTTGCCTTTCGGAGTCTGTGCCAATGCCTGCCGAGCCTGCAACTGTAACTTCCCGAGTTCCTCCGGTGTCGTAATACCTTGGTTATAGAGCACGATTCTAACGGCCTTTAGGGCTGCAATCATTTCTTGAATCGCGTTCTGGAGCGTCACAATCAATTCGGTATTCGAGTCCATTTTATGTATCCTCCAGGTCGGCGGTTATATCACAGTTGAGGGAGGAAGCAAAGTACAAGTAGATGGCCAAGAAATCCAAAGCCGGTAGACCCAAGGCCAAGAGCGGTCCGAAACCAGGAACCCTGAAGATCAAGGGCGACTGGAAACAGGCGATTAAACGGGCATTGGCAAAGAAGAAGCCGAAGGAAGGCTGGCCGAAGTAGAACGGACCAGGAAGGGGTCAGCGGAGATTTTCAGTGGGTTGCGTAAAGTACATACTTCCGAATTTATTCACACGTTCTCTCCCTCTAGAGAGCCGCTAGAGAGCGGAGCAAGGCGGATGGTGCGACTGGGAATTGCGGGCATAGGTTATATGGGCCGCCTCCACTATGAGGCCAGCCTCAGGAACACGAACGCCCATGTTACTGCCGTCTCGACCTCCCGACCAGAGGAAGCGCGTCGCTTCCTGCCCGCTGAAGTTCGCATCTATCCGAGCTACAAGGAACTCCTCAACTCCGGCATTGATGCCGTTGTTATTGCCGTGCCTACTTTCCTCCACGAGCAATACGTTGCTGAAGCCGCTGAATGCCATCGGCACATTCTGTGCGAAAAACCCTTTGCTCTGGATCAGGCCGCCTCGCGGCGGATGTTGGATGCTGCCGGGCGCGCAGGTGTCACCTTGATGATTGGCCAAGTGCTCCGATTCTGGCCTCACTACGCCCGCATCAAAGAGTTGGTTGCCGGCGGCACCCTGGGCGCGATTCGTGCTGTGGATGCTTATCGGCTGGCCAGCTACCCATCGTGGAGCCGCTGGTTCCGTGATCCACGGCAGAGCGGCGGCGCGCGCCTTGACGTTCAGGTTCATGATGTGGATTTTATTTACTGGTTGATGGGTTCTCCCAAGCAGGTCTACGCCGCCGGCTTAAAATCTTCCGATGGCGGCTGGGATCACGTTCAGACAACGTTTCGCTATCCGGGCGCGGTCGCCAATGCGGAGGCGAGTTTCCTAATGCCGGCCGGATGGCCCTTCTCCTGCGGTATTCGCGTCGCGGGCGAATCCGGCTGCCTTGAATACGGCTTCCGCGTGGCAGGAAACATCGCAGAGCGAGGAGAAACGGCGACCCGGCTTCTCATGTACACTCCCAATGCTCCTGCGTGTGCTCTGACGGTAGATGATGAAGATATGTATGCGGCCCAATTACGCTATTTTGCCGAGTGTGTTGAAAGGGGACAGGAGCCCGCGAGGTGCCTGCCGGCAGAATCGTGCGAGGTGATGGGTTTAATGGACCTCTGTCTCGAATCCCTCGAACGAGGTCAAACCGTTTCCGTCTAGAGATCGCGGCAACCTGAGCTCACTTCCAAACTCACAATTCCGGATATATCGCTTGACTGACGTTAAAGTGTGGTGTATGCTTTCTGAAATCGATCCTAATTATTACGAACATCAATCGATCCTAATTATTACGAACATCGACAAGGTCAGGAGAGGTAGATCATGATGCCTTCAGGAATTAGCGGCGCGCTGAAAAGAAGTGCAAAGTGCTTCACTCCCCATGCTTCACCAACGTCCCCATACAGCGAGCCTCACTGCCCGCTCTTGCGGCAACCAGCATTGCTCAGGTGGTCCGCACATTGCCCACTGCGCCGACTATGGCGCACAAAAATGGTGATATTGCTTTGGTGTCTCTCCGTTCTGGCTGCATTGCCTGTTCAGGCGCAGCTTCCGACAGCCAGAGTGACCGGCACGGTGAGTGACCCATCGGGTGCCGTGATTCCCGGAGCAACCGTCACAGTAACAAATGTGAGCAACGGCTTCACGTACAAGGCGACGACCAACAATGCAGGCCAGTATATCGTGGTGAATCTACACCCTGCCACGTACACAATCGGCGTGAAGGCAAACGGGTTCAAGACATACGTGCTGCGAGGCGTCACGCTAGAGGTCAACCAAGCCGCTACTGAAAACGTCGTCTTGCGAGTGGGTTCCCCAACCCAGACGGTGGAGGTGACCAGTGCTCCGCCCCTTCTCCAAGCTCAAAATGCGCAATTGGGCCAAACTGTTACGGGCAGCGAGATTCGGGAGTTGCCGTTGGTGGGGCGAAACGCAAGCCAACTCGTCGAGCTCGCGCCGGGTGTCGCTCCGGTCACATACGGCAGCGCAGCGAACAACAACAGTTACAATATTGAGCCCGAGGGCATGCGATACGACATTATGGATGTCATCCTCGACGGCGTGACAGAGACAGGTCCAGACTTCGAGGAACGCGACATTGAATACGTCCCATCCATTGACGCTCTGCAAGAGTTTAAAGTCGAAGAGAATAATTTCAGCGCCGACAAGGGTTTCAGCGGATCTACCATTGTCACCATGGTGATGCGCTCGGGCACCAACCAGTTCCACGGGACCCTCTACGAGTTCGACCGGAACAACATCTTCGATTCAAACAATTTTTTCAGTAACGAAGCTGCGCAACCCATCCCGCCGTTGCATTGGAACGATTTTGGCGGCACCATCGGCGGACCGATTCAGAAGAACAAGACTTTTTTCTTCTTCGACTATGAAGGGACGAGGGAATCCTCGTTGTCGGTGTATACCGGGGGTGTTCCGACAGGGGCGGAAAAGACCGGGGATTTCAGCTCACTGTGCGGCTACTATGGCGGGACGTTCAACTCAGCGGGAATGTGCTCGGCCGCCCAGGGCCAGCTCTGGGATCCTTATACCGGCAGTTATAATCCGACTCTCGCCACGACCGTTCGAAGCGGCTTTATTCCCAATAATAACCTTGCGACGTATCAAAGCCCGGGCAATGCACTTCTTGCCGGAACGCCTTTCCAGCTTCCGGCCACGCCCGGCAATCTGATTAACCCGTCCGGTAGAGCGGTAATGTCCTATTTCCCATCACCGAATTTAAACGTCGGGTTGGCGAATTATAACCCCTATGTCAATTACACAGCCAGTGGGGCGAGTCCTACCCGCGGCAACACCATGGACATCAAGGTGGATCATCTCTTTGGCGCTAACACACATGCCATGGCACGCCTGGCCTACTCTTGGGGATTTAACAATTCGGCGCCGTGCTGGGGCAATGCCATGGAACCTTGCAGCGCGGGCGCCACTACCAGTACCGCGTGGAACGGTGAAGCCCAACTCACGCACAATTTTGGCGCCAATAAGGTGCTCACCCTGACCCAGGGTTTGGTGCGCGGCGGCTGGACTGACCCGGGCTCGCCCGCTGAGTATCCCAACTTTAATGCGATTTCAGCCCTTCACCTTCCGTCTTACTTTGACGACGGAATCGTTGGGCAAATTCCCACCTATGACATCGGGGAATATGCCCCCTTTAGCGGGTCAAACTCGATTGGCGAGCAGCAATTCATCCTTTCGCATGTGGAGCGAATGGGCTGGGATACCCTGCCCACCCTGGATTGGATCATCGGCCGCCACGATCTCAAGATCGGCGCCGAATTTCGCATTTCGCAGCAGAATACCGAGGATATCGGCTACCCTGACGGGTTTTTTGACATCAGCCAGACGGCCACAACGCAATATCAGAACAACACAGCGACAGGGGGCGACGCCATGGCCTCTCTCCTTATGGGCTCGGGCATCGGAGGTTACGGGTCATTCAACATCTACGAGGAGCCGGCATGGACGGCCAAATCCTGGAGCCTTTATGTCGAGGATAACTGGCGGGCGACAAACAAACTGACGTTGAATCTTGGGCTTCGCTATGACCTCCAATACCCGTCTACGGAGCGGTTCAACCGGGGTGAGTATTTCGATCCCAGCATTCCTAATCCGCTTAAGGTGCCGGGATTGTCTCAATTGTATGGCGGCGACGTTTTCACTACGCCTTCAGCCCGGGGAGAATTTCCGCAGACTTACTGGGGAGCGATTCAACCTCGGTTTGGGCTGGCATACCGGCTGAACAATAAGACCGTGGTGCGAGGCGGCGCGGGGCTTTATTACGAATACTTCCAGTACGGTGCAGCGCGTCAGGATGGCTCGGGCGGCTCTGATGGATATATGCCTTCCACTCCGTGGGTCACCACATACCAGAACAACGGCGCGACGCCCGCGAACACCCTCACGGATCCCTTTCCAGGTGGTCCAACCCTACCCACCGGCAATACGCTTGGCGCGCTGACCTATGAGGGGCTGAGTCCGACCGGGGGCGCGCATTATCCGGGTTGGGGAAACATCCCTTCGAATTGGACATGGAATGTTGGCATTGAGCGCCAGCTTCCCGGTGCCATCCTGGTGGAGGCCGACTACGTAGGGCAGAAAGGGACCCACTTGCTCGAAAACGGCTATACCAACCTGGATGTCATGGGCCCTGAAGTTCAGACCATGACTCCTTCGCAATTGGAAGCTCTGGACTCCTACGTGCCCAATCCGTTCTATGGGTACATCACGAATCCGTCGAGTTGCTTAAGCGGTCCGACGGTTCCAGAGGTTCAATTGCGCGTGCGCTTCCCCGAATTCTGCGGCACAAATGTCATCGAACCGCCTTGGGGAAACTCCGAATACAACGCTTTCCAGCTCCGCGCCGAGAAACGGATTTCTCACGGACTACAATTCTTCTTCAATTACACCTTCTCAAAGTCGATGGACGAAGAGTCCGCCAATGGCGATAATGTGAGCTGGATTGGCGGCGCGACCCGATTTACGGATCCAAATAACCTGGAATTGTCCCACGGCCTTTCTGACTACGACGACCCCAACATCATCAACGTCGCCTATACCTATACGCTGCCTTTCGGTCAGGGAAGGCATTGGGGGTCAAGCTGGAAGGGGCCGGTCAATGCAGTCCTCGGGGGCTGGGAGACGAGTGGGATTTGGATTTTTGACACCGGCAACCCGCTTCCCATAAGTTGGAACTCCTGCGGAACACCGATTCCAACGTACGGCTGCCAGCAGCCCAACGGGGTCGCCCCGCTGCGGAAGAATCCGGGGGTGAATCTGCAAAGCTATTTCGCCAACGGGAATCAGGCGTTTTCTGTGCCCGCTCCGTGGACGCTTGGGACGGCCGCCGTGGAAAGCAATGTCTTCGGGCCAGGCGCAAGGAATTTCAACCTTGCGATATACAAGAACTTTTCCTTCAGCAGGGTGCGGGAAGGCATGTCGCTCCAGTTACGGTTGGAAACCTTGAACGCTTTCAACCACCCGCAGTTCGGCTATCCGAACTCGGCTTGGCAGAGTCCTACTTTTGGGGTAATTTCGTCTCAGTTGAACACGCCTCGGCAGATTCAACTGGGAGCAAAGTTCTACTTCTGATGAAGGCGTAATGGGAGCGCGGACTGCGCCCTTCGGTCTGCGGTTTTTGCTTTCCCGTGGCAACCGAGCAAAACACGCAGACCCCAAAGCTTGGGTCTGCGCTACTCCGGGGGTCTTAGTGCAGGGCGGGCAAACTCTACGAGGTCCAGGGTGCCTTTATCGCTCCTCCTGCCAAGGAACATGAATTCTCCTTGCGGTGTGGCGCAGGACGACATCAAGAATCCGCCCGGCGGCTGCCGAAACACCCCCTTTACCTTGCCCGTCTCGAGGTCCACCAGCACCAGCTCGTTCTGATGCTGGCTAAACTCCCTCGGGTTGAGGACGGGCGAGGGGCCGAACTCGATCACCGGCACACCCTCGGCCGATGGGTTCATGCCGACTGGAATCAGGTCCGACGAGTTGAACTGCAGCTTAACCTCTTTGGTGACGTCGCCGCCCGGAGAGATCACGTAAAGGACCGGGGGATCGGTGGCGCGCACCGAATAGGCGCTGCCGTCCGCTGCGGCCGCCAGCATTCCCTGCGCCACTCCCCATTCCTCCTTGAGTATCTTCTGAGAGGCGCTACCCTGCTTGCCGAAGCCTTCGGAGTGGGCAGCGACAGTGTCGTAATCCGAGAGCTCGACCTCGCGTGCGAACTGCCCGCTGCCGTCATACACCGCCGTGAAGGGCCTCTGCTGGCTCAGCGCGATGCCCGAGCCGATTGTGCCTGTGATCAAAAATCCGCCGTACGCGAACGCCGCAAATTGCACCGGGCTTACAAAGCCCTGCTGCCCTTGCTGCAGCGTGATGATGGATTCCACCGTTCCGTCGTTGTCAAATCTCTCGATGAAGTAGCCCGGCAACTCACCTTTCTGTGGGGGTGAATGTTGGTAGCCCTTCACCAGGACATATACTGTGCCCCACGGTGTAACGCTCCAGCTTAACCGACCCCAGGTAGGATATCCCGAGGGCTGCTGCATCACGTACGTGGTGACGCCTTGCGAGTCGGGAGAGAGCCTGCGGATAGGAAGAGCAACCGGATTGGCCTGAGGGCTATCGCTATCGGCCACGTACATCCTGCCGCGCTGGTCGCACTCGACGGCGCTCTCCATCATGACGGGCGCGGGCACGGGGAAATGTATCCTCCCCGCCTCGTGGAGGTCCTCGATGGGGGGATTCTGCGTCTCCTGCTTCGCCTTCGTTGGCGGGGCGGAGGGCGACTGCGCAGCCGCCCCTGCCCCCGCCAAACCCGTCAGGAAAGCGAACAGAACGACGGTGACCACACAGACCGACACTTTGGATCGTCGCATGGCTTTGCTCCTCCTCTGGGGTTAGGAATTACAAACTGGGTGTATTTTCCCGCCCCAACGCGGTTTGTCAAGGATAAAATTGAAAGGGTAAAATTGAAAAGTGTTAATGCTATTGAGATCCTTTATGTGAACAACGGCGAGTGCGGCGATCGCCCCGACGCGGTGGGCTGCGATGACGGCTCGTCGTGCACCGTCCAATGCGGCTTTTGCGCCGGACCTAACAACCTGTGAAGGCTCTGCGGGACCGCGGATTCTGGCGAAAGCTTTGGCGCGGTTATCCGCTGGCGCTTGAGGTGTCCAGTCGGTAGGGTCCTGACGCCTTACGCGGCCAGCGTAAGGAGGTTGCCATGAAGATGCCAGGTGCGATCAGGGGCGCGGGCATAGTGCTGGCGGCGATCGTGGGAATCGCATGCTACTTCGCCGCGAGAGCGGCGGGCCAACCGGCGCAGGACACTACGTCGGGCGTCATCCCCTTCACCTACAAGGCGGCGGTGTACTTTTACGGCAGCGATCCGGCAGGTAAACTCGCCGACATCAGCACCCTCGCGCGTCGTTCGGACGGAACTACGGTGCACGTGCTCAGTGCGGGACCGTTACAGATCGAGAGGAATGTCTACACTCGCACTATTCGCTACATCGACGGAAGCAGGGTAAAACTTCTGGATGCCGCCAAGGTTAAATCCAGTTATCCCCCGAGCGATGCGGCGATTTGGAGGCGTTCTGTTCTCCACCCTCCGCCCAACTGCGTCTATGCCGGGGAGAGTCTCCTTCGGGAAAACGCTGGGAAGGTGCTCGGCCAAGCCGTGGTCGAGATCCGCCCGCCAGCTCCGCCCGGCTATCGCATCGAGGCATGGGCCGCTCCGGGCCTTGCGTGTCAGGTGCTCACGTACCGCACTGAGAGGGAGGAGCCGGATGGCACGTATCAGCCGGCGAGCGAGAAGAAGGCGCTCAGCCTGCAAATCGGCGAACCGGACCCGCGGTTGTTTGCGCCCGGCAATGGCTATACGGAGATGCCGCCTTCGGAGTTTGGTCGAAGGCTCGGGACTCTGCTTGGGCTTTCCGCTTCCTTCACTGAATCGCCGTCGATGGCGCGGGCGGATCATGACTACAACACCCTCAGGGGAGAAAACCCGGATTGGGAGGGACACTGATCTCGCGGGCGGTGGGATGACTCTGATCACGTACTGCGAGGCTACCAAGGTCCTTCCTGAGCAGGTGCCTAAACCTCCGGAATGGCGAGGGCAATAAGGGCGGTACTCATTAGCGAGCGGTCCCAGGAGGTGGAATGTTCTGCCGCTGAGCGCAGCCGCGGCAGCTCTTGCCGCTGCGGCGGGTGCGCTCCCAAGGCAGTTGTCCGTCACCTGTAACGTGTCATACGTGAACGCCACTTTGCAAGCGGGCTGGCCGGTCGAGGCAATGCAACTGGGCGGCGCCACCATGCTTCCCACAAAATTCCTTCCATTGATGTGTTCCTCCTGACCCAGCGTAGCCGGAATAAAGAAACCGCGTCAGCGAGAGCGAGTAGCGCGGACCTCCGCTGTCGAGGTCCGCGGCTTCTGGGTGTGATGCGTGGCTCAGGTTTTTGGCTCAGATGCGAGTCCGGGGCTCGGAGGGCAGCCGCACAGACATGATGAAGCAATGGCGGAGGCTGCGCTACTTGCTCCGTCCCAGCCTGCCTCATTTGGTCCCGTCGAAATTGGGCTCGCATTCGCCCAAGAGATTGCGCCCGAGCGGCGCGCCTGCTGTTCAGCGGCCCGGCATGTGCTGGAGGACTTGCGCCAGGGCATCGGTGGGCCCAAAGCCGGAGAGTTCAACTTGGTTGCCATCGAGCGTGATCTCCATGCTTTGGATGAGCTGGTTCGCGTCTGAGGACTGAGATGGAGTGGTTGAAACGGAGTTGCGCCAGAGAGTCAGAAGCTGGGCGAGCGTCGAGGCGCTTTCGGCGCCATGGCAGATGATGGAGATTTGAGCGGAAAAATCTGTTCCCCAATCCGTTGAGTAGAGCACGGCTTTGATAGGGCTAAGAATGCTACTCAGGTCGATATTTCGTTTGGCCCCAGGCAGAAGCCAAGGAAGCGCCAGGTTCGCCGCAGCCTTTCCGGTTGTAATCCCCCACTCCGGCCCGGAGCCTTCAATCTGGCCTTCCCAGTTGACGAATTCCGTATTTGTGTTCAGCGCAGGGCGAAGACCAAGATAGCCATCGATGAGAGCCTTCAGGTCGCTCAGACGGCCGAAAGCGGCAAGATTTGGGCTGAAGAAGGTGAAGAATAAGCCGTTCCGGTCGATGCCGGAGCCAAAGGCATCAAGAGTATATCCCTCGTACTGGCTCGTTGGTAGCTTTTCCTGCGCGATGAGACTCTGTACCGGATCGGGCTGGAATTGCCCTTCAGCTAGTCCGAAAAATACGGGATCCCCAGTCCCTCGCCATCCGATCGCAACCTCATCGACGTCTCTATCGACATCGGCCCCCAGCGGGCGCAGAAATGCCTCAAAATTTTGCATCTGTCTGCTGAAAATGACGCGGCGCAATTGACGGTAATTAGGGAGCGAGCGAAGCTGGGCAAGGTTGGCGTAGGCAAGCTGCTGCGTGTCCGGGGGGAAGCAGGCCAGCGCCTGCCGCGCAAGTGCCTGCGCAGATAGCTTCTGGGGAATAGCCATCACGAGCAGGACAACAACGCCTAAGACAAGAAAACAGGGGACACAGATGCTCGTTCTCTTCATCGTTCGGAGCATCGCAAAAGCTGCGACTCCTCAAATATAGCACCGTAGCCAAAACGGCCGTCATACAGATGGGACGCTTGGGTTTCAACTCGGATGTCGCTGAAAGAGGGAAAACGTCCGCCCCCGGAGAAATGCGCTTCCTGCTTTAAGCACATCCCTCCGGCGGGCGCGACCAAATCCGCGGGGAGGGGGGGACCGCGGGCACTGCCATTTTCCGAATCAGCACACCCTAAGCGTTATGATCCGGATCAGCCATGCGCCTATTTAAAGAGCACATCACATGCCAAAGGTGGGGAGGCTGCAAATGCATGAAAATCCGAGAGAAGTTTTGAGAGAAGCGCC
>JBOGJS010000329.1:0-9810 GCA_050745365.1 Terriglobia bacterium
CATAAGAACAGTGGCGAGAATTGAGTCATTGAATCAATGATTCAATGATTCAATTCTCGTCACTCCTCACTTGCCACTGCTTATACAAACTGAAGCTCGTGCAGGCGCTGGTAAATACCGCCCCCCAAGACGAGGTCCTCGTGGGTGCCAATCTCGCTGATCGAGCCGCGATCGAGCACCACAATTCGATCCGCACGCCGGACGGTGGAGAGGCGGTGCGCAATCACCAGCACCGTGCGGCCCGCCATCAAGTTGATCAGCGCCTTTTGCACGAGCATTTCGGATTCGGTGTCTAAGGCCGAAGTCGCCTCGTCCAGAATCAAGATCGGAGAGTTTTTGAGCAGCGCGCGAGCAATGGCGATGCGTTGCCGCTGGCCGCCGGAAAGCCGCTGTCCACGCTCGCCAATGAGGGTCCGATAGCCTTCCGGCATCTCCATGACGAAATCGTGCGCCAGCGCGGCACGGGCCGCGCTTTCGACGGCGCGGGGATCAATCGGGGATTGCCCGTAAGCGATATTTTCGAGCACGGAATCATTAAACAGAACCGTTTCCTGGGTCACCATGCCGATCTGCGAGCGGAGCGAGACGAGGCTGGCTTCACGCAAATCAACGCCATCAAAAAAAATGTGTCCGCCGGTCACATCAAAGAAGCGGGGAATCAAATTCGCCAAGGTCGTCTTCCCCGCCCCGCTCGAGCCTACAATCGCCACCACCTCGCCCTTCCGGATTCTCAGGTTTACACCCTGAAGGATGGGCAGGTCGCCGTAACTGAAATCCACTTCCTCAAACACCAGCTCGCCCTGAAAGGGCTCAAGCTGAATGGCGGCCGGCTTCTCAGGCACCTCGGATTGAACGTCGAGCACTTCAAACACTCGTTCCGAAGCCCCCACGGCGAGCTGGAAGGAATTGTTCACGCCGGTGAGCCGCTTGATCGGCTCGTACATTTTGATCAGCGCGTAGAGAAAGGCCACATAGCTGCCCGTCGTCTGGACGTGGTGCACAATTTCATTGCGTGCGTAGAGCAGCGAGGCGGCAATGGTAATGGCACCGAGCAGCTCCATCATGGGCTGGGTGAGGGCGTGCGCGCGCACCCATCGCAGGTTGACTCTGAGCAACCGCCGCGTCGCCACCTTAAACTTGTTGCCCTCGAAACTCTCCATGCCGAAAGCCTTCACAATGCGAATGCCGCTGATGGTTTCCTGAAGGATGTTGGTAAGCTCCGCCATCTTGTCCTGGCTCTTGCGGCTGTGCTTGCGAATATAACGGCCGATATTTGCGGCGGGGAAAATGATGAGCGGAACCACAATCAGTGAGGCCAGCGCGAGGCGCCAATCCACGTAAAAAATGAAAGCCAGCAGGAAAATCAGCGTGAAGGACTGTTTGAGGAAGTTGGCCGTCACGTGTGAAACCGCATCCTGGATGCGTTCGATATCGTTCATGACGGCGGAGATGAGCTGTCCGGTGGAATTTTGTGTAAAAAAGGCCATCGACTGCCGGATGATCTTGTCGTAGAGCTTGTTGCGCAGGTCCCGCACCACAGATTGACCGATAAAGTTCACTGAATAGGTGCCGGAATATGCGCAAATCCCCTTGATGAACGTCACCGCCACGAGAGCGATGGCGATGGCCGTAAGCGGATCGCGGAGGTGACCGGGAAGGAAATCTTGAAGGTAAATGGCGTGGCCGTGGAGGGTTAAGAGAAGAACGGGGCCTGCCGTATAGTTCGTCTTTAAGACCTGATCAAATATCGGTTTGATGAGTAGCGCGTAGACCCCTTCACACGCCCCGACGACGACCATCAGGAATATGGCCAAGATGAAGAGTGGAATGTAGGGCCTGATCTGGCCCACAAGCCGGCTGGCTTTGTTCATCGAATCTCTTTCAAACTGAAGAGGGCGGGGGAAGTAAGTTCCCTTCCGGGTCGAACTGCGGATCGTAAGTCCTCGAAGAGAGGCTCCATCCGCTCAGGCTTGCTGCCTCACTTGCCAGAGGCTCAGAGAGGGAAATGCGGTTTAAATCCAGCGTATTCCGAATCCACGCCACGCGCTGGCTGGGTGGCTCGGGCGACCCAATGCTGCCCAGGGCGACATCAATCGCCTCCCGGTCCGTGGACAGATGCATCGGCAGCCGGACGTTCGTTGGCTTCAGTGAAGTCAGCGCGTTGATGTAAGTCTTCCGCAAGTCCACCTTGTGAAAAAACCGCTCATGAACCAAATCGGCATTCCCCATTCCTACGGCATTCCCTCCGCTCTCGTCGGTGAGGTCCCGAACGTAGATCACATCGATCGCGGGCCCTTCACCGGGAGAAAGCTTCACGCTTCGCCCGATCACCTTGGTGTCCATGCCCGTGCCGCTGATGTTTTTACCCATCTCATCCACGATCAGGAGTTGGACGTTTGAAAACGGAAGCTTTGGCACCAGACGCCTGGCGATTTCCAGCGTCTCCTCCTCTTGCGCCACAAGTCCCTCCGGCCGCGCCGCGCGCACCTTCGCAATCTCGTGCATCTCGTTCTCGACCACAGCAAGCCCGCAAACGATCTTACCGCTCGAAAGAACGGCACCTGCAATCTGCCGGATCACCTCTTCGTATCCGTACCTCCGAGCCCAGCGATGAACCTCGTGGGCGCCTCGCTGCTTCCCCATTCCAACGGCGATCATCTTTAGCCGCCCACTCTCAATTTTTCCCGAAAAATCGGTGTGCGGCTTGACTCGGTTCATCACGAGAACTCCGTCCGCTTCCCAGGCGTCCCGGCTCACGAAAACTTCAAAACCCTTGGCTGTTTTACCGAGGGAGATTGTTTCCATCGAAGTGCGAATGGGGGCGCCGACGTAATCCTCCCGCACGCCGTAGCCTTCGAGGATTTGGCGCTGCCCTTCCGCGGTAGCGCCACCGTGGCTGCCCATCGCCGCAATCACAAAAGGTTCCGCGCCCTGGTCGCGAAGCCAGCGGCAAAGCGATCGGGCAATCTCGTTGACCCGTATGATGCCACGACTGCCGACCGTGACGGCAATGCGCTGCCCGATGAGCCGTTCGCGCGCCAAATGGCAGCTTTCCAGTTGCTGCCGGATTTCTAAGTCGAGATCCGCCACGCCCGGAACCGTAGCCGAGTTCCGGATGAGGCAGCGAAAAGGCGAGAGTGCAACGTGATTGTCGGTAGGCATGATTTTATTGAGCAGCACCTCCGGATTCGTCAGGATTCAGCGTGACCGTCACGGGACCTTTGAGAGTAAAGTCGATTTTGGCCTCCGAAGGAATTGTCACCTGCTGACCGCGTGTTGCCGTCTGATCTGCGGTACCCGCCGCCCCGCCAATGGCCGCGCCAATCCCGGCTCCTTTACCGTGGCCGATAATCGCCCCCAAAAGAGCGCCCAGGCCGGCCCCGCCGCCGATTTTCTCCGCGGTGTTCTTCCCGCGAGAAGCGCCCACCTTGTTGTAATATCCGGTTTCCACGGGCACGTTCGTGCCGTTGATGCTAAGGCCGACAAGCTCCACTTCCAGTTGAGACTGACCTTGGTAGCGCCCTGCGCTTTCGACCTGAACGACGCGCACTTTGGCGTCTGCGCCTTGGGGTATCACCACACGGTTGCCGACAACGACTGAAGCGAAGAGCGAGGCAGCGTACGTCTGCCCCGGCTGCGCTGTTTCGGAGCCGATGGAATCAATCATCCTCACGGTGATGGGAGTGCCGGAGGGAATCGTCACTTGAACAAGCTGTGGCGGAGGAGGGGGAGCCGGGGCCGGCTGAGCCGCCGGGGCGGGTGGCTGTTGAGCCTGGGCTATTTCCGATGGCGTGGGAGCCCCATTCGGCGAAGGAAGTGTACCCGCACCATCCTCAGAAGGCTGCTCGCTATTAGCCGGATCAGCCCGCCTGACGTGGTGGCGACGGTGAATTACACGCGCGGCGTAAGCCTCTTCCGGGGGTCTTGCTGGAGCCGCCGGGGCGGGTGGCGCCGCGGCGATCGAGTTGCTCAATGCGATCTGGTCGACCACTTGCTTCACGCCCTGGGTTTGCTGAGCCAGGTCTTCAACGGCCAGCCTTTCGAGCGGAGCATTCACGCTGCCGCTGAGTGTGACCACGCCTTTATCGGAGGCAACGTTGATGGAGAGCGACTTCAGATCCGGCTGCTGGTAAAGCTTTGCCTGGATTTGGGACACAATCTCCTGGTCGTTTGGGCTCCGGCTGCACGCCCCGAACAAGAGCGCGCCAACCAGCGGAGCAATGATCAGATACTTGTCCTTTGAAATCTTCATCAAAACCCCCTGGGGTCAAAAGTTATCACGTTCGTCTTTTCGATTCTGTGTCTTAGATAAGAGTTGCCCCAGTTGACATCTTTCATACTATAACCGCTCATCGTCGTAGGTGGCAATTACTCCTGTGGCAGTGGGTCAGTTTGACGTAGAGGCGGCTGCATGCCGCCACCTGGCGAAGGTAAACTCGCCGCTACAATTTCAAACGGACCCACTCTTACTGCTGTTGCAACCTCATCGAGACTCGGCTACTATAAATGGCATGCTGGAGGCTTGGTTTTTTCCAGCCGGGGTTCTTCATGAACGGTGGGACGGAAAGAGGAATCATGAGCGCCGCCTGCGGGAAAAACGGCCCCTCATCCCCCCTCCTACGTCGGGCACCTTCTCCCCTGGGGGAGAAGGTGGGGAGCGTGGCGACCCGGATGAGCGGCCTTGATCGAAATTGTCGAAGCGTGGCACGCGTGCGATACGCGTTGATTATTGCGCTTACTTTGCAACTAAGCACTAGGGACCTTCGATCGGCAAGGCACCACTCTCGATGACAAGGAGCGGCCCAAATTGGAAACGCCAAAGGCGCTGGCTCTATGCAGCCGGCGTCTGGCTGCTTCTCATCGCCCAGGTGCAGCTCATCTTTGCCGCCGAGCTGCACCGCCACGGTTACCCCGTCCTTCTCTCCGGTCAGCCGGCAACGC
This sequence comes from Terriglobia bacterium, assembly GCA_050745365.1. Taxonomy (GTDB): domain Bacteria; phylum Acidobacteriota; class Terriglobia; order UBA7540; family UBA7540; genus RH2-MAG17b. The sequence goes on from JBOGJS010000329.1 coordinate 4,942, forward strand.
TCAACCCGGCGGGACCAAAATCGCGTTCTTCAAGTCCTGATGGTCCCTTTTGTATCGTCTGCCAAATTGTCCGGCAAGGGGCAGCCCGCACCGCGCTGGGCGGACCCGTTGTTGGCGTCTCAGCCAGCATTGTTTTCCGTCCCCGGGCCATCCTGCGACCGGTTTTACTTCGTCCCGTTGCCACATCCACCTGTCGGGCTCCTCCTCTTCCTGAATGGTTGTAGTCGAGCTGTCGTTTGACGATAGCGGAATCATTCAGGAGGTGGACAATTGTTCCCATCCAGGAAAATTGCTTCCGCGGGACTTCGACGCCCCGCCGGGAAGCCGTATAAGCCTAACAGGCCCTCAACTCGATTGCTTCACTTTCTTCGCCTTCGCGGGGCAACGTTCGCGGCTCTGACGCTACCCGCTGTCATCGCTGTGAGCCTCTGTCCCGCGGTAGCGCAAAATCAGCCGTCGGTGGTGCGCATTGATCTGGAACAGGCCATCCAACTTGCTCTCACTCACAACCACCAACTGCTTGCCGACCAGACCCTGATTTCCCAGAGCCGCGCCGCGGAAATCACCGCGTCGCTACGGCCGAACCCTGTCTTTCTGACGGACGGGCTCTTTGTTCCCTTCTTCAGCCCGAGCAGTCTGACTGGCGGCGTGCTCAACAACATCTCGGAGTTTGACGCGGGCGTCTCCTATACCATTGAACGTGGACACAAGCGGCAGGCGCGCATTCGCGCCGCGCGCGATCAAACGACCGTTACCGCCACTCAAGTCACCGACGCAGAGCGACTGCTCACGTTCAACGTGGCGCAGCAGTTCATCAGCGTGCTGCTCGCAAAATCCACCTTGCAACTTGCCCAACAGGACCTTGGAAGTTTTCAGAACACGGTCAACATCAGTGCCGCCCAGTATAAGGCGGGCGATATCAGCGAAGGCGATTTTCTAAAGACGAAGCTGCAACTGCTCACGTTTCAGACGGATGTTTCCTCAGCGCAGGTGGCATTGGTTCAGTCGCTGGCCGGCCTGCGGCAATTGGTGGGCTACGACGCTGTTCCGGCCCATTACGATGTGATCGGCCAACTCAGCTATACACCCCGCCCATTGAACCTTCTGGATCTTGAAGCCGAAGCTTTGCGCCTGCGACCGGACTTGCTGGCAGCGAAGCAAAATGTGGTGGCCGCCGACAGCCAGTACGGCCTGGCCCGGGCCAACGGCAAGCGCGATCTCACTTTGCAAGCCAACTACACACACGTCTCAGAGCTCAACAATGCCAGCCTCTTTGGGTCCATTGAAATTCCGATTTTCGATCGCAACCAGGGTGTGATCGCGCAGACACACTACGCCATCACGCAAGCGCAGGAGGCCGAGAGAGCCACCGACGACCAGGTGCTGACCGACGTGAAGGACGCCTTCGCTTCCCTCGAGACCAACGGTGAGGTGGTCGAGCTTTACCGTTCGGGTTACCTCAAGGAAGCGCAGGAATCGCGCGACATCAGCAGATATGCATATCGCCGCGGCGCGGCGAGTCTTCTGGATTTTCTTGATGCTGAGCGCAGTTACCGCGCTACCGAGTTAGCCTACCGCGGGGCGCTCGCGGCCTACATGACCTCCGTCGAACAGCTTAAAGAAGCTGTTGGAACAAGGAATTTACCATGAAGAAAGAACAAAGAGCAGAGACGAGAGACACGAGACACGAGACACGCAACGAGAGGAACTCTCTTGCGGAAGCTCTTCTCCGGCGAGCTCGGCGGCCCAGGTTTTGCCTCTCGTCTCTCATCTCTGGTCTCCCGTCTCTAAGGCTCGAATGGAAACTGATCCTTTGCCTGGCCTTGTTGCTGGGCCTTGCGGCATGCAACCGCCATGCCGCCAGCGCGGTTACTGCCTCCGGAGCTTCTGCCGCCGCGGAGAACGAAACGGCAACGCTTTTCACCGTGGCCCAGGACAAGATGGCACACCTCCAGATCGCTCCGGTTGAAGCCATGAACCTGCCTCAAGTTCTGCGGCTGCCCGGCTCCGTAACCTACAACAGCTTTGTGACGACTCCGGTGATTACCCAGGTCAGCGGTCCCGTCAGTCACGTCCTTGTTTTTCCAGGGCAGGACGTGACGGCGGGGCAGTCGATGCTCGACGTGAGCAGCCCGGATTTTGCCCAGGCCCGCTCTAACTACATCACTGCCCGTTCGGCTCTGTGGCTGGCCCAGCAGAGTTACCGTCGTGCGAAGGACCTCTACGCACACAAAGCCATCGCGCAAAGCGCTCTCGAACAGGCTCAAGCCGCGGAAGAACAGGGGCAAGCGAGCTTGACGGCCGCCGAGCAGTCCTTGCGAGTGCTGGGGTTCACCAACCCTAACCAGGTGATGGCGGATTCGGCCGAGCCGGAAATCCCCCTGCTCGCCCCCGTGAGCGGCGAGGTGGTGGAGCGGACGGTTTCACCCGGACAGGTCATCCAGGCGGGAGCGACTCAGTGCTTCCTGATCTCAAACATGCATACGGTCTGGGTGCTGGCGAATGTCTACCAGGCCGACCTCAGCTATGTCCACCTGGGCGACCCCGTCGTGATTCGCACCGATGCCTACCCTAAAGAGTTTCATGGCCGCATTTCCTACATCGCGCCGGCCATGGACCCCACCACGCGAACGCTTCAGGTGCGCGTCGTCACCGACAATCCGGGAGGGCTGCTGAAGAAAGACATGTACGTCACGGTGATTGTGAAGGCCGGCGTCATTCACGGCGCGCTGACGGTTCCGAACGACGCTGTGCTCCGGAACAGTGAAAACCAGCCTTTCGTTTATGTCTTGGTCGGGCCACGCCGGTTCGCTCGCCGCCTTGTCCAGATTGGTGCCATCCAGGATGGCCGCACACAAATCGTCAGCGGCTTAGAGCCAGGCGAGCGCGTGATGGGCCAGGGTAGCCTGTTCGTAGAATTTGCAAATTCGTTGCGGTGAAGCAAAAGCCGCGAACCTGAAAAACGCAGGTCCGTGCTACGAGCCCTTTATGATCCATCGAATTGTCCACTTCGCACTGCACCAGCGATTCCTAATCCTGCTGATGGCTTTCGCCATCGCCATTATCGGCGCCATCTCTTTTGTGCGGATGCCGATCAGCGCTTATCCCGATCTTTCCCCGCCGATGGTCGAAATCATTACCCAATGGTACGGACACGCCGCGGAAGAAATCGAGCGCTTGGTCACCATTCCCATTGAGATTGAAATGAATGGCATCCCCAACCTCACCTATATGCGGTCAATCTCGCGCTATGGCCTCTCGGATGTGATTCTCACCTTTGCCGACGGCACCAATAATTATTTCTGCCGCGATCGCGCCTTCGAGCGGCTTACCCAGGTCACGTTGCCTACCGGCGTCACACCCACGCTCGCTCCGCTCTCGAGTCCCAGCGACCTGATTTACCGCTATGTCATCCAAAGCCCGGACCGCACGCCCATGCAGTTGAAGACGATCGAGGATTGGGTGCTGAACCATGCGTATCGATCGGTGCCGGGGGTTGCGGACGATTCAGGTTTTGGCGGAACGGTGATGCAGTATCAGGTACTGCTGGACCCCACTTTGCTCTTCAATTACCACCTTTCCGTGCCGCAAGTGATGCAGGCGCTCGCCGCGAACAATGCGAACACCGGCGGCGGTTTTTACTCACAAGGCGGTCAGTTCTATTACGTCCGCGGCCTGGGGCTGGCGCAGAACACTCAGGAAATTGGCAACATCGTTGTAACCAGCCAGAACGGCGCTCCGGTCTTCGTCAAAAATATCGGAAAGGTGGTGATCGGGCACGCCCCGCGCCTCGGCGAGTTCGGCTACATGCATCGGAACGACGCCATCGAGGGCGTCATCCTGATGCGGACGGGTGAAAAAACCCAATACGTCCTCCGCCGGGTGGAGAAAGAAACCGCATACCTGAACAATTCCGTCTTGCCGCCCGACGTTAAGGTTCATCCTTATTACGATCGCATGGGGTTGATCAAGCTGACGACGGACACGGTTGAAAGCAACCTTGTGCGCGGCATGATCCTCGTCTTGATCATCCTGATTATCTTTCTGGTCAGCTTCCGCGCCGCTGTGATTGTGGCCATCACCATCCCACTCGCCCTTCTTTTTTCGTTCATCTTCCTCCACGCCAAGGGGGTGGACGCGAACCTCTTATCCATAGGTGCGATCGATTTCGGCATCCTCGTCGAAGGTGCCGTGATGATGATGGAAAATATCTATCGCGAGCTGGGCTTGCGGCATGGCCAGCAGTATCAGCTCTTTGATGCGATCGTGGCAGCGGCCGCGGAAGTTGACCGGCCCATTTTCTACGCTGTGGCGGTGATTATTGCCGGCTATCTGCCTATCTACGCTTTGCGGGGCGCGGCGGGAAAACTATTCCATCCCATGGCGGATACCATGGTTTTCGCCCTGGTCGGCTCCTTGATTTTTGCCCTTACCCTCGTGCCGGTGCTCTCTTCCTATTGGTTTAAGCGAGGTGTCCGGGAAAGGGTCCACCGCCCCTACGAATGGATGAAGGAGTTTTACCGCCGCCACTTGACCCGGTGCCTCGAATATCCCAAAATCACCATCCTCGTGGTTGCACTTATTTTTTGCGCCAGCCTGCTGCTGATTCCTTCGATCGGCGGAGAATTTATGCCGCACCTCGATGAAGGCGCGCTCTGGGTGCGAGCCACGATGCCTTATACCATCTCCTGGCAGGAGGCGGCGAAAATTTCTCCACAAATTCGCGACGTTCTGATGTCTTTCCCCCAGGTGACGACGGTAGCTTCAGAGTTAGGGCGTCCGGACGACGGAACAGACCCAACCGGATTTTTCAATGATGAGTTTTACGTCGGTCTGCATCCTTACAACACTCGAACCTGGAAGCAAGGC
>JBOGJS010000330.1:0-27853 GCA_050745365.1 Terriglobia bacterium
TTCCGGAGTCGATCGATCATCTCATCCGGGCGCATCTCACAACGCGGAACGTGCAATCCGACCCTCAAGGGAAATCGCCACAATGACCGGACGCTGTTTCTCCGATATGTCCAGCCGACGATTCGGCATCTCAAGTTGCCGCACTTTTCGTGGGCACTCCATGCGGCATACCTTCCTCACCTACAACGGCGTCGATGGCGTGGCCATGCCCATACTGCAGTCGCTCGCCGGCCACACTAACGCACAAACCACCCTGGGTTACATTGACCCCTTTAGCGAGCATAAGCGTGCCGCGCTCGAACGGTGGGTCAAACAGTTGTTCCCCTTCGTTCCCTCTTTGCGAGGCTCGAAGGGGAAAAAGGGGACGTAAGTTGTTGAAAAATGGTCGGGGCGCCCGGATTCGAACCGGGGACCTCTTGCGCCCAAGGCAAGCGCGCTACCAGGCTGCGCCACGCCCCGAGGAACTTCTTTCAGGACAACATAGCACAACTTGCGCCATTTTTGGGGATTCGCACTGAATACGGGTGCGCGACATAAAAGTTGGGGTTATGCATTTCGCTTGGTTTCATGCGTCCGTCCTTGCGCACGGGAGACCTCGGGCTGCAGCGCTCCCGCGGAGCGGGAAGCTGTGAGTAGGTAGAACCTACGGAGGCGGCGGGCCACGAGGCCCTAGCGGCCCTGGAGGGGCCGAACAAGGCGCGAACCTAAGCCACGGTCAACCCTTCCAGGGTTGATGGGATTATATGCCGTGCTATCCGTAGGTTGCCTACGCACGGCCCGGCCCCTTGCGGGGCCATAGTCACGTCCCCAGTTCTCAACTTTTATGTCGCACACCCACTGAATACCCCCTGCAGGCTTCCTGAACCCATTCGCCAGAGCGACTCTCTCTTTGCTGCCACATTTTTTCAAATTCGTGGGCCCTGTCATGCACGAGCTATGCTATAGTCTCTGGCTGCGCTGCCATTTTGGGCGGCGAGATAAATTTGGCACCCGCCGCTATATTTTAGAGGTCAAATAATGCGAACTCGAATCAACTCTCTGATTTTTGTCAGCTCAGCAACTTTGCCGGGGCGCGCAGGTTCCGAAAGCACGTCCAGGCACCATCGCTCGCGGCTATTTTTTCCGCGGTGCTCTCCGGATTTCGTGCATTACGGGGCGATACTCTTCTTAGGGTGGCTTCTTGCGGTATCCGCGCTGCCGCTTCGCGCTCAGCTTCCAACGGCCAGAGTAACGGGCACTGTGAGTGACCCGTCTGGGGCAGTGATTCCCGGGGCAAAGATCACACTGACGAATACGGCCAACGGGTACACCTACAACGGCTTCAGCGGCGCCTCTGGCGAGTACGTTGTGCCGAATCTGCAGCCTGCCAATTACACCCTCAAGGCGGAAGCAGAAGGGTTTAAGACCTACGAGCAGACGGGCGTCACGCTTGAGGTGAACCAGGTTGCTACCGTAAACGTTACGCTGCAATTGGGTTCCACAGTGCAAACCGTCCAAGTCAGCGGCACCGCGCCTCTTCTTAACGCACAGAATGCGCAGTTGGGCCAGACGGTTACGGGGAATGAGATTCTGCAGTTGCCGCTGGTGGGGCGGGACGCAGCGAGGCTCATAACGCTCGCGCCCGGAATGGCTCCAGCCCCGGGCACCAGTGCAAGCGGCGACACCCATTCGGGCACGTTCATGAATTTTGATCCCAACGGCGGCCGGTATGATCTGACGGATGTCACGATCGATGGCGTCACGCAGACCGGTCCAGACTTTGAGCTGCGGGATATTGAGTACGTTCCGTCGATCGACGCCATCCAGGAATTCAAGGTGGAGGAAAACAATTTTAGCGCTGACACCGGCTACACGGGCTCCACGGTTGTGAAGATGGTTCTGCGCTCGGGCACCAACCATTTCCACGGGACCGCTTATGAGTTTGTCCGCAATAATATACTCGACGCCAACAATACCTTCAGTAACGCGGCCGGTGTGCCCCTTCCCCCGCTGCACTGGAACGATTTCGGTGGCTCTCTGGGCGGCCCAATTCAAAAAGACAAGACGTTTTTCTTCGCTGATTACGAAGGGACTCGGGAATCCACGTTGAGCGTGTATCACGGGGGCGTCCCCAGCCAAGCGGAACGGGCTGGCGACTTCGGAGAAATCTGCGGGTACGCGGGAGGGACGTTCAATTCGGCGGGCATGTGCTCAGCTCCCGCCGGACAGATCTGGGACCCCTACAGCGGCACTTACAGTGCCTCGGCGGGGGCGGCGATTCGAAGCGCCTACATTCCGGACGATAACCTGGCGACTTACATGAGCCCGGGCAGCCCGGCTCTTACCGGCACACCCTACCAGCTTCCGGCTGTCGTGGGCAACCTGGTTAATCCCATGGCCAAGAAAATCATGTCTTACTTCCCGCTGCCCACAAGCAATCTATCGTCATCCAGCTATAACCCATATAACAACTGGGCGGGCAGCGGATCGAATCCTACCCATAACAACACCATGGACGTTAAAATCAATCATCGGTTTGGCCAGGGCACCCAGTTGACCGGTCGCTTTGCCCACCAGTGGGGACTTAGTGATACCGCGCCGTGCTGGGGCAATCCCTGGGACCCCTGCAGTTCATTCCCCGGCCACAGTTGGGCATGGAATGGCGAACTGAACCTTACTCACAACTTTGGCTCGAATAAAGTGCTTAGCCTGACCTACGGCTTCGAGCGCGGGGGTTTCGTCGATTCCGGGTTTGCCAGTCTCTATCCCAATTACAATCTGGTTTCAGATGTTGGGTTTCCGGCTTCCCTTTATAAGCTGGGCATCGAGGGAGTGGCGACTCCCACAATCGGCCTCAACGGCGCATACGATTCGTTTTCGGCTTACAACGGCAGCAGCATCGGCTCGGCGAACTCCTTGTTTTTTGACAGGCGCCAAACGCACGATATCCTGGCCAGCCTGGATTGGATTAGAGGTCGCCACGACATCAAGTACGGCGGGGAGATCCGTATTGGGCAGCAGAATACTTTGGACGTGAGCTACCCTGAGGGCGGCTTTAATTTTAACACCCTCGGCACGTCGGAAAACTCGAGCGTCGTGGAGGGAGGCGACGTTATGGCCTCCTTCCTCACAGGCGTCAGCGTCGGCGGCGGCAGCGGCGAGTTCAACATTATTATGGCTCCGGCGTGGACCGCGAAGTCTTGGAGCCTTTACGCGGAGGACTCCTGGCGGACGACGAGCAAGCTGACGGTCAATGCCGGGCTGCGCTACGATATGCAGTACCCTGGCACAGAGCGGTTTAACCGGCTGGAATATTTTGATCCCACGATTGCCTCGCCGTTGAAGGTCGCGGGGCTCCCGAACCTGGTGGGGGGCGATGTTTTTGTCAACTCCTCGAACCGGGGAATGTATCCGAATCGTTTCTATGGAGCCATCCAGCCTCGGCTGGGGGTTGCCTACCGCCTGAACGACAATACGGTCCTGCGGAGCGGCTTCGGGATTTACTATCAGTACTATCAGTACGGATCCGCCGTGCAGGATACCTCCGGAAGCGCGGACGGGTACATGACTTCAACGCCGTGGATTCCGACGTACCAGAATAACGGAGCCACTCCTTTCGCGCCGATCAGCAATCCCTGGCCAAATGGTGTGATCCTTCCCACCGGGAATACGCTTGGGGCGTTGACGAATGTCGGCTTGACGCCCACCGGTGGAGTGGACCTTCCGGGCTGGGTAACTGACCCCTCGGTCTATTCCTGGAATTTCACTGTTGAGCGCCAGCTTCCAAGAAGCATTTTGCTCGAGGGCAGCTATGTGGGCCAGAAAGGAACCCATTTGCTGTTTGGGGGCTACTCCAACCTCGATCACCTTGGTCCCTCAGTTCAGAGCCTTTCGACGGCGCAAATGACCGCGCTTGACACACTGGTATCCAACCCGTTTTATGGGACGATTACCAATCCGAATAGCTGCCTGTCAGGGCCCACTGTTCCCGACTCGCAGCTCGCGGTACCTTTCCCGCAATTTTGCGGCACTAACAATATCGAGCCGCCCTGGGCGAACTCGATCTACAACGCGTTGCAGTTGCGTGCGGAGAAGCGCCTTTCCCATGGCTTACAACTGATGGCTAACTTCACGTGGTCAAAGATCATCACCGATACGCCATGCAACGGCGGGAACGTCTGCTGGATTGGGGGTGGCACGCCGGCGCTCCGTGATCCGAACGATCTGTTCCTGGAGCGGAGTATTGCCACCTATAACGACCCGCATTTGCTGAACGTCGCCTACACTTACGACCTGCCTTTCGGCCATGGCAGGAAGTGGGGCTCAAATTGGAATGGCATCACCAATGCAGTTCTCGGCGGCTGGGAGACCACCGGCATCTGGACTTTCGATACCGGCCAACCCCTCCCGATAACCTGGGCGTCTTGTGGGACGCCCATACCAACCTATGGATGTCAACACCTGAACGTGGTGGGAACATTGCGGAAGAATCCGGGTGTAAATGTGCAGCAGTACTTTGCTAATGCCAATCAGGTTTTACAAACTCCTGCCCCCTTCACGATAGGGACTGCTCCCGAGCTATCCCAAGTTTACGGACCGGGTGCTCGGGACGCTGACTTAGCGGTATACAAAAACTTCGCCTTGGGCCGGGTCCGTGAGGGAATGTCTTTACAGATTCGGGCTGAAACCATCAATGCTTTCAACCACGTCCAATATGCCAGCCCCAACACCACGTTTGGTACGCCTGAGTTCGGGGTGATCAGCTCTCAGTTGAACTCGCCCCGGCAGGTCCAGCTCGGGATGAAGTTATACTTCTGAGCTGGTCCAATGCAGTGATCCTTCGCTGTCGCTCAGCGTGACATGCGGCCTGCTCAGCGTGAGAAAAACGATCCCTCATCCGCCCTCCTACGTCGGGCACCTTCTCCCTTGGGGAGAAGGTGGGGAGCCTGCCTGCCGGCAGGCAGGCGTAGCGACCCGGATGAGAGGTCTTGATCGAAATTTTCGAAGCGGAGCACGCGTGTGATGCGCGTCGGTTATTGCGCCCATCTTTGCAACTCATCACCAGGATTGGCAGCCGGAGGCTGTAGGCGCTCAGCATGAACTCGGCATGGTAGTAGCCGGGTAGCGCAGACCTCCGGCTTTTGAGGTCTGCGGTTTTTGCCCGAAGATCGCGAAGAGCCGCGGACCTGAGCAGCGCAGGCCCGCGCTACACCTCTGGATGTCGGTCCTGGTCGATTTTTTCACAACTTCTCAGCGCCTAAACAGGTTCCAGAAAAACAATGTCGAGCGATCGAGAAGTGCTATCGCGCAGGAATGTGTTAAAGATCCTCAGCGCTCTTTCCGTGGCAGCCGCGAGGCCCGATCTGGCGGAAGCGCGAGGCCGGCAATCGTTACAATTCAGTTGTGCAGAGAACAATGACCTATATTGCGTAGCAACGGCATCCGGCATTCCGTGCGCTCGTTACGAAGAGGCGAAGGAGGCCATCGCACGCGCTCCCAGCGGGTCAGGCGTTCTCATTCTTGCGGAGAGCTACCCGAATCAGCAAACCAAACTGGATGCCGGCGCATACCAACGGGCGGCGCGAAAGCGGCTGCGCCTGTATGTGGAATTTCCGTCCTCAGTTCCTGGTCTAAATCCAGGGGACCCACGGCTTGTGGCCTTAGGAAAGTACGGCAACGTTCTAGAGCGCGTTGTGGTTCGCTCGAACGCGTTCGGACCTGCGCTAAAGCAGATGCGGATACTTTCCCTTCATAAGTGCCACTATTTACCTGTCACAGTGCCTGACGCGCTGTTGGTCATGGCGCGAGTCGCCGGTTTTGACGCGGCAATTTATGGGCTACCGCAGGAGGGAGCTCATCCGATCCTCTTCAAGCATCCCGGGCGCAGTATCCTTATTGCGACGACCAAGCTCAGTAACTTTATCCGGGGCAGATATGATCCAGCCGAAGCCTGGGCGCATGTGTGGCGCTGGATTTTATCGTGGCTTTCTGCTGGACCGTCCGCTTCGCTCGAGAAATGGAGCCCGGCTGTGCGTCCTGCCTTCGGCCGGGATCAGCGGCTGCCAGAACGCTCGCAAGTCGATGCTTTTCGAAAGGGAGTGGCCTGGTTTTCAAACGCGAGACTTTTGGTGGCCCCGCAGTGGAAGCACGACGTGGACGAGTACGCGAGGTCTGGAGTGCCGCAGGCAGGTCCTGGGCCATCATGGCCCCTGGGGGATGGGAGCGATGGCGTGCTAGAGGGGTTCTCGAGCGTGATCGAATGGGACGGGAATCAACCCATAAGTTGGAGCCTGCGCAACGACTGCGCCGGCGAGACTTCCATGGCCCTGGCGTTCTCGGGCACGATTGAAAATAAAGCTGCAAACCGCAGGATCGCAGCCAATCTTAACAATTTCATCTATTTCAATTCCGCTCTAGCCTCCGGGCCGCGCGATGACCCGAACAGCCCCTCCTTTGGCTTAGTTGGGTGGGAGGTTCCTCGTTCTCCTGGTCTCTACTTTGGCGATGATAATGCCAGGAGCATGCTTGGCACGATGGTTGCTTCCGCCCTTCTTAACACAGACCGCTGGAACGAGAGAGTTCTCCGCTGCCTGCTGGCCAATTTACGGACAACTGGAGTTCTGGGCTTCAGCCCGGACAAGCTTACCGACCGTGAACTGCAGAAGCTCGGCTGGTGGCATTTTTACGATGGGAAGCTTGTGAATTACCACCCCCATTTTCAAGCGTACCCTTGGGCATGTTTCTTGAGAGCTTATGAGAAAACCCATTACGCTCCTTTCCTTGAGCGCACCCGAACCGGTATTCGAATGACCATGGCGGCCTACCCGAATCAATGGCGATGGACGAATGGTTTCCAGCAAGAGCGGGCGCGCATGCTCCTTCCGTTGGCCTGGCTTATCCGCGTCGAGGATAACGTGGAGCATCGTCACTGGCTCAGGCAAATAGCGTCCGATCTACTTTCCTACCAGGACAGCTCGGGAGCCATTCGCGAGGAACTGGGACCTCCAGGCGCTGGCATATCCCCGCCTGGCTCGAACGATAAATACGGCACCTCTGAGTCCCCGTTGATTCAAGAAAACGGCGACCCGGTGTGCGACCTTCTCTACACCTGCAATTTCGCCTTTCTCGGCCTGCACGAAGCCGCTGCGGCAACTGGCGATCCGCTCTACGCGGCGGCGGAAAACAATCTGGCTGAATTTTTCTGCCGGATTCAGATCGAATCTGAGGCCCATCCGGAGCTCTCTGGTGGCTGGTTCCGTGCATTTGATTACCGGCGCTGGGATTATTGGGCAAGCAACTCCGACACGAGCTGGGGGCCATGGTCCATCGAAACCGGCTGGACGCAATCCTGGATCTGCTCGGTGCTGGCCATGCGTCACCTGAAGACCTCCTTATGGGAACTGACCGGGCGTTGCGATTTTGGCGCCCACCTGAACGCTCTCTTGCCGGTGATGTTTGGGAGGTAGTGGGCCAGTTTGAATCTGTAGCGGCGAATTTGCCTCGCCAGGTGGTGGCATGAAGCCGCCCCCACCTCTGACCCACTACCATTTGGGACGAGCCGTTGACGAGACCAGCGCCATTGCCCTCTGCGAGAAGCTCCGGTTAATTCCTGAGGCGGTACCCGGCAGAACTGCCTACACAATGCAGCGGATTGACGGACTGTACCTCCAAAAACTAAATTGGTTCTCTTCCCAACTTCGGTCGGGTGATGCTGGTCCCGCAATTCGACCCGCAGCTCGCAAGTCCCGTCCGCAGAGGTCAAAAGCGGGATATCGGCCGAGCGGATCATCAAGAATCTCTCGCGCCGGTTTTGTACCGAAACTAAGCCGTATTGAGCATAAATTGCCGGTCCGCTAGGCCCGCAAGTCACGTTGTTTCAGCCCGGCGCCCGAACCCTAATCGATATGCCTGCCAAGCGCGATCTCGTGGTAACGCCTGTGGCCGAAGGCGCTCTGATTCTTGTTCTTGGCGCCATTGGTTGGGCGGCGAGTTGGCCATTTGTCTTCGCGAGCCTCGGCCCCACCGCTTACGAGATGATCGAAAAGCCGGAGTCGAAATCGGCTAAACCCTACAATGTGATCGCAGGACATTTTGTGGGACTCGGCGCCGGATTCTTCTCGGTTTGGGTGCTTGGCACGTGGGCAGCGCCAAAGGTGACCGCGGCCGGCTTAGTCGCCGAGCCCCGCATCTGGACTTCTGTATTGGCCGTGGCACTGACCGCCGGGATCACGCTGATGATCGGAGCCAGCCAGCCCGCCTCTCTCTCCACCACGCTGCTTGTAGCCCTTGGAGCTATGCAGACAGGCCGCGATGCTCTTGCCATCATCATCGGGGTGCTGATCCTGGCCACGATCGGCGAGCCGGTGCGGCGTGTACGCGAGAAGCGGCCCACGTCCCCCGAACGATTGCCGCGCCAAATAGAGTCTCACCCTCCGCTCGCGTAAGCGCCGCGTGGCTTGTTGCCGTCAAAGCAGAGTTCTTCTTCGGAGCGCTGTAAAACCGCTCGAAAGCGGACCGAAGCTGATTGCCTCAATGGTACGGAGGAACTCCTGCCGCCTTCTTGACGGTTGCCTCTCATCCACCAACCCCTTACCCTTATCGCCTGCGTCGTGATCATCCTATGGACGGCCCTGAAACAGCTTCTGGTCAGAAGAGGCACGCCGGCAGAGTGGACGCGGCGTTTTGCGTGTGCTGGGGCTCGGCCTGATCACTGGAGCTGCAGATGACGATCCATCGGCCATCGGGACGTACGCCAGCGCAGGCGCAAAGTTCGGCTTAGGTTTTTTATGGACAGCGCCTGTGACCTTGCCGATGATGGTCGCCGTCGTCTACCTGTCTTCAAAGCTCGGCTTGGTTGCAGGGGAGGGATTATTTTCGGTCATCCGCCGCCATTATTCGCGCTGGTTTCTTCTCACAATCATGGCGGGCGTGCTGATTGGCAACACGATTGAAGCCGGCGCCGACATTGGCGGAATGGCTGCAGCCGTCAATCTGATCCTTCCGATTCCCATCGGCTGGCTTGTGATTGCTCTCGGGCTGCTCGTCTTAGCCCTGCAAATCTGGGGCTCCTACAGCCTCATCCGGAACATATTTAGAATACTTTCTTTGGCACTTCTGGCCTACGTCGGTTCCGGCGTGCTGGCGCGTCCAGAGCTCCGTTCGGTGTTAAAGGGCACGTTTTTACCCGCGCTCCATTTCAATAAGGAATTCTTGACCATGATCGTCGCCGTGATCGGGACCTCGCTTTCGGCATATCTGTACACCTGGCAGTCCAATGAGGAAGTGGAGGAGAAGATCGCTGCTGGACGAAGAAGATTTGCAGACCGCAAAGGAGCGAGCCGCGCCGAGCTGAAGGCCTCCATGTGGGATATCATCGGCGGCATGGTGTTTTCGAACGTGATTATGTATTTCATCATTCTCGCGACCGCTGCTACTTTATTTCCGGCGGGCAATCACAACATCAATTCGGCAGACCAGGCTGCTCGGGCTTTGCGGCCGCTCGCCGGCCACACTGCCGGCGTCCTTTTTACGTTGGGAGTGATTGGGGTGGGATTTCTTGCCGTGCCGGTGATGACGACCGGAGCTGCCTATGACCTATCTCAGAGCCTGGGTTGGAGAAGCGGCTTGTACCGCAGGCCTGGGGAAGCAAAGAAATTTTATGCGGCGATCACGGCCTTCACTCTCATCGGAATCGGATTGAACTATTTGGGAATAAATCCGATGAAAGCACTGGTGTTTGCAGGTGTCGTCCAAGGCTTTTCGACGCCGCCCCTGATGCTGCTCATTCTGCTTATGACCAACAATCGCGCCATCATGGGACCTCGAGTGAACCGAAGAGCAATCAACGTGCTTGGCTGGATCACGACCGTCGCGATCTTCTCGGCAACTGCCGGGCTCGTCATCAGTTGGGTTGTTTGAGTAGCGGCGGCTTTATGCCGCCATTTCGGGCTGGCGGGGTAAACCCGCCGCTACGTGCGCGCCCGAAACTGAGAACCTGTGAATAAATCAACGGCGACTGTCACCCTGAGCGGCAGCGAAGGATCTCCGCATGTGTAAGCTCAAGCAAACACAGGGATTCTTCGTCGCTTAGGGCTCCTCTGCATGACATGCCACCTGTCAGCATGAGAAAAACGACCCCTCATCCGCCCTCTGGAGTTTACCCTGAGCAAAGCCGAAGGGTCGGGCACCTTCTCCCCTGGGGAGAAGGTGGGGAGCCGATTCGCTCCTCATCGAATCGCCCTGAGCAGAGCGAAGGGGCTCACGGTAAACTCCGCGACCCGGATGAGGGGTCTCGATTGAAATTTTCGAAGCGGAGCACGCGTTGATGCGCGTCGAGAGCTTGGTACGGGCCGCATCAGTGGCGCGCATCGCGCAGGCGGGGCGGAGTGAATGCGAATCAGGTTTTCACCTGGCGGCGGCCTGGAGACGGAACTCGTAGTACACTGGTTACATGACCCCTCAACTGATCGCGATTGATACTGCGGCTCAACTTTGGGAAGAGCGCTTTAACGATAAAATCGGCCGAGCGCTGTACCGCAAGAATCTGATTGAAGACCCCGAGACCGGCATGGAAGTGCGTTTGGTGCGGTATCCGGCGGGCGTGGTGAATCCTAGGCACACCCATCCCTGCGCTCACGGCATGTACGTGCTCGAAGGCACATTGGCGACACAGCAGGGGCAGTATGGTGCCGGCCACTTTGTATGGTTCCCCGAAGGACTGACGATGGAGCACGGAGCGACCGCGAGCGGAGACGTCACAGTTCTGTTCATCACTAATAAGCGGTTCGAGATTTCTTACGAGTAAACCTGCCCGCGCAGCCCCACCTGAATACACCGAAAGACAACATCGGGGGGAACCATTCGCTGTCGCACAAGGCTGGATCTCCCAGCGGGACGTTGTGCTTTGGTTAGATCTCGGGTCGCGCAGAGTTTCGCTGCTCAGAAACTCTGCGGCATTTCGTTCGGGTTAAACAAAAGCCGCGGAGTTAAAGGGCAACTCCGCGCTACGCCTTGCCATGCTCGTGATGGGCGGTCAAAGGTCATGGATGCTCAGGATGACCGCGCTGGGGGTTCTTCGGGAGCCTGAGGAATGCGAACTGAACCGATAAGGTCAGGAAGATGCGTGCGGTGGCGCCGGCAATATTCATCAAGACCTTCGGTGATTCGCAGGGCCGTTTCAGGAGCATAGAAGTTTGCTGTGCCCACCTGCACGGCGCACGCGCCGGCAAGGATGAATTCGAGAGCGTCTTCGGCGCTGGCGATGCCTCCAATGCCAATGACGGGAATGTGTACGGCGCGGGCAGCCTCGTAAACCATGCGCAGCGCCAAAGGCTTGATCGCCGGGCCTGAAAGGCCGGCCGTGACGTTCGAAACGCGGGGGGTGCGCGTCTCAATATCAATCGCCATGCCCACAAAGGTGTTCACCAGCGTGATCGCGTCTGCACCAGCCGATTCTGCTATCCGTGCGAATTCGGCGATATCCGCTACGTTGGGGGAAAGCTTGACCCAGAGTGGTAATCTTGACGCGCGCCTTGCGGCTGTGATCACCTCGCCCGCCAATCGTGGATCGCTTCCATAAACCATGCCGCCACAACGCGTATTGGGACAAGAGATATTCAGCTCGTAAGCGTCAATGCCCTCACTGGTATTTAAAATCTCGATGCAGCGGACGTAATCCTCCGTTTTGTATCCAAACACGTTCACCACACACCGCGTTTGAAGCGCGCGTAGAAAAGGAAGCTTCTCTTCGATGAACCTTTTTGCCCCCACGTTCTGCAAGCCAATGGCGTTCAACATGCCAGATGCCGTTTCATAGATGCGGGGAGGCGGATTGCCGGGCATCGGCTCAGCGGAGATACCCTTGACGACGATGCCGCCAAGCTTGTTGAGATCGATCAGACCCGCGAACTCCTGGCCGTAGCCAAACGTTCCGCTGGCCGTAAGAACAGGATTCTGGAAGTGGATGCCGCTGATCGTTGTATCGATTCGCGAGGTGAACGCTTCCTCCGCAGATTGCGCCGATTCCAAAGATGAACGGGCGGCGAGCGTTTGAGCGGTATCGAACATTTTCCTTACGGTGTCAGTCATAAGGCGATAAGAGCTGGGGAGCGCAGATTTTCGTACTCCATCCGTGCAATCTGCGCATCAGGTCTTAGGAATCGTCTCCTTCTCCCAAATCACGCGCTCAGCCCAAAATACCGGTCCCTCCGTGCACACTCGCTGATAGGCGCTGTGACCCGATCCATCCACGCGGATCGAGCAGCCCAGGCACACGCCCAAACCGCAGCCCATACGATTTTCCATGGATACCATGCAGGGATGACCGTAACGTTCCGCGAGTTCGACCGTCGCCTGGAGCATGGCCCAGGGGCCGCAGCCCATGAGCAGAAACTTCTTGCCGTGGTGGCGCTCAAGATAATCCCCGAGGGGCCGGGTGACGTAGCCTTGGTAACCACGCGACCCGTCTTCGGTAGCAAGGACGGCCTCGTCAATGAACGGAGCAAAATCTTCGAGACCGACGAGGTCCCACTGCGTCCGGCCTCCAAAGAAGAGAACTTGTCGAATATCCGTGCGGGCCAGAGATTTTGCCGGAAGCAGGAGTGCGGCGACACCAATACCCCCGGCGACGTGGAGTACTTCATCGGCCATCTCCGCGCGTTCCAGATATTCTTCCTCAAAAAAACCGTGGCCGAGAGGAGCCAAAAGGCCGACCTTGTCATTGGGCTTCAGTGCCGCCATCAAGCGCGTGCCGCGTCCTACCACCTTATAAAGAAGTTGAATAAGCTCAGGATCATGGCCATTTGCGGAACTTCGCGTGCTTGCACCCACCGGCTTCACGTCATAAATGCTCATGGGCCGCCGCAGCAACGCCTCCTGGCCGGCCAGCAGGCGCACCATCGCAAATTGCCCCGGGCGAGTCAGGCTCGCCGGCCGGGGAGCGTGAAGACTCAAAACAAAGTGGCCGCCCGTGAGAGGCTGGTTCTCGACGACACGCGCGATTTCATCCAACATGATCCTGATGTTATCAGAGCGACTATAATCTGTCATTCTTGAGATGAACGGGATTTCTTGTTAGGGCTGATGATGGCTTTGCTGCGCAACATTCTCCTGGCGGGTTCTGAAAGCCGATGGCTGCGGGAGCAGGCGTTGCGGCACCGGTTTATGCGGCGCGCGGTTTCCCGCTTCATGCCGGGCGAGCGGCCTGAAGAAGCTCTCTCCGCCGTTCAGGAACTTCAAAAGCAGTCCATTGCGGCGGTGTTGACTCATCTCGGAGAAAAAGTAACCGATCAGAAGGAGGCGGAAAGGGTGACCGAACACTATCAGGACTTGCTCGAAAAAATTCGCCTCCTTTCTCTTCCGGCGGAACTTTCCATCAAGCTGACGCAACTGGGACTCGATCTGGGCGAGGAGCTTTGCTACGTCCGCTTGGAAGAAATCATCCGTCATTCAGGCGAAGGAAACTACGTGTGGATCGACATGGAAGAAAGCTGTTACGTGGACCGCACGCTCACGCTTTTCCGCCGGGCTCGCGCGCGTTCTCCTAATGTCGGCGTGTGTCTCCAGGCCTATCTTTACCGCACCGCCGAGGACCTTAGAACCCTGCTCCCACTCGGCCCTGCCATCCGTCTGGTAAAAGGCGCGTACCGGGAGCCGCCGGACCGCGCCTATCCGTACAAAGCAGCGGTGGACGAAAACTACTTCAAGCTGGCGGAGGAACTCCTGAGCCCGGAAGCGCGCGCCGCCGGCGTTCGTGCCGCCTTCGCCACGCACGACCGGAAACTGATCAGGCGGATTGCGGCATTAGCGGAATCAAGGCACGGAGGCCGGGACAGCATCGAATTTCAGATGCTTTATGGTATTCACCGCGCGGAGCAGTTACGCCTCGCGCGCGAGGGTTGGCGGGAAAGAGTGCTGATCTCGTACGGTAGTTACTGGTTTCCGTGGTTTATGCGGCGGCTGGCCGAGCGCCCCGCCAACGTATTCTTCGTCCTGCGAAATCTGGTTTAGCCTAAATCCTGCCTGATGGCATTAATTCCCACGGGGGTTTCCGCTTCGTAGGGAGGGGGCGGGGAACCGCCAGGGAGCGCATCCATCTCGGCGCGAAACTGCGCCTCGAGCGCCTGAAGCCTCGCGTCAATCTCGTTCAGCTTCTGCTTGCGGCGTACCATATCTTCGCGGTAGCGCTTGAGGAAATAACTGATGGTCTCCACGCGGATTTTGATTGAGCCCGTAGGCTTGTTCTCGTCGATATCTTTGAAAGAAAAATACGGCGTCCCGGACTTCGTGACGGTTTCTTCCACCACGCTGTAGATGGGCGCATCATGGCCGCACTTGAAGCTCGACAGCTCGAGGGCCACGAGGTTGGGATGTCGCGCCGTGTACTTGGCCGCCCAGACCTTCTGGGATGTGTTCTCGCTATAGCTGTTCTTCCAAACGTCACGAATGTCGCACGGGTGCTCGATGAGGCCGGACTTGATGTCTTGTTCAAACAGCGGGAGGAGAATGTCATCATCGATGGGTAGAGATTGCAGGGTGAGCACCGGGTAGCCAATCTTCTGGAACTCTTCCAGAATTTCATGATTGATTCCGGGATCGTTGTGGTACGGCCTTCCCAGCAGCATGATCCCGATGCGGTTCTCCGCCTCAAGCTGTTTCAGAATCTGCCGTCCTTGAGCGCGCAACGTTCCGTTCATGAACTTGTCCTGCGCCTCGTAGCCCGCTTCGATCGCTCGCAGGTTCTCCTCCATCGAGAGACCGAAGATGTCCACAAACTGATCGTAGAGTTGTTTCGCAAACAGTGGACGGTTACCGGGATCTACAAACGTGTCGAGGAACAGGATGTTGTTCTGCTTGAAGATGTCGCCTTCCTTGGTGAAGGCCGCTTTCACGGCTTCGGGCGTGGTGGCGACGGTAGGACAGGAGCGATGACCCTGCACGAACTTCATGTCGCTCGGAAGGTCGTCAATCATCGGGCAGAAGATGATATCCAGCGGCTTCTTCTTGTGGTGGACGTAAAGCAGGTTGTGAACGTGCGGGATGCCAACTTTCGAGGGGAAGCACGGATCGATGGCGCCGCGCTTAGCGCCTTCCTTGTAGAGTTGCTCGTTGGTGTAGTCGGAGTAGACCAGGTTCTCTTCGGGAATGCCCAAGGCCTCGAAATAAGCGCTGAATATCGGGTTGACGGAATACATGTTCAGAATGCGCGGGATGCCGATGCGCAGGCTCTTGCGGCGGGCGATCAACTCTGCGCGCCGCTTCGCCGAGCGAGTGAAGGCGTGGCGGGGTGATGGGTCGGCAACGACCGGCGGATTATACGCTCGGAACGCATACCGCGCCCCCACTTCGGCCATGTTCGGGTTCTGGTCCTTCATCTGGTCGAGGCCCTTCTTGATGTCGCGCATGTCGTTAATGTCTTCCACCAGCCCCTTTTCGCAACTGTTTCCCACAATCAGGCGCTTCACGTCTTTCAGGATGGGAAGTTTAGACTTTTTCCACGATTCATCGGCGCCCTGGATGTTCACATCGATGAACGTGCGCATACACTTGTTCTTACAGAAGTAGCAGCGTGTACTTTCGCTCCGGTGGGTGACGTAGGCAATGCCGTCGACCGCCTCAAACCCGATAAACTTCGTTCTCAGGCCATTGTTGTAGAGCCGCCGCACCTCGAGCGCGGCCCCAATAGCCCCGGACTCTCCACAGTGCTCATGAACAATGACGCTGGGCTTTGCACCCTTATCCTTGAAGCGCGACTCGATGAAGTCCACTTGCGACTTCACAGCCGCGAGGTTGTGCTGCGTGCCCCCTTGCAGGATGAACGTGTTGCCAAGCGAGGCGAGATTGGGGATTTGGGAAACATACAGCCAGATGTTTTTGGGAAGGACGTTCGCAAGGCCCGCCATAATCTCTTCCGGCTTCCAGCCCTGGCGCTGAAAATCCACAATGTCAGACTGCATAAATACAGCGCAGCCGTATCCGAACATGGGCATCGCCTTGGCCGAGAAAGCCAGGTCGGCGTATTCCTTCACGTCATGGCCGAAGCCGACACAAGTGGATTGCAGAAAGTAGCCGTTGCCCGCCGAGCACTGAGTGTTCAGCTTAAAGTCCTTCACCCGGCCATTCTGCAGAATGATGAGCTTAATATCCTGTCCACCGACGTCGCAGATGACGTCGGCATCGGGATAGAAGTGGAGCGCCGCCTCAGTGTGGGCGACCGTCTCCACAATCGCCACGTCGGCCTGCAGCACGTCCTTCAGGATGTCTTTGGCATATCCCGTCGTGCCAACGCCCATCAACTCGACCGTTGCGCCCTGGGATTCAACCTGCTTCCGTAAATTGGCGAACATTTCCTTGGTGTCTTCGAGCGGATTGCCCTTGGAAAGCTGGTAGCACTTCACCATTACTTCGCCCTGCTCGTCCACGAGCACGGCCTTGGTGGAAGTCGAGCCTCCGTCAATGCCCATGAAGGCGCATACGTGCTCGCCCGGCTGAAATGTTCTGGGAATGAACTTCTTAGGCTTGTATCGCTCTCTAAACGCCGTCAACTCGTCGTCCGTCTTATACAGCCCGCTCCCGCCACGCTTCTTTTTCTCTTCCACCCGCCCGACGTTCAGGTACCATTCGAGTTTCTCGTATCCCTTGTAAATACCAATGTCCTCGTCTTCATCCATGCCGAAGCGGACGCAGCCGAGAGCCGCAAAATATTGCGCGTTTTCCGGGACCAGGATCAGTTCCTTCGGGTCTTTACCTTCGGGCAGCGGATAATTGCGCTCTTCCCATATTTTCGGGATGTTGTGCTTCCAGCAGTCCCTCATGCCCGTGATGTAGGTATTCGGTCCTCCCAGCAGGAGCACGACGGGCCGCAG
Source organism: Terriglobia bacterium (assembly GCA_050745365.1). GTDB lineage: Bacteria > Acidobacteriota > Terriglobia > UBA7540 > UBA7540 > RH2-MAG17b. Next base: position 16,842 of record JBOGJS010000330.1, read on the forward strand.
CGTGTTACCTCGCGTGAGCACGGCAAGGTTTTGCTGGATGATGGCTTCAAACAGTGACGCCATCAGCTCATTGGGAGGAACTCCGCTCTTCTGCAAGCCGTTAACATCCGTCTCCGCAAAAACGCCGCATTTGCCCGCCACCGGGTGCAGTTTCATCCCGTAGTAGCCCATATTGCAGAGCTCTTCGGGCGGAATGCGAAGCTTGGCATTGATCTTGTCAATTACGGCGCCAGTGCCTCCGGCGCATTTGTCGTTCATCGAAGGCATTTTCTTCTTGCGCCCGGTCTCTGGGTCTTCCTTGAAGATAATGATCTTAGCGTCCTGGCCGCCCAACTCGACCACCGAGCCGCACTCGGGGTAAAGGTGCTCAACCGCCAGCGATACTGCGTTCACTTCCTGCACAAATTTTGCGCCAATGCGCGTCGCAATGCCCCCGCCGCCGGAGCCGGTGACAAAGATGCGCGTCTCGCCAGCCTTGATGCCGGTATCGACTTCCATGCGCTTTAGGAATTCCAGACATTTTTCGGGCTGTTTGGTGTCGTGGCGCTGGTAATCGCTCCAGAGGATTTTCTGGCTTTCGCGGTCGACGACAACCGATTTCACCGTTGTTGAGCCAACATCGAGGCCAACCATCAGGTTTTTAGGGCTAGGAATATTCATAATCCTCGCTTCCGACAGCAACTATATTGAACTGCCCTGAGCTTTCGCCTTTTTTGCCATGCCACAAACGCCGTCTTACTGTGCCGCTCTATTCTCTTCTGAAAAAGGCCAGCCACAGGATCTCCAAACGCGGGAAACCCCGCGCTACCGCTACCTGTCTGCGCAATTTTTGGATTCACCCTTGCCGAGCCTTTTTTGCCATTTCCGCAAAGGCTTCTTTGCCGCGCTTCGCGATGTCCTTTTCGGAAAGGTCCTCTTTGTGCGTCGCGACAGACCAACTGTGACCGAAAGGATCCTGGAATTGGCCGTAGCGGTCACCCCAGAAAGCATCTGCCATGGGGAGGGTAGCGGTAGCACCAGCGGAAATCGCGCGGTTAAAGGTTTCGTCGGCGTTCTCGACGTAAAGATGAAGGATTACATTTCTGCTGTCTGCGCTCTCAGGCGACTGAAAGCCGGAGCCGGGGAACTCGTCAGAAAGCATCAGCATCGAATCTCCCACCCTGAGCATTGCATTCATCACCTTTCCATCTTCCGTGCTGTGGATGCTCATCGGTTCCGCGCCAAACGCCACTTTGTAAAAATCGATGGCGCGCGTTGCGTCTTTCACGACCAGACTGGGAGTGATGGTGTTGAAGCCGTCCGGGATGGGTTTGGCTTTTCCCCACATGGCTCGGTCCCCTACGCCGTAGCCACCCCTACGGACACGGTATCTCGGATTTCCGCCTTCGCCTGCTCCGCAGCGTGAAGCACGAAGTTGGCTGCCACGCCCACCACGCCTTTGCGGTGGCCGAACTTGTACATGGGCCGCTGCAGCTCAGGATGGTCCTGAACAAACTCCTGGACGTCCTCAAGGCTCACCCCGGTTTCCGCAAGCACGGACTTCATCTCGTTCTTCGCCCGCGCCTTGGCTTCGCCCAGCGCCATCTGCACACGGCTGTGAGCATTCACATCGCCTTCACCGGAAGTCTCGATGGGCAGGAAGATCATGTCCCTGTACTGGGTTACCACGGCGGACTGCGCGCCATCCGACTGCGTGGAAGGCATGCAGCCGAAGGGTTTCAGGCTCAGCACCATGTGACAGAGATCTTTATTCGAATAATAGATGTTCTTCGCCACTTCCAAATGGCCTTCGCCCCCGCCCGCGCGCGAGTTGTAAAACGGGTGGCCCAGGCGCTGCATTTCGTATTGGTCCGTCAAATGATGCGCGATGCCCCCCAGGGCATCTACGAGCTTGTGATATTCCCGCTTGAACACGGATTCAGCAAATGAGAGCTTCGCCAGCTTCTGCTTCGTTTCGAGCCGGCTGCTGAATACTCGGCCCAGGTTCCACTTGGGCACGCGGTTCGTGATGAGGTCAAGGCCGCCTTCATCCTTGATCTTCTGCTTCGCCTGATGGATCATGTACATGATCCATGTACCAATCGGCTCCACAAGCACCTGCGCGCCTTCCTTTTCAAGGAAGCGGAACATGTTAAAATTGCCATCGCCTTCCGTCGTCTGCGCCCAGAATTCACCGGTAATTTTGACCAGCGGCTTGACGCGCGTGCGGTCCACCGGGATAGCATTGAAACGTTCGCAGACTTCTCTGAGCGCTGCCGTGTAATCGTCGCCGTAGAGTTGGTTGAGGAATTTACCGGCAAATTGCGCGGTCTTGGCTACCGGCGTCTTTTTCAGCCACGCGCCCAGTTTGCCTTCAAGTGTGTAAGGCTGCTTGCGCCGCATCACTTCCTGGAGCAGGTCCATGCACTCATCGAGCACGCGGTCCGTTTCACCTGGGTTCATTTCATAGGGTCGGATTTGATAGGCCACATCGTTCACCACGTCGCCTATATTGAGCGCATTAAGGATCCCCAGGAAGAAATCCATATCCATTTCGAGGCCTGCCGCAGCCTCGGCTTGGTTCAATCCGCCGCCCTGCTGGAAGAGCAGGACGCGGAAGCCGTCAAAACCAGAGTTCCGGAGCGCCAGACGGTATTCGGCCTCATACATCCCAAACCGGCACGGGCCGCAGGCACCCGCCGTGAAGAACACGTACCGGTCGATGATCTCCTGCTTCGTCAGCCCTTTTTCTTCAAGCCCCTGGACGTACTCGACAAGGTTGCCGACGGTGAAATAAGTGGGGTTACACTGCCCGTTATTGCCATACTCCTTCCCCAGTTGGAAAGCTTTTTTGTTGGGGGTTGGCAGCGCTTCGCACCTGTAGCCGAGGCTTTCAAGCGCTCCATGAACTAGTTTCTCGTGTTTCCAGGTAAGGCCCCCAAAAAGGATGGTTGTCTTATCCCTTTGAGAGCGGACGAACAGATTCTCCAGCGGGCGGCGAAAGGGCTCGGTGGGGCCGGTTGCAATGCCCGCTTCTTTTTCCAACTGGTGCCGCGCCTCTTCCAGTCGCCGCCGGATGATCTCCTCCTTGGCTCCGATTTGGACGAATCCGTCAACTTTTGGGGACGGTGTGAAAGGCATAGTGCTCATATCTCACCTCGTTTTCTTTAATATGGAGCTTGAGAAATCCGCTGCTGCAATATCATACAAACGCAGGAAGCCATCTAAATCCACCTTGCGATACAGTGGCATTATTTGACTCTTAATCTTGGAAAGCAAAATGATAGCCAGCGAATGGTGATAATTTTGCACCCAAATGGGTTTCTCCGCATCCATTGGCAGGCTATCTAGAGGGCACGAACGCGCCGCGCAAAGCGTCTGGAACCAACCGTATCGGGGGGAGAGAGGCGATAGCCCGCTTGCGTCAGGGAATATCCTGGAGCACGCTCTCGAGGTACGAGGCTTTCTTCAGCTTTTTGGAGGCAACTGGCGGTTAACCTTACGAATCTGAACAAGAAGAAGGTGAAGAGATATTCTGAGATGGGGATGGTGTTCCTTGTTCCTGCCGAGAAGCCGGGGTATACTTCACACATGCGTTTCCCGCAGTGGGAGAGAAGCAGGCTCACTGCACCGCCAATGGGACCAAGCCATACGTCTTGGGAGTGCAGACGACCTGAGAAAAGGAGGCCCGCGAACATGAAAGTAGCGTTCGCAGCATTCACCGCCGTTTTTACAGTACTCCTGCTTGCAAGTGCGGGGCTGGCAACCCAGGCTACTCTCGCTCAGACCCCTTCCGCCCCGGCGTCGGCGCAGGCAACAACGCACGCCGCGGTACCCGCCGGGACCACACTTCGCGTCCAGCTTGACACCACCCTCACGGATAAGACGAACAAAACGGGAGATAAATTCACTGGAGAGATCAGTGAGCCGGTTTACGTGAGTGGAAGGGAAGTTCTCCCCAAGTACAGCACAGTGACCGGCCATATCGCCTTTCTGAAACCCTCAGGGCGGTTTGCGGGAAAAGCCCAGATGCGCCTTGTGATTGACAACATCACGACGCCCAATGGCGCGGTTTATCCGTTGGACGGGACACTGGAAGAGGCTCAGGGCGGCGTCTGTGCTCATACCGCAAGCACTGGCAAAACAAAAGCGGATGAAGAAGGCACGATCACGGGGTGCGGCAAGAGCAAGAAGAAAGCGGCGGAAGCGGCGGCGATTGTCGGCGGCATGGGAGCGGGCGTGGGCGCCAGCATCGGCATGGGCAAGGAGATGGAATGCGAGTGGTACGGTTATTGCCCCCCGGGCGGCTCGGGCATCGGGACAGACATCATGTACGGCGCGGGGATTGGCGCCGGCACGGCCCTGGTTTACAGCCTGTTTAAGCATGAAAGGCACATCGTCCTGGTTCAGGGCAGCATGCTCACGTTTATTGTGGATCGTACCACCATGGCGGAGAAAGGGCCCGTCGCAGCGAATTGAGCAGGTGTCGGGATTCTCCGAACTTCAGCGCGCGCCAATGGACAAGAACAAGAAAAGGATGAAGGGCCTGCAACTAACCATAGCACTCCTGGTGGCGCTTGCGATGCCAGTACTTCTTGCCGCTGCGGGCAGCACGCAAGTGGTCCTCCCTGCGGGGACGAGCATTGATGTGGAGCTAACCTCCACCATCAGCACGTCAGCCAATCAGCAAGGTGATCCTTTCACGGCCCAAGTTGAAGACCCTGTTTTTGCTCATGGCGAGCAGGTGATTGCTCCTGGCAGCATGCTCCGCGGCCATATTACGTTTGTGAAACCTCCGGGCCGGATCCACGGAAAAGCAGAGATGCGCCTCGTCGCCGATACGATCACCACGACGGACGGCAAGCAGTTTACGTTTGCGGCGCAACTTGCGAGCGCAAATTCGGGAAACGGAGCCAAGGTGAAGGGTAACGAGGGCACGCTTGAAGGCGCGGGGAAGGACGCAAAGAAGGGCGCTGAAGACACCGGGATCGCAACCGCGGCGGGTGCCGGCGTCGGTGCAATGGCAGCGGGCGGGCAAGGAGCGCTTTACGGCGCCGGGATCGGCGCGCTGGCAGGGGTTATTGACCTGATCGCCAAACACCATAAAAACATCGTGCTGCATCCCGGGACGGCGCTCACCTTCGTTCTTTCTACTTCGGCCGCCGAATCCAAATCCACTCCCTCCTCAGCCGTCTCAGCCCCATTCATTTGCGCGAATTGCAGGTAAACGCCGACGCTGGTGGTAAAAGGTTCTTCCAGCCCGTCGTTCAGACGAATGGGTCATGCCGCTTCACGCCACCCCGAAATATGGCTACGAGCCCGCTCTGAGCTTCTTCTTTACGTCGTCGACAATCTGCTTGCCGTGAAACCGCCCGTTCTCAATAAAGATTTCATTGGTGTTGCGTCCGGCAATGATGACGCCGGCCAAATACAGACGAGGCACATTCGTTTCCAGCGTATTCGGATCGCAGCGGGGCCGCAAGGTTGCATCATCTAACTCAACACCGATGCTCCGGATAAAATCAAAGTCCGGGTGGTAACCCGTCAATGCAAACACAAAATCAGTCTCCAGATGGAACGGCGGGCCGCCGCTCTGCTCAATGCATACATGATCTTTTGCGATCTGCCGAACCTGGGAATCGAAAAGCGCACGAATCGACTTCTCCTTGATACGGTTTTGCAGATCCGGCTTGATCCAGTATTTAAGGTGACGGCTCAGTTCGTGACCGCGATGAATGAGGGTGACCTCCGCCTGATGGCGGAAAAGATCGAGCGCGGCAACTGCCGCGGAATTGGCGGCTCCAATCACCGCAACCTTCCGGTGAAAGAAAGCGTGGGCGTCGGCATAGTAATGTGAGACATGGGGCAGGTCTTCGCCGGGAACTCCGAGAACGTTCGGCAAGTCGTAATAGCCCGTGGCCAGAATAACGGACCTCGCCTGCCATGCCTGGCGTCGCTCCCAACGCCCCTCCGTGAGCACCGCAAACCGGCCGTCCTGCCGTTCAACAGAAACGACGCGTTCTTGATAGCGGATGGGAAGCTGATAGCGCTCGGTGACCCGCAGGTAATATTCCAGAGCTTCAGCGCGAGCTGGCTTTACATTGAGGCTGGGCAACGGAATATCGCCAATCTCCAATCGCTCGCGGCTGGTGAAAAACGTCATGCCCGGAGGATAATTGAACAGAGAGTTCACCAGGCAGCCTTTTTCAAGAATCAGCAGCTTCAGGCCGGCGCGCTGGGCCTCAATCCCGCAGGCAAGTCCCGTGGGTCCCGCGCCGATAACAAGTACGTCAATGAGTTCCGGCATTCGCTCTTCTCCGTAGTTCAACACCGGTTGTGGTAGCACACCTGGCCGCCTTCGATGTGGGCGGCTTAAATTGATCGCAACCTGAATGGCGCCGAACAGCACTCCATATCCATAGTTTACTCGACTTTCTCGCGCCTAAGACTATGCTATACTGCCCTTTCTTTCAGTTAGACAGGCATGATCTGGGCGCAACCTCCTGATAGCGGGCCAGTTGAGAGAACTTAAGACGGGCGCTGTCGTTGTTTTTTTCGCAAGGTGCGAAGACGACGAGCGGAATTTTCTTCTCCGAAGAGAGATTTGTGCCGCGGGGGTTCAGTGCAATGCATCATGAGGATATATCACTGAAGAACGAGAGCGAGTCACAGTACGCAGCGGCGGTCAAGAATTTCGAAGCGGCGGTAAAATCTTTACAGAAACAGAACTATGAGAAGGCGAGGGAAATCCTGGCGAAGCTCTCAAGCGCGGGTCCTCCGGATATCGCAGACCGGGCGCGAGTCTATTTGCGGCTTTGCGAGCATAAGCTGCAGCGAGACTCGAAGGGATTGAAAACCGGAGAGGAATTTTACGTTGCGGGCGTCGCCGAACTGAACGCGCGCAAGGCGGAACGAGCTATCGAATATCTGACGAGGGCTTGCAAGCTGCTTCCTGGACACGAGGAAGTCGAATACACGCTGGCAGCGGCCTACGCACTCCAGGGCAGTATCGCCGCAGCGCTCGAGCACTTGAAGACTGCAATTGACCTAAGGCCGCAGAATCGGTTCCAGGCTCGCCAGGATGAAGATTTCCAATCGCTCTCTTCGGATCCCCGCTTCTTGGCACTACTCAATGTGGAAGGAAGTCTGGCCGCGCAGTCCGGTTCCTAAGCTACCTCTCCACTCTTCGCTCCGTCCCAGCATGATGTTCCGGTGAAAAGATGAACGTGGTAGCGATCGGCGGCGGCACAGGCCTCTCGACCGTTCTACGTGGCCTGAAGCGCCATTGGGCTGGACCTTCGCGCCGGCCACAGTCGCAGCCGGCCATCCACTCGCTCACGGCGATTGTCACAGTAACAGACGAGGGGGGAAGCTCGGGCCGGCTGCGAAGGGATTTCCGGATCCTTCCGCCTGGCGACATCCGCAACTGCCTGGTTGCGCTTGCGGAGGATGAGACTCTCTTTGCAAAGCTGTTTGATTATCGGTTCAAATCCGGCGTGGGACTTCGAGGGCACAGCTTCGGAAATCTGTTCCTGGCCGCCTTGACGCATGTGACAAAGGATTTTGCCAAAGCAGTGCGCGTCTCGAGCGAGATTCTGGCTATTCGAGGTGAGATATTCCCCTCGACTCTGGCCGACGTTCACCTGAAAGCGCTCTTGAAGGACGGCCGCATGCTGTACGGTGAATCACGGATCACGAAGACGAGCGTGCCCGTCGAGCGACTCTTCGTGGTTCCCCGCCGTTCGAAGCCGCTTCCGGAAACATTAGCAGCTATTGCCGCCGCTGATTTAATTACCGTCGGACCGGGCTCTCTTTACACGTCTCTGATTCCCAACCTTCTGGTCGAAGGTATCGCGGAGCAAATGGCGCGGGCCCGAGCGCTGCGGCTCTACATCGGGAATCTAATGACCCAGCCCGGAGAGACGCGGCGCTATACCGCTGCTGATCACCTGCGCGCTTTAGTCGAACACGCGGGTCACAAAATTTTTAATAGCGCCGTCCTCAATTCCGGCGCATTTCCTGCCGCCATGAAAAAAAGATATGCGGCGCAGCGCGCCGAGCCCGTAGTCAATGATGTTGACGAGATCAACGCGATGGGAATAAAGCCCGTTCTCGCAAATCTTCTCGCCGAGGATCACGTGGCAAGACACGACCCTCAAAAGCTGGCGCACCTACTCCTCAGTCTTAGCTAATAATTACGCGTTAGCTGAAACGAAGCATCCTGCCGCATCAGGCCGAGAAAGGTGTGCCGCCGTGGGGAGAATATTTAGTCAACGTCCGGTCGAGCGCCCGCCCGGCCTCGGGGGCGGCAACGCTACCTTCGATTAAAATAGCCTTCGGGCTTACCTTTCGGCCATAAAGTTTCTCATTGCTGCCATTATCCTGCTTGAGCACGGCTCCATTAAGAGCGAGGCCGCCAAACAGCCCGCGCGAGCGTGAATAGCTGAGAATTTCCGCGTGCATCTGCGCGTCGGTTTCGGCGGTCGCGGTACGCCCCACCGGCCCGCCAGCCACAGACGCATCCGCTCCTAGCGTGACCTTGCTCTGGAGCAATTTCTTGGCGCCGTCCGGATTCATTACGATGAACACGATGTCCGTGGCCTTGCCGCCGATCTGGAAACCGAAGCTGCCGCCGCCCATCGTGAACAAAGAAGGCGCGCCCCAGGGGCCGTTCCCGCCTCGCCGACAAACAAGAACACCACGCCCGTAACTACCGCCGAAGCCGAACGCAAACTTGATCTGGGAAGGAACGATTCCCACGCACACGGCTTTGTTTAGCAGGTTTCCGGGAATCCCCTTGTCCGGCGACTGCATGATTGCAGTGAGCACTCCATTCGCTTTCGCCAACTGGTTTTGGGCCGTCTCCCTGGCCAGCGCGACACCGCATGACATCACACAAAGACAAAGAATGAACAGATATCTTTTCACCATGATGGCCTCCCTTTCAGAGAGCTGATTATTCCTTATGCTCCAAGACTATCATCACCACGAGATACCTGAAACTCATTTCTCATGCCGCCCACCCACATCGATTGGCGGCTTTTTTTCACATGCTACAATGAAGCTTTGGAGTTGCGTTTCGTGCCGTTTGAGCGGGTAAGCGAGAAAGTTCTGCCGCTGGATCAAGCGATCGCGAGAGTGGCGGAGTGGAAGCGGCAAGGCCAAAAGGTGGTATTCACCAATGGCTGTTTTGATCTTCTCCATCCAGGGCACACGCGTTATCTGGCCAGGGCTCGCAGGCTGGGAGACCGTCTCGTCGTGGCCATCAATAGCGACGGAAGCGTTCGCGTCCAGAAAGGACCCGAACGTCCGATTTTTCCCGAGGGCGAAAGGGCGGAGATTCTATCAGCTCTTGCCGCGGTAGATTGCGTCACCATCTTCGATCAACTGACTCCACGCGAAGTCATTGCCAGGATGCTTCCAGATGTGCTTGCGAAGGGCGCCGATTGGGCACCGGACAAGATTGTTGGCCGGGCGGAAGTAGAGGCGGCGGGGGGAAGAGTGGTTTCCGTGCTGCTGACCGAAGGTTTCTCTACTTCCGCACTCATCGAGGCGGCGCTCCGGAGTAAGTGCTTAGGGTCGTGAGAAAGTCCCTCAGGCTGTCGTTCTGAGTGCCGCGAAGAATCCCGGTATTCGAAAACCAAGCAAATACGGAGATTCTTCGTCACCCTCGGGTCCGTCAGACGTGCGACTTCTCGCGCATCAGGATTCGATGCAAGCCACGGAATTACTTCTCCAGCCAGTTTTTGAGCATCCTGCCTTCCAGAATGTTTTAAAGGCATTCTCTCATCAGACCGCTCATCGTCCCCCGGAAATCGCAAGACTCACGCGCACGGCAAAGGCCGTGGTGCTGGCGGGATTGGCCCATCGAATTCAGAAGCCTTTTTGTGTGCTCAGTCCGCAAAGAGAGCAAGCCGAGATGCTGCGCTCGGCAACAGCAACGCTGCTCGACTGGATCGAGCCGGGCGAGGGAAACAAAGTCACCGTACTGCCTCCTTTTGACCGGACGCCTTATGACGGCCGATCTCCCCACGCGGAAATTTCTGAGCGGCGCGCGGTCGCTTTGTGGAGGATCGCGCAGCGCGGGGCACGCATCGTTTTCGTTCCCGCCGCGGCTGCCGTGGGACGGCTTCGTGAGGCAGTCTATTACCGCTCGCTCGCCCTTGAGATTAAGACCGGCGACGAAATCAATCCCGGCGATCTTGTGGAGCATTTGGCTGGCGTCGGCTATGAAGCTCAGGAGCCGGTGGATGCGCCCGGTTCGTATTCGGTCCGCGGCGGCATTGCCGATGTCTATCCGCCAGAGGCGGAATGGCCGTTCCGTATTGAGTTTTTCGGCGATCAAGTCGAATCGCTGCGCGAATTTGATCCCGCCACGCAACGCTCTCGCGGCATTGTCTCCTCGGCATGGCTCCTTCCCCTTTCCGAGCATCACCGGTCACGCGCCTTCTTTGAGGCTCTTGCGCGGCAGTTTGCGTTGCGCTCCAACCTGGCGGGGCCCACCGCGCGCGACCCAACACCAGCACCACAGTATTCGAACGCTTTTCCTGGCTGGGAATTCTTTGCCTCGCTTGCTGAGCCTCATTCTTCGAACCTCTTTGAAGTTTGCGGAGATCCGGTCGTCGTGTGGGATGAAGCGCCGGAAATCGAGCGGCAGATCAAACTTCTGCGAGAGGCCTGGGAGTCGGCCTTTGACGAGTCGCGCGATGCCACACCCACGCCCCCTCGTCCCCAGGATCTTCTGCTGAGCGATCAGGAATTCCGAAGCGCCCTAGCGCCGGTGGCGCAGCTTTCGCTCAAAGAGCTGGAGGTGGAAGATTCTGACTCGCCGCCTGACGGGTTTGAAGCGGCCCGCACTCTCGCTGAGTCGCGAGTTGGCCACTTAACCTTGCCCTCGCAGCCACCGCCAAAATTTCACGGGGCGGTCAAAGCCTGGGTGGAAGATCTAAGCGCCCGGCGAGCGCGTGGCGAGCGCGTGGTGGTTGCGCTTTCGAGCGCCGGCAAGATGGAACGCTTCGGGGAGACACTGAGAG
>JBOGJS010000331.1:0-17847 GCA_050745365.1 Terriglobia bacterium
GCTTACCAGGGAACAGTGGGCGGAGTGGCAGGAAATGCGTTCGTGGCAGAAATCGCGCCCGCGAACGATCCGGCGGTAGGTCTGGCGCCCGCCAAGGTCAATTTCGGAAATGAGACGGTCAGCGTCAGAAGCTCAGCCCAGACCGTTACCCTGATTAATGCGGGCACTGCCGCACTCAACATTACCGCCATCTCCGTAAGTGGAACCAACTTTGCCGAGACGGATAACTGCGTCGGCACGGTGGCAGCGAACGGTGGCACCTGTACTCTCAACGTCACCTTCACGCCGGCTGCCGTTGGGGCTGAGACAGAGGAAATCTCCTTAACCGATAATGCCGCGGAAAGCCCCCAAAAAATCACGCTCACTGGCACGGGCGTGACGCAGGCAACATCAGTGAATGTGGCCCCTACGAGCCTGACGTTTTCAAATCAGGCGGTGGGTTCGGTGAGCGCGCCGCAAGTGGTGACGGTGAGCAACAGCGGCAGCGCCACCCTAAACATCACTGGCATCGCCGTGAGTGGAGATTTTACGCAGACCAACACCTGCGGCGCGGTTGGCGACGTTCTGAACTCCGGTCAGAGCTGCTCGATCAGCGTCTTCTTTTCTCCGACGGCGAGCGGCAGCCGCACCGGAGGTTTAAGCATCAGCGATAATGCCACCGGCAGCCCGCAAACGGTGTCTCTCACGGGCACCGGAACAGCGCTGTTTTCCATTTCGTCTCCCAATCCGGTGGTGACAGCCCTTATTGGCAGCACGTCCACCACCTATACGGTGTCCGCTTCGGCCGCAAGCGGTTTTACAGGAAGCATTACGCTTTCATGTTCTTCCGGAGCAACCTGCTCGTTCAGCCCGGCTTCGATCTTCGGGGGCCAGACCAGTACCCTCACCTTGAGCGGCCTATCCGCCTCCACTGCGAACCCCTACAATTTCACTGTGGCAGGAACAAGTGGGACGCAAGCGTCCACAACACAGTTACGAGCTCAGCTTGAAACGTTTACGCTTACCGCGCCGACTCCCCTCAATACCATCGTGCCGGGGGCGTCGGCCCGCTACACCCTGGTTGTGACGCCTTCTTTTGGGTTTAATAAGGCCGTGAACCTAAGCTGCACCGCGGGCCTGCCTGCGGGCGCCACTTGTTCCTTCTCTCCAGCTACGGTCACACCCAATGGATCTTCACCAAGCTCGGTCACGCTTACCGTCATCACCACGCAAACGTCATCGCTGTGGCCCTTCTGGTCGGGCCACACACGGCCGCCCGGTTGGTGGCTGATTTTAGGCGTGCTTTGGCTGATTTTCACATTGACGCTGCTCATCCGCCACAAGCGGCGTGGGGGAGTTCTGGCTTCCCGCATCGCCATTTTTGGCGTCCTGCTTCTGTTGGCAGTTACACTGGCAAGCTGCCGTTCCGTATCGACAACCTCGCCAACCCCAACGGGCAATTACATCATCGTAATAACCGGCACTCTGTCCTCGAATAGCGCCGTTACGGTGATAACCACCGTAGACCTGTCGGTAACGTGAGAGGGATTCGCCTGAGTGCAAAAGCTCGAATACGATCCGAAAAATCGCCCCATTTTCTCACTAGGCGGGGTTTCGGCTACAATTCGTGGGCTAAAGGGGTGGGGCTTTTAGGTTAGTAGGTTGCTGAAATGCGTTGGAATGATCCTGAGCCTTCACAGGCTTCGATTACCAATCTGGGGCATGGCAAAGCGTAGCGCGGAGTTGTCCTTTATCTCCGCGGCTTTTATTTATGCCCGAAACGAAATGCCGCAGAGTTTCTGAGCAGCGAAACTCTGCGCTACCCGGCTGAGTGGCCAGCTGAGGGAAGAAGGCTGCGAGAGAAGCAAGAATGAAATTCCTGAATAAAGCGGCGATCCGGATAGCATTAATTCTGGCCCTCTCAGCCAGCGGACAGATGCTTCACGCCCAGGGCATTGTAAATCAAGCGCTTTCCTGGTTGCCCAGCGAAACGACGGCTCTTGAATACGCCAATCTGAGTTCTCTCCGCTCCCTGCCTAACTATAGCTCCCTGCGCGCGCGCTATCTTGGAACGAACCTGCAGGCGCTTGAGACTTCTCTGGGGCGGCTCGGAATCCACGAGAGCGACCTCAGCGCAATCGTACTTGCGTGGCGGGCAAACAATGGGAAGTCGCAATACGGCGGCATTGCCGAGGGGCAGTTTGATCCAGCGATGGTCGCCCAATCGGCCGAGACCGCTCATATGAGGTCACAGGTAATTCAAGGGACCAAAGCTTTTTGTATTTCGCCGGACCCGCAGGCGACTTGCGTCGCCGTGTTGGATGATACCACCGGCCTTTTTGGCCCCGCTCTCTACCTGGATCGAATTCTTGCGGCTCGCGCCGGGAAGTCGCCCAACCTCACTCAAAATGCTCAATTTTCGCACTCCTTACTTACCGCACAGTCGGATGCATCCGGCGCCCCGATTTGGGGCGTCGCTGTAGGCCCCGCCGCGGCCAAGTGGCTTGGCGCCTGGATGCCTGGAGAGAAAAATCTGCAAATGAATTGGGCCAGCGCCTTTAAGAACGTTGAAGCGGTTACTTATAACATTGAGGCAGGCGATGACGTCACGCTGAGCCTGAAATTGGAGTGTAATTCCACCAACGCGGCTTCCTCTGTGCTGCAGCTTTTTCAGGGACTCAAGTTGCTCCAGCAGATGGCTTGGCATTCCACGAATCCCAACACACCGAATCCGTTCCAGAGTTTGCAGGTCGAGTCCGACAACCGCCAGGTAACTCTCCATCTCACCGCTGACTACACAGCCCTCAGCCAGATGGGACCCTTAGGCCACCCTTAACCGGATTTAACTCTCCTTGCGAAATCCGTTCGAGCCATTGCGCAATGCCCAGCGGGGTCTCCACAAAATCAACCCAGCCGTCTTCGATAGCTGCGCGCGGCATCTCCGCGCACTCAGCGGTATCGAGTTGCTGTGCCATCGTTGTGCCGCCAGCCTTCTTAATCGCGGCCGTGCCCATCATGCCGTCGTTATTCATGCCTGATAATACGACAGAGATCGCACCAGAGGCCCGGTCTAAGGCCAAGGACGTAAAAAAAAGGTCAATAGATCTGTGTTGGCCCAGTCGATCTACAGTTCGCGGCGCAAGATGCAGTACTTCATCCTCAATGGTAAGGTTCGTGTTGGGCGGTATGACGAATATTCTCTTGGGCTCAATACGCATCGAATCCTCAACTTGCCGCACCAGCATGGATGTTTTCCTCGATAAAATGTTTGCGAGGAAGCTCTCTTGCTGGGGAGCGAGGTGTTGAACCACAACGAAAGCCATATCGGTACGCGAAGGAAAATGCTCCACAATTTCTTTCAGCACAGCCTGTGCGCCTGCGGAACCGCCGAATGCCACAATGGGGAACTTGTGCCGCGTTGGCCTATTTCGCGCCTTCGCTCGCTCCTTCACATGGCTCAGAATGGCCAGACGGACAGTCCGGCTGTCTGCGGCCCTCATCAAATGAGTGAATGAACGTTTTTTGTCGCATTCCTGCGGAACGAGACCGCTAATGGAGAGCGTCCCGCCCCAACCCTGTGGCAGTCCGATCAGTCCCAATTCCTTGAGACGTGCCAAAGCAGCAGCAATCTCATCGGTTTTGTGCCCTAGGAATGACGTGACCTGTTCGGGGTTAAGCAGGGTAAACCCATGTCGATGTAAGAAGACTAAAATATCCCATTCTGTAAGCGTGCGGATGCCGAGCGCGGACAGCCATCGATTGATTGCTGCGAATTCTATGTCATTTGCGTTCAGACAGACTTTCTGCACAATTCTCATTTTAGCAGATTGCTGAAAAATCTCGGAGCCAGATCCTGAGCGCCCACAGCCTTTTGGCTGCCAATCATGGGTCGTGACAAGCGCGGAGTTGTCCTTTAACTCCGCGGCTTTTGTTTATGCCCGAACGAAATGCCGCAGAATTTCTGAGCAGCGAAACTCTGCGCTTTCTGCTGGACACCGGGGGGTGTATCAGGGCACGGCTTCAGCCGTGCCGATGGAGCGCGACCAAAATAGCGGCTTTAGCCGCTGCGAGTAAAGATTCACGGGCTCAAAGCCCCGTCCTAAAGCGCGCCTGTTCCGGCACGGCTGAAGCCGTGCCCTGATACAAAGCCGTCCACAATCCGCTGCGGAACAACGACTTTGAGTTCACCCCCCGTGTCCAGCCGAAGACATGGGTAAAGATCAGCCCTCGCGGAGAGGGCTGGAATTTTAGTTTCTACTCCCTCGCAATGTGGTTTTCTTCTGCCGGGCCTGAAAAATATAGAAGCTCCAAACTACGACCCTGGAGGGGTCGTAGATTCCGGCAACGTTTCGGTAAGTTGCACCTATGGCCCCTCACGGTAGTGCCCTCCGGGCAACCAGTCTGCCGAAGGAGCATGAGAGAAATTTTAGCTCCGCAGGGCGCGAATGGTATGACTCTTGCTTTTTAGAATCCTCGCCATGTCAACCTCGCCTGCCCCCCGGCAAGAAGATCACGCCCACCCCGGCGAGGCCATCGCCCTGGATCCGAGCACTCTAGCTCAAGCCTTTGAGTCCTTTACCCATGTTGCTGGCTCGCTCGAAAGTTCCTACGCCTTATTGCAAGGCGAGGTGGCCCGACTACGGCACGAGCTTGAGATTAAAAACCGGGATTTGGCTCAGAGCCTCGTGGAGAATCGGCGAATGCGAGCCTACCTCGCGGGCATTCTGGAAGTGCTCCCATGCGGTGTCCTGGTGGTGGATTCCAGCTTTCGCTTAAGCTTCGCAAATCCGGAAGCTGCCCGCCTCCTGGGCGGCGTGGCGGAGGCTACACTTCCCTCAGGCCCGCCGCTTCCCGATTCTTTCAGCTTCCTGCTCAGGCAAATCGCTGGGGAGCCCGACGGCGCGGAGAAAACGTGGGCCCTCGAGGCCGGAGAGAAGTTCATTGCGGTCACCTGCGTCGCGCAGCGTTCCCATATCCACGGCCGCGGCGAGAGGGTCTTCATCCTGCGGGACGTTACTGAGCAGAAACGCCTTCAGGAAGAGCGGGAGTTTGCCCGGCGCATGCAGGCGCTGGCGGAAATGACTGCCGTTCTGGCTCACGAGATTCGCAATCCGCTGGCCAGCCTGGAGCTTTTTGCCGGGTTGATTAAAGATGCGACCCCGCACCATTCCGACGTGTCTCAGTGGATCGTTCACATGCAAGCGGGGTTGCGCGCTCTTTCCGCAACGGTGAATAACGTTTTGCATTTTCATTCAAGAATTCCGTCACAACTTGTGCCGCTGAACGTTGTGAAACTGCTTATGCAGACCGTTGAGTTTCTCGAACCTCTGGCACTCCAGCGGGGAATGGGCATCCGGTTTACTCCATTCGAGAAGGAAATCCTCGTCCCTGCGGATGCGCACCGTCTCCAGCAGGTATTTTTTAACCTCACGATCAACGCGTTCCGTGCTATGCCTCCCGGCAAGTGTTTAAGTATTCGAGCGCTGCAAGGGCGGCGGGATGGTTGTTCCATGGCCCGGATCGATTTCGAAGATGAAGGGGTGGGCATTGCTCCCGAACAGTTGGGGCAGATCTTCAATCCCGGTTTCAGCACAGTGAAGGGAAGTCCCGGCCTTGGTCTCGCGGTTTCGAAAAGGGTCATCGCGCAGCACAAGGGAAAGATCAGCGTCGAGAGCGAACCGGGAAAAGGAACGACGTTTTCACTTTATTTGCCGCTTTTGGGGGCTCAGGTATGACGCGTAGCGTTCTCGTGGTGGATGATGAAGCGGCCATGCGCGCGGCGCTCGAAGCGAGCTTCCGCCGCCAGGGCTGGAGAGTGCGCACCGCGGCGGGAAAAGGCGAAGCCCTGGAGTTGTTCAAGGCCGAGCCATGCCCCCTGGTGATTACCGACATGAGAATGCAGGATGGTGACGGGCTTGGCGTGGTGAAAGGCGTTCGCACCCTGGGGCCCTTAACCAAAATCATACTGCTCACGGCCTTCGCGAATGTTCAGGATGCCGTCGCCGCGATAAAAGGCGGAGCCAGCGACTATCTGATTAAACCCGTCACCTTCGAAGAACTGCGCCGGGTGGCGCAGGAGGTGCTGGAGGAAAAGAAAATAGAAGGAGCGCAAGCCTCAGAAAGTCGGCTGGTGGGAAATTCACCCTGCTTTCGAACCGCGCTCGACCGCGCCCGGCAAGCCGCCGAATCGGGCGCCGATGTTTTGATTGAAGCGGAGAGTGGCACCGGCAAAGAGGTGCTGGCCCGCTTCATTCATGAAGCCAGCCCGCGCCACAAGGGGCCCTTTGTGGCGGTTAACTGCGCGGCTTTTCCGGACACGTTGCTCGAAAGCGAGCTGTTCGGTCACGTGAAAGGAGCGTTTACCGGGGCGAGCGCCACAAAGCCCGGCAAGTTTGAACTCGCGCATAACGGAACGCTACTCCTCGACGAAATCGGCGACATGCCCCTGGCGCTGCAACCGAAGCTGCTCCGGGTGCTTCAGGAGCGCGAGGTCGACCGGCTGGGTGACACCAGGTCGGTTCCCATCGACGTTCGGGTTATTGCGACCACCAACCGGGCCTTGCGCCCGCTTGCTCAGGAAGGCAAGTTCCGCCTGGACCTGTACTACCGGCTGAATGTGATCCCATTGGCGATTCCCCCGCTGCGCGAGCATCCCGAGGATATTCCTGCGCTTGCGGCATATTTCGCGAGGAAATACGCGCGAGATGCGTCGCGAGAGGCCACCCTGTTGTCCCAGGAGTTTGTTGACCGGCTGAAGGATTATGACTGGCCCGGAAACGTGCGGGAGCTCGAGAATTTTGTTCGCCGCGCCATTGCGCTCTCCCGCAGCAGCATGATTGATGCGAGCGCTCTCGAAGGACTGGAACTCAGGCCGGCATCTTCTCGCTCGACGAGCTTGGAGGCCGGGCTGACACTTCAAGAAGCCGAAAAGGAGCTTCTGATCCAGACGCTCGCAGCCACGGGCGGCAACCGGACGCGGGCCGCCGCCATGCTGGGTGTGAGTCTGAGGACGATTCGTAACAAAATTCGCGAGTACGGCTTGCCGCGAAGGGAGGCGGTATGAGCTGGCTGGATACTCCTGCGATTCAGCAGATCACGGACTATCTCGATGTCACAGGTTTTCGCGAGAAGCTGGTTGTGGGGAATATCGCAAACATCGACACGCCAGGCTATCAGACCATCGACGTCCATTTTCAGCAGGCCTTGCAGCGCGCTCTCCAGGGCTTTGGCGATGCATCTCTGCCGCCCCGGATTTACCAGGTACCTGGCCTGATCGAGCGGCCAGACGGCAATAACGTCAGCCTGGACCGTGAAAGTATCATCCTGGCAGCGGTGCAGTTGCAGTTTCGTACTGCCGTCGCGCTTCTACATCAAGAGTTTCAGCTCATCGATACGGCAATTAACGCCAACGGAGGACAGTAACCATGAACCTTTTCAATCTTCTGGATGTTAGCGGCTCCGCCATGCTGGCCGAGCGCCAGCGCGCCGAAGTGGTCGTCAGCAACCTGGCCAATGCGGAGACGACGCGAACGCCCAACGGCTCTCCCTACCAGCGGCAGGAGGTGGTGTTTGAAAGCACGCGCGTGGCGCAGCCTTCGTTTGGGCAGGCTTTCGATTCTGCCGCCGATTCTGCAGTTCGAGGCGTGCGCGTCGCTAAGGTGGTGACCGATTCTACGCCTCCCATCGAGCGGTATGATCCTTCCAACCCGGATGCGAATAAGCAGGGATATGTGAGTTACCCCGCCATCAATCCGTCTGAGGAATTGGTGGATCTGCTGGAGGCGGCGCGTGCTTACCAGCTCAATGTGGATGCTGTCGAGGCGACGAAAGGCATGATTACTCAGGCGCTCACGATTCTAAGCTGAGCACGTACCACTCCGGAGCAAAAATCTGATGACAGGCATTCCCGCAGGGCTTCCGCCCATTAATCCGTCGGCTTTCAATCAGCAGCAAGTCGACCAGATTCGTAACAACCAGCCTCAGTTTGTTGACACACTGAAGCAGACCCTTCAACAGGCGCAACAGATTCAGGATGAAGCCAATCAAAAGGTCTCCGCGGTTGCGACTGGCAAGGGAGGTGACATCCAATCGACGCTGGTGGCGGTTGAGAAGGCGAACCTCTCGTTCGAGCTGGCGATGGAGGTGCGGAATAAGATCGTTCAAGCTTACCAGGATATTTACAACATGTCGTTTTAGGAGATTGCAGCCTGCCATTCCCATCGCTGCCCTGAAATTTCGGCGCGAGACCCCTCACCCGGCTCCCGTCGCTCGCCACCCTCTCCCAGGGGAGGGTGCCCGACCCTTCGGCTTTGCTCAGGGTAAACTCCGGAGGGCGGGTGAGGGGTAATTATCATGCTTCGGGGTGCTGCCCAAGTCTCCATGGTGAGCCGGGCGCTCATGTCGCCTTCGCTCCGGGTCGGAATGACGTAGTTCCCGACTTTTTGTCAGTATCCAGTTAACGAATCACTCATGCCTCTTGATACTTCGCAAGTGTTGCGGCAGGGAAAAACATTTGTCCGCGGCCTCACGGACAGGCAGAAGGCCCTGATCACGATTTCAATGATCGCGGTGGCGGGCAGCCTGTGGCTGTTTGTTTCGCTTCTGGGCCGGGGCGACTACGTGCTTCTCTACTCGGGGCTGGACGCGACCGAGGCAAGCACCATCACGCGTCGGCTCGCTGACAAAGGCATTCCTTCCCAAATGTCGGCAGACGGAAAGAGCTTGAGTGTTCCGGCCGGCCGTCTCGATAAAGCACGGCTGGACATGGCGGCGGAAGGCCTTCCACAAACCGGCCGGCTTGGGTTTGAAATTTTTGACAAGCCCAACTGGGGAGAGAGCGACTTTGCGGAAAAGGTGAACTACCAACGAGCGCTGGAAGGGGAGCTCGAGCGGACCATTCAGGAACTGAACGACGTCGAGGCGGTACGTGTGCATCTCGTCATGCCTCACGAATCGCTCTTTTCCGACCGCGAGCGGCAAGCCAAGGCTTCCGTGCTGGTGAAGCTGCGCAATGGGCATCTCTCGGAGCGGTCTCTGAAAGCGATTACTTACCTTGTGGCAAGCGCCGTCGACACTTTGCAGCCCGCAAACGTTACGGTCGTGGATGCGGACGGCAATGTTCCTATCGTGATGCATGGCGGCGTGAAGCCAGGCTCGCCTGAGGGAGCAACGGAGTACGAGCAGGCATTGAATCAAAAGCTTGCAGCGACGCTGACGCCGATTGTGGGAGCTAATCATTTTGTGGCGCGGGCGACCGTGGAATACGATCCGGGCTCGAGCGAGAATACGCAGGAAATTTATGACCCCAAGGACTCCGTGGTGCTCACTTCCCAAGTCACGGGCGACGATATCGGCGACGGCAGCCAGGATTCCGGAATTCCGGGCGCGGCCAGCAATGTTCCTCAAAACCAGACTAGCAGCTCAAACAGCAGCAGCGCTGCCGGCGCGCAGAGTTCAAGCGCCGCCGGCGCCTCGAGCTCGGACAGCAATTCAGCCTCCGACGATGACGATGGCGATGAGACCAGTGATAGCAAAACCTATGCGGTTGGGCGGACCGTTGTTCATTCGGTGCGGCCGCCTGGAACTATTCAGAAAATCTCCGCCGCCATTCTGGTGGACGACGCCACCGAGACGAAGGTGGTGAGCGGGCAAAAGATGGAGCTCCGCCAGCCGCGCACGTCGGCCGAACTGAAACAGATTCAGGCGATTGCCGCGGCGGTGCTGGGGCTGGATCCAGCGCGAGGAGACCTGGTGACCGTCGAGAATATTCCCTTCCAAATTACTCCTTTGCAGCCTGCGGGACCCATCTCGGGATTCAAGCGGATCCAACCTTTCCTCAACCAGTATGGCTATCTTGTCCGATATATTGTCTTGGCCCTTCTGGGTCTGCTGCTATTCCTGTTCGTCGTCAAGCCGCTGATGAGGCAGGTCGGCGCGGGCGCGCATCAGCGGCCTCTTCCGGAGGCAACGGAACCGGCGCCGGCGCTTGAAGAATCCAGGGACCTGCTCAGCGGCACGGCAGGGCGTGAGTTAGCTGCCATGTCATCTGCGGGAGACATGCCTGAAGGAAACCAGCAACGACAAAAAGTGAAGGCCCTGAAGGAAGCGCTGGTAGCAAGGGTTGCAAAAACACCTGCAGAGGCCAGCTACGTCATTGGGGACTGGCTGAAAGAAGGCGGGTAGACAGGGAACAGGGGTGAGCCATGGCAGAGATTGAAGAAGATGCTCCCAGGATGAGTGGACTGCGGAAGGCAGCTATTCTTCTGATCACACTCGGGGATAAACCGGCCAGTGACCTCCTTCGGAGGCTGCCCACGAAGGAAGTTCAGCGAATCACGGAGGAGATTGCCGCCGTTGATTTCGTTTCTCAGGAAGCTTCCGTAGAGATCCTGGAAGAATTTAACAAATTGATGTCCGCTCGCGAGTATCTCGCCTTGGGAGGGGCCGGTTACGCTGAAAGGCTTCTTGAGAAGGCGTTTGGCGAGTTGGAGGCTCGACGCCTGCTGAGCCAGGTGTTGCACGGGCAGGAGACGAAACCCCTCGATCTCACGGATCTGACGAAATCTGATCCACGCCAGTTGGTGAAGCTGATCGAAGATGAGCAGCCCCAGACGGTCGCGCTGATTCTGGCCCAGTTGGGCGCAAAGATCGGCGCCTCTTTGTTGGCCTTACTCCCTGAAGCGAGCCGGGCGCCGGTGATGGAGAGGCTCGCCCGGATGGGTCAACTTTCAGGAGAGACCGTGCAAAGAGTTCTCATTGTGCTGCAGAAAAAATTCCAGTCAACGGGAAGGCAGCAGAACCGGATGTCGTATGGCGGGGTTTCTGCCGTTGCGGGAATACTCAACGAGATGGATCCCACTTCAAGCAAATCGATTCTGGAGGCAGTCGAGCAGACAGACCCCACCCTCGCGGTAGCCATCCGGGACGTGCTGTTTACATTTGACGATCTCCTCACGGTTCCTGAGAGCGGGATCCGTGAATGCCTTGGACCTATCGATAAAAAGACGCTGGCCATTGCCTTAAAAGGGGCTTCTGAAGATTTGAAAAGCCACATCATGAAGTGCATGTCTTCGCGGGCGGCCGAAATGCTGAAGGAGGATATGGAGGCGCTTGGCCCGATGCGGATGAAGGAGGTGGCGAAGGCGCAGGCGGAGGTTGTGAGTGTTCTTCGCCAGCTTGAAGCGGACGGGAAAGTCAGCCTGAGCAGCCAGGAGGAAGATGCCTTTGTTGTCTAGAGCGCGGCGGCTGACTTCGGTGGGAGTCCAAAACAGGGAGGTGCGGGATTTTGTGTATCAGGGGCTTGAAGCTTCGAACGTTGATGGCGGTCGAAACGGCCTCTCGCAAAAGGCCCATGCGCCTGGGAGCGAGCCCGTCGTTGAGCAACCCCTACCGGCCGTAGTAAGGAGTTTAACGGCCGAAGAGATCGAAGCCCTTCAACAGGAGGCGTGGCAGAAGGGATTCGAAGAAGCGACGAAGCGTGCTCGTGAGGAGATGGAAAAAGCCCTGGCGGGAGAGCGGGCCGCGATGGCAGCAGGGCTTCGGGAATTCGCTCGGGGAAGAGAGGCCTACTATCAAAACGTAGAGGGCGAGGTGGTTCGTCTTGTCCTGGCAATTGCCCGACGGGTCTTGCATCGTGAAGCACAGGTCGATCCGATGATGCTTGTGGGCGGCGTGCGAGCTGCGCTGGAAAAGATTTCCACGGGTACGGCAATCAGGCTTCGGGTTCCTGCACAACAACTGGAAGACTGGCGTGCGGCGATAAGCCAGGCCCCAACCAAGGAGCCTGCAGTTGAGATTGTGGCGGATGAATCTTTGGCCGGTCTCGAGTGTGTGGTGGTGACCGAGATGGGAACCACCGACGTTTCCCTGGAAGCACAGCTTGTGGAGATTGAGCGGGGATTCCTGGACCTTCTTTCCGAGCGCCCCGCCGACTCCGTCCGGGAGCTTCGCCCGCCCTCCTCATGATTTTGAATTTGCGATTTTGAATTGATCCGCGAGGGGCAGATTGCTCGAAAATTACCTCAACCATCTCGAACATCGTTCCACGATGCGCTGGTGGGGTCGCGTGACCAGGGCGACCGGCCAGCTTGTTGAATCTGAGGGGCCGTTTTGTGCGGTGGGCGAATGCTGCAAGATTCTGGATGGCAAGGGCCACATTTATGATGGAGAGGTGGTGGGTTTTCGCGGACCTACCGTACTCTCGATGGTGCTTGAAAGAGTGGAAGGAGTTCGCTACGGCGACCGCATTACAACCTGGGGTGTGCTTCCGAGCCTTGGCGTGGGGGATGAGCTGATCGGGCGGGTTATTGATGGGGCAGGCCAGCCGATTGATTCAGGGCCGGGCTATCGGGTCGAGCGGCGATGGCCGCTGAATGCTTCCCCGCGGCTACCTCTCGAGCGCGTCTCAATCCGTGAGGCGATGGGCTGTGGTGTGCGCGCGATCGATGGGCTCATCACCGCCGGCCGCGGCCAGCGCTTAGGCATCTTCGGCGGCAGCGGTGTAGGAAAAAGCACGCTCATTGGAATGATGGCGCGGGGCAGCTCTGCAGACATCACAGTGCTCGCGCTGGTAGGAGAGCGAGGCAGGGAAGTGCGGGAATTCCTGGAGAAAGCTTTAGGCTCCGAAGGGCGGCGGCGGTCGGTGGTGGTGGTTTCCACCTCAGACCAGCCGCCGCTCCTTCGCATTCGTGCCGCCTTGGCGGCCTGTTCCGTCGCCGAGTATTTCTGCTCGAAGGGCAAAAATGTTCTGCTGGTGGTCGACTCGCTCACCCGAGTTGCCATGGCGCAGCGTGAAATCGGGCTGGCGGCCGGCGAGCCTCCTACCTCCCGTGGTTATACGCCTTCGGTGTTTACTCTCCTTGCCCGGCTCATCGAGCGCGCTGGCCGTTTTGAGCGCGGAAGCATTACAGGCTTCTATACGGTGCTGATGGAGGGGGATGATCAGCAGGATGCGCTCATCGACGCTGTTCGAGCCCTGCTGGACGGTCACATCGTGCTGGATCGCCGCTTAAACATGCAGAACCACTTTCCGCCGATTTCTGTGCTGGATAGCCTCAGCCGCCTGATGACCTCCGTGTGTTCTCGCGAGCATCTCGACAAAGCCCGGCGACTCCGAAAACTGCTCGCCTCCTATGCAGCCTCAGAGGATTTGATCCGGGTTGGGGCGTATCAAAAAGGAATGGATGCCAACCTCGACCGGGCTGTGGCGGTGCTGCCTTCCCTCAACAGCTATTTGCGGCAGGAAACGGAAAGCGTCGTCAGCTTTGACCAAGCGGTTCAGGACCTCCTGGCCATTCCGGAGTAGAGAATGCCGTTCCAGTTTTCACTTCGCGCGCTTCTTCGGCTTCGCTTGACGTACGAGAAACGCGAACGCATGCGGCTTGCTCTGCTGAATGCCACTATGGCTCAATTGCGAAACGAGTACGAAGAGACCGGCGAACAGAGAAAGACGAGCTTCGAAGAACTGCAAGAGAGACTCCGCAGCGGCATCAGCGGTGTGGAACTCCATCTTGGGAACGCCTCGCTTCAGAACTCCGCAAACCGACTTCGGGAACTGATCGCAGAGATGAAAACGATGGAGCTTCAGGTGCGGAAGCAAACAGATGCATTTCTCGAATCCCAAAAGACACGCAAAATACTTGATAGCCTGCGCGAGCGTGAATGGCAGGTCTACGAACAGATTGAATCGCGCCGAGAGCAGCAGCGCATCGATGACCTGTTTAACGAGCGCCGTTCCATCCTTCCCCGCGGTTAGTTGTTTCCTCCTCTCGCGGGCAAATATTGCCTAAGACCCAGAGGTTGGCCTTCCTTACGCCCTCCCCTCAAATCGAGCATCCCTGATCAGGTTATTGAAGATAAAGCGGTTGCTGTGCGGCCGATACGCCGGGCGAGGTGTGGAGTGAGGCATGCAAGGGGGAGCCTGGGCGAACGCCCCACAAGCGATGGATACTTCCGCCATACAGATTGAAATTGCCCCGTTGCCGGCCGCGGCTAATGTCGCGAAAACAGCGTCGCCGGCAGACGGAGAGACGGCGTTCAAGAACGTGCTGGACAGGGCAATGGACAACGGCAATGCCGGGAATCCGCTGGAACCCTCCGCAACTGGGAAGGACAAAAGACCCGGCAGAACAAAGTCTCCTGGGACAGACTCCGAAAAGCCTCTTAAGCTTGCAATTCCCGCTGTTTTGATCGCGGCCGCAAGCGCAAATTTAATGATGGCTGGCGGGCAGGCATCCGGCCGCCCATCGGTCAGCGGTAGCATCGCGTCACTTTCCTGGCTTTCCCAAATGATGCCGGACCAGGGCGCGGTTGCCGGATCGCAAGCTGGGGCCGCCGGCGCCGACTCTGCGAAATCCGATGGCAATCGGCGCACGCCTTCCGGCACGAACTCATCGGCCGCGGGCGGCAGCACTTCTGCTGAAGCGGAGGCCAATCTTGGAACGAATGCTCTCCTGGAAGTGAATGGCCACGCCGAAAGCCCCTTGGCTCAGGGCACGAGCCTTCTACCGGATACTGAGATGCACCTCATCGGGAATACTCAAACACAGGGAAATAAGGCTTCAGAGCCTCCGGCCACCAGCGGCTCCAGTGTGCCCGCTGCGGAATCGCAGGGGTTTTCTCCGTCGGGAAGTATTGCCGATGCCGTTCAGCGCAGTAATGAAAAGACGCAGCAGGCCTTCGCTGCGCTGGAAGATCTGAAGCTAGGCTTCCTTTCCACAGGAACCACTCCGGCGAGCGGCGATACCAAGGTGAACGGTGCACCCCTCTCTCCCCTAGCTGCCGGGCGCGCATCTGCGAGCACGGTTGAGGCGTCCAACCTCGTTCACTCGAAGCCGGAGGCGGGAACGGCCCCACATAATCCTGCTAAAGATGCGGCCGGCTCCAATGCCACAACTCAGACCGGCCAGAATGGCAGCAACTCTGGCCCAGCAACCGGCGGGGGCGGCTCGGCGGACGATTCCAAGAGCGATAGCAAGTCCAATCCCGCGGCCCGGCAATCCAATAATTCCGGCGGCTCCGGGAGCGGGAATTCCTCCACGGCAGCAAGTTTTGCATCCACATTAGGTTCGGCGGCGACGACATCGACCAGTGCGGCTCCAGTTGCTGTCGCGCAAGCTACTCCTGCGAATGGTCTCCCGGCCGGCTCCACAGCACCTGCGCAGCCTCAAGCATCTCACGTTGCGGGCAACTCCATGACGGCTGCGGCCGATAATCCCTTCGGTGCCACAGGCGCTGTTAGCTCGGCTTCACTTCTTCAAGCGCAAGGCCGAACGGCGATGCACGTCTCGTTGCAAACGGAGAGCCTTGGCCCTCTGGAGTTGCATGCGATCCTCGACGGGGGCAAGGTGGGAGCGTCAATTGCCGTGGTCAACCACGAAGCGCACACTGTACTGACAAACGAACTCCCGGCACTTCAGCAAGTGCTTAGCGAACAGAACCTGCGAGTCGAACACCTTTCCGTCCTCAGCGCCCCGATGAACAGCGGGACCGGCACCGGAAGGGACGGAGGATTTCAGGGTTTTAGCCAGCCAAGGGATAACCCGGGGAGCTGGTATTCCGGTGCTCCACCTCAAACCGCTGCACCCAGCAGTGAATACTTGACTCCCGAAGCATTGCGCGGAAGGCTGAGCGTGCGAGCGTAACAAGAAAGGAAAAGGACAAGACCATGATATCGATTCAACCGGCTTCCGCCGGATCTCCAACTTCGAGTGCTGCGACAAACTCTCAAAATACGGCCGGAAGCCAAAATAGTACCAGCGGGCTTCAGCCGCAGGAAATTACCACACAGGATTTTATGACGCTCCTCAGCACGCAGCTCAAATACCAGGCTCCTACAAACCCGGTAGATCCGACGACATTCGTGACGCAGTTGGCCCAATTTGTCACCCTCGACCAGGTGACTCAAATCAATAACACGCTTCAGGGTTACGTGCAGGACGCAACCGGGCGGTCCAGCTCGGGGAACACGGGTTCAAATTCGCCAGGCGCATCCGGAGTGGCTCAAACCGCAGACGGCTCATCTTAGAGTATCGAGCGGCAGCGCCGCCCTTTAGGGCGGCAAGTGCCGGGCACATCGCCCGGCGCGACACGACATTTTCGGAAATTAATTCAGGAGAGCAACGATGCCATCTTTTTCAATTCCAGTTTCGGGTATTGAGGCCAATGATGAAGCACTCTCGGTGATTTCCAATAATCTGGCCAACATGAATACGGTCGCCTATAAGGGGGCGACGCCGGAATTCAGCGATCTGCTCTACCAGCAAATCGGATCGACCGGAGCGGGAGATCCCATCGAAGTAGGCTTGGGAACCCAGGTGGACTCGACCACCACGGACTTTACCCAAGGAAGCGTCCAGGATACCGGCGTGCCTACCGACGTTGCGATTAATGGCGACGGATTTTTCCAGGTAGAAAGCGGCGGCGTCACGCTTTACACACGTGACGGCGACTTCACCCTTAATGGGCAGGGCCAACTGGTGACCCAGGATGGTTCCAACGTCATGGGCTACAGCGCCACAAACGGAGTAATCAACAACAATGGCGTATTGAGCCCTCTCTCGATCGACCTTGGCCAAACCAGTCCTCCCCAGGCAACGCAAAACGTGGAAGTCAACATGAACCTCGATGCGAGCGCCACGCCTTCTACGCCGTCTTTCAGCACCAACGTCGAAATGTACGATTCGCTGGGAACCAGCCACATCCTGACTTTTACGTTCACGAATACCGGCAGCGGCACCTGGAATTATAAGATCACCATCCCGGCGGCAGATGTTGGGGGATCGGGAAATCCAGTATCAGTAAAGACCGGCACGCTGACTTTCAATGGCAGCGGCCAGCTTACTTCGCCCTCTTCTAATGTGACCGGTATTACGGTGAGTGGCTTAGCTGACGGAGCAAACGCCCTGAACTTCAACTGGAATCTTTATGGGAGTAATAACAACACTCCGATCGTCTCGCAAGTGGCGGGAACCTCCGAGGCATCATCGACCATCCAGGACGGGTTTCCAAGCGGCTCTCTCTCGAGCTACTCAATTGGATCCGACGGAACCATCCAAGGCAGCTTTACGAACGGGCAAACCGTGGCGATCGGCCAGGTTGCCCTGGCGACCTTCCCTAATTCTGAGGGCCTATTGCGAGTGGGATCGAATAATTATATGGCGAGCCTTGCCTCCGGACTGCCCACGGTAGGCGTGCCCGGCACCGGCGGGCGCGGCACGCTCAGCGGTGGCGCGCTCGAAGGGTCGAACGTCGATATCGCTTCACAATTCTCCCAGCTCATTCTCGCTCAAACCGGATACGAAGCGGACGCTAAGGCCTTTACGACTTTTGACAACGTCATCCAGCAGGCATTGAACCTGGTGACGTAATTCCGGAAATTGCGTGCCGTCACCGTCTCCGTCGTTTTGAAGTGTTTTGGGAAGTGCTGCTCACCCGAACAGGTTGTCAAGCCGAAACGACAATCGGCACGAAACCTGCCCTCCGGATACCGTAGTGCCCTCTCTCAGAAACGCGTTCACAAAGTGGAAGGCTTGTCACCCTGAGCGCAGCGAAGGGCCCCTGTATTCTTTCCAGCAAAATACAGAGATGCTTCGCTTCGTTCTGCATGAACTCGGCGCGGTGGTTCGGTAGCCGCGGTCAGCCCACTTCGCTGACCATGGCTTCTTTGCCATGGGAAAGCCCACGGCCAATTCGGAAGGCGAATTGACCGTGGCTACACCAGCCGCGATGTGGTCTCGCGCCGAGTTTATGCGCAAAGATTGGCAGCCCCGCCGTGCGGGGCTTTGAACTCTCTGCATGACATGCGGCCTGTCTCAGCGTGAGAAAAATGACCCCTCATCCGCCCTCCTACGTCGGGCACCTTCTCCCCTG
>JBOGJS010000332.1:0-6950 GCA_050745365.1 Terriglobia bacterium
GGCGGATGAGGGGTCGCTTTTCTCACGCTGAGCAGGCAGCCTGTCATTCAGAGGAACTCGGCGAAGTTTCCGGCGCAGAATGAAGCGGCCTCATGTTTTTCCATCATCCTTCAAATAAACAGCTTGCTGACTGAAGTCTCTTCGTGAATCGAGCGAATAGCTTCCGCAAGCAATCCCGCCACGCTCAACACCTTGATCTTACGGCAATCCTTGGCCGCCGGCAGCAGCGGAATGGAATTCGTGATCAAGAGTTCCTGGAGCGGCGACGCGCAGATCGTCTCCACCGCATTTCCCGCGAACACGCCATGGGTGCAACAGGCGTAGACGGCTCGGGCGCCGTTGTCGAGCAGCGCCTGGGCGCTGTGGGCCAGCGTGCCGCCGGTATCGATCATGTCATCGATGATCAGGCACGTTTTCCCTTCAACGCGGCCAATCACGTTCATGACCTCAACGGTGTGCGCATCCTCCCGGCGCTTGTCGATAATGGCAAGCGGCGCATCGAGGCGTTTGGCAAACGCGCGGGCGCGCTCAACACCTCCAGGATCGGGCGAAACGACCGCGACGTTCTTCAGCCGTAGTTTCCGAAAATAGTCCACCGTGACCGGCGTGCCGTAGAGGTGATCGACCGGAATATTAAAATAGCCCTGTATCTGGCCGGCGTGCAGATCCAGAGCCAGGATGCGGTTCGCTCCGGCAGAAGTCAAAAGGTCAGCCACCAGCTTCGCAGAGATGGGAACCCGAGGCCGATCCTTGCGGTCCTGCCGGGCATATCCGTAAAAGGGGATCACCGCTGTGATGCGGTCCGCCGAAGCGCGTCGAAATGCATCCAGCATGATCAGTAACTCAACGAGATTTTCGTTCACCGGACGGCATGTGGGCTGGATCACAAAAACATCCATGCCCCGCACATTCTCCAGAATCTGAAGCCGGACTTCGCCGTCTGGAAAGCGGCCGACCTCCGCCTTACCCAGCGGAACGCGGAGCTGCTTACAAATTTCCCGGGCGAGAGCGGGATGAGCATTTCCTGAAAAGATCCTAAGCGCGTTACGGTTTTGCTCTGCCATGATTGTTGGCTGCGCCTGGACCATTCGTGAAGCTTCACCTGCGGGACCGACGAGACGGTTTCACCGTGCCCTTCCGGTTCCCCCATAACGAGCCCATGAACAATCCGGTTTAGAACCTCCTCGATGACTGTAGAATTCCCCGTCTCTGGCTGGGAGGCCTGGATTCGAACCAGGGTTCCATGCTCCAAAGGCATGTGTCCTACCACTGGACGACCTCCCAGGACAGGTTTTCGATGGGCTCATTACGGGCGAACGAAAATCGAGCGCTGGTACTCACGCCGGGTTAACGTGCGGGTTCGAAACACCCGCCACCCCGGGGGTGCCAAGCTTGCGGCCCGGTTTGCTTGGGTTGCGGAGCCGAAGATTGCGTAGACGGCTGAACCGCTGCCGGTAAGCGATGCGGTTTCGGCTCCGGCCCGGATGAACTGGGCTTTCAAACGCGCCAGTCCTGGCCACTTTGCGAAGACGACTTTCTCGAAGTCGTTTTCGGCCGGTCCCCAACACTCTAAGGGAAACTGTGACCACACACCGAAAACCTTTACTCTAGAGTTTCTGCGCCCCATTGTCAACTTCCTGTCGGCTTCCCGATAAGCTTCGGCCGTCGAAACGTTGAAATCGGGGTGGACGACGACGCATTGCTGGGACGGAAGATCAGCAAGGGGATATACCTCCTCCCCTCGCCCGCATCCAAGCACTCTACCGCCCAGCAGGAATAGGGGAACATCTGAGCCAAGCGCGGCAGCAAGCTGAAAGCAGCAAAGCCGATCCAGAGCATTTCCCGCCAGGAATTCCAGCCCTAATAGCGTGGCGGCGGCATCACTGCTTCCCCCGCCCAAACCACCGCCGGCCGGAATGCGCTTCTCAATCCGCACCCGGACGCCACCGCGCCAATTGCGACTCTTCATCCAGAGCTCCGCAGCACGGTAAGCCAGGTTATCTTTGCCGGTCGGAATGGCCGTATCGCTGCACTCGACATCGATGCTACGCTTCGGCTGAAGCGAAATCTCCATTCGGTCGTGGAGAGCCAAGGTGTGATAGACGGTGCGAATCTCGTGATAGCCGTCAGGACGTGGAGAAAGGATTTTCAGGCCCTGATTGATTTTAGCGAAGGCTCGCAGCCGAACTGGTGGCATTTCCCGGTTGTGAAAAACGTCTGTCGCTCAGTAAAGAAAGCCGCGCGAGATTCCTCGTCATCTGCGGCTCAAGCATTCCTGATTTTTAGCACTTTCACGGAGCCGCCGCGCCGGAGTGTGGCGTCACATTTTTTGCTCTTTGGCAAGGCGGCGTTCGAGCTGGCTGAGCCGCTTCCGGAGCTTGGAAGCCTGCGCCGGACCAAAATCCGTGTCCGAAGAATTTGGCCATTCCCGGAGTGCGCGTTTCCACTCCGCCGCCGCTCCGGTTTGGTTGCCCATCTTCAGGTAAAGGTGGCCGAGATGCTCCAGCACAGTGGGGTCGTTCGAAAGAAGCTTAGCCGCCTTCTCAAGCGGGGAGCGGGCGAGATCATAACGCGCCATCTTGTAATAGGCCCAGCCCAGACTGTCCAGGTAAGCCGCGTTGTTCGGCTCAAGCTGTAGGGCCTTCTTGATGTATTCAACGGATTGATCCAGTTTGACGCCGCGATCCGCCATCATGTATCCCAGATAATTGAATGCCGCGGAATTGAGCGGGTCCGCCGCCAGCACGCTCTTAAACTGGCGCTCTGCAAGGTCATATTTCTTTTCCCGCTCGTAGACCGAGCCCAGAAAGAATTGCGCTGTCTCCCGGTTTGAGGACGACAGATCCGGCTGCTGAAGCAGTTTCTCCAGCACGGCCTGCGCTGCCCGGTAACGCTTCGCCTGTGAATAGACCTGAACGATGGCGAGCTCGACCTGCGCGTCATGTCCTCCGCTCGTTTTCAACAGGTCTCGAAGCCGGTTCACGGCTTCGTTCACGTGCCCTTGTTCGCCCAGCAGCGTGGCATGGAGGAGAATCAATGACCGGCTCTTCGGATATTTTGCCAGCGCGTTCGTCGCTTCCTGAAGAGCTTGCTGAGGCTTGCCCTCCAGACGCAGTGTCTCGACAACGAGGCCCTCGCCGCGAGGAGCCTGCGCTTCGCCGAGATCTATAATCTGCCGGAAGGTGGTGATGGCCTGATCGTACTTTTCCTGTGAGCGGTAAATCAGTCCCAAACGCTCCAGAAACGTCGCGCGATTGCTGGCATCGCCGCCGCTGTAATGGCCGTTTGCGCTTTTCGTCTGGGCCAGCAACCGCTCCAGAATCTGACTCGCCTTATCGGAATTCCCTAAAGCGTTCTGAAGCAGCGCTTCCTGAAAGGCGACTTCAAGATCGCCAGGCAGCAACTTCCCTGCCTGGCTCAGTTCCTTGCCTGCCGCGTCAAAATTTCCGGCAGCCTGATCGATCTGTGCCAGCCGCAGGTAAGCCGTTCCATCCTGGGGATTCACTTGCAACACTTTTTCAAACTCGCTCCGAGCCTCTTTAATGTTGCCGGAACGCATCAGGGCGTCTGCGTACTGGTGGCGCACATCTACATTTTCAGGATCCATTTCAAGCGCGGCCTTGAAGTCCGCAACGGCGTGGGTGTAATCTCCCGTCTCGGAGTAGGCCAAGCCCAGCATCCCGAGCGTGGAAGGGCCACGTTGAGCCTGGGGAATCTTTTCGAGGAACGAAATGGCCGCAGGGTACTGTTCCTGGTCGATATAGAGCTTCCCAAGGTAGTTCAGGGCCGTCGTTGAATCCGGATTGTTGGCGAGTACCTTCTTAAAAGTTTCCTCGGCCTTGGCGGCCTGATTGTCTAAGCCGTAAAGCCGTCCCAGCATAATCGTGGAGCGGGTATCACTGGGGTCGGTGCGGATGATGGCTTCGTACTCACCGATTGCCTTTCCCAGAATCTGCTGCTGTGCCTGCGGCGACTGATTTTTGCCGAGCTCATGTAAGTAAACGTTGGCGAGCAGCCGGTGCGCATCGAGGTCGTTCGGATTGGCCTTTAAAACCTGGTGAGCCTCGCTCATGGCGTCGCTAGCGCGCCCCGCCCGCCAGTAAAGGTCACCGAGCTGGACGTGAAGGAACAATGAATCAGGATCGTCCGCGATGGCTTCTTTGAATTCCGAGATTGCGCGGTTCAGGTAATCGGTGCGGTTGTAGATCCCTGCCAGCTCTTCGTAGCGGCGGGCAAGCATGAAATGATAGTAGGATCCGGCATGGTCAGGGGCCGTGGTGGCGGCGCTTCCAGCCGGGGCAGCTCTCCCGGCCTGTTGCGGAGCCGCCAAGCCTCCCGATAAAAATAAAAAGAGGGTCATGACGACCCCCGCAGGTCCAACGATCCGCCCCATCGTTCCTTCTTCCTGAATCCAGAATCTCCAGGGTCATTATGTCATAGCAGCCTGGAAGCCGTCAAAAGACGTGTTTATCCGACAAAGCCGGATATATAATAGGCGCAAAGCAGGGAGGGCAACAAGAATAGCTGGCAGCATAAACCGATTATCGAGTGGATCCAGGGCGGCGAGACTGCACGCGGCGTAGAGGTAGCGCGGAGCGCCGGATCTGCGGTCTGCGGCTTTTCGTTCTTGGGGCCATGTCACAGAGATGAGGCAGGGTGTCGCATGATATCCGCGAGCAATGTCAAACAAATCGATTGGGGTTTTCTTCGCTGCCTCGCACTGCTTGCCGGGTGTGCTTTCTTGGACTGCTGGTTCGCACACGCGCAGTACCATTCTGAACTTCTCACGGACGCTGCAAAGATAAGGAGATGGGGGAGATTAATGCGGTCTTTTTTAGTGGCTGCTTTGATCCTGCTCGCCGAAGCGATCCTGGTTGTCGCCCGGGGGCTATGGTCATGACGTTCTGCCGCAATTGGAGACTACGACTTCAGCAGTCCGTGAACGTGGCAGACGGTCCGGTTTTCCCGCGGTCCCGCACCGTGGGTAAGGGGATGGCAGGAATCCAGTAGTTCTGAACGACGGCCGCACCGGCGGTACGCAGGCGCCGTCATCTGCTGAGGTTTTGCCGCAGAAAAATGGAGCTTCGCCGGCTAATTGAAGCAGTCTTAGAGTAAAGGAGAAAAAGCATGTCGGTCAATTGGACACCGTTGGTAAATTGGGCTAACGCCCAGGGCTCAAGCGTACTTACGAATATTCACAACGAGAGCAAAACTACTGTCAACAGTGTGGACGGGTTGGTGTATGTCCTCGTGAACGGCGGTATCGTCAACCAGCCGTCGGGAGCTTCCTGGGGTTCGACGTACAGTAGCTGGGTGGCCTATATGAGCGGGTCGAGTTCGGGCCAGTTCTTCGCGATGATCCGGAGTTTGTTTGAGGCGAACTGCCCGCCAACTACCGCTATCATCGAATTCCAATCGGAGCCAACTGAGGCGGGGATTTCCGATTACATGGCAAATCCCAATAATTTTGGCAGCGGTGTGAGTATCACAGCGCCAAACCAGCCGAATTGGCCTTCTCCTTACGGGGACGGCCATTGGCCTGCCTGGTTGACGGCGCAGGACTTTCTCACTAGTACGCCAGATGCATCAACGGAAGCAATTCTAAACGGCGATTTCATTTCTGACTTTACCTCGATGGGCGCGGCGCTCAAAGCCTGGTGCGGTACAACCTTCTGCCCAGCCCTGGTAGCAGCGCTCAAGGAGGAGATCAAGATCGCGGTAGTTCTGAATTTTATCGTGTATGTTAGGTTGCGTAGAGGGTGGCCCTCTTTACAACCTTCTGGGCGCGGCTCTGGCGGCGGCACTTGCCTCAGCCTGTCTCCAGGTCCTGGTAGTTTTGATGTTTGCCAATATCATCGCTGCGGGCGGGCTCTTCGCCTGCGGTTGTAAGTGGTCATAGAAAATCCGGTCTCCGGGCGTTTAGCGAATTAAATTAGGGGAGGAAACTATGCCCCGCGGCGCCCCAATTTCGGGTGCCAGGCGCAAACCGCCGCGTTTGCGCTCTGCGGCTTTCCCATTTTCGCGGATAAAACGCACACGCTGCAGACCCGGAATGCACGGGTCTGCGCTAGACCTCGCACGTACAAGGAGCCCTCCATGGTTAAACAATTCGCCGCGAAACGACGCACGTGCGGCCTGCTAGTCGCGTGCACTTTCATCGCAGCCCTGGTGGCATTTCTACGGCCAGCTCACATGAACGGCAGGATGAGCGATGCGAGCATCTCTTTTCAGGACAACTTCACTTCAGGCAACCTGAGCGCCTGGCAAATGCCCTATCGCGAGGATTGGGAGATCCTCGCCGAGAATGGTCTGCACTATCTTCACATGATCCGCTCGCGACCTCCCGCGGTTCCCCGGCGTCCCATTCAGTTTGCCCGGTTAAAGAACGTGCGCGTCGGGAGTTTTGATCTTGAGGCCAAGGTGCGGCGCGACGGCGGATCCATGATGGTAGTCTTCAACTACGTCGATTCGCTGCACTTCTATTACGTTCACCTCTCCAAGGATCGCGGAACTTCCACCTTCCCCCACAATGGCCTGTTTATTGTCAATGGAGCGCCGCGGCGGCGTATTGCTGGCGCGGGCGCGGCACCGGCCCTGCCAGACCGCAACTGGCATACGGTGAGGATCGTCCGGAACGTTCGTTCGGGATCAATCAAGGTTTACATGGATGGCGAAACCCGTCTGCGTTTTTCGGTGGTAAACCACGCCTTCACCTGCGGGCAGATTGGGCTGGGCTCATTTGACGAGACCGGAGACTTCACCGATATCCGGCTGCGTTCTCACGATGCGGGATGTCACCCCGCGGCCAAAATCGCGGGCAGCAAGCCTCATGCGCCACTCGCGCTTCGCTCGCGGTTGTAAATTCAAGGAAATACAGAGACCCTTCGTCGCCTCCGGCTGCTCTGAAAATTTCGGCGCGAGACCCCTCACCCGGCTCGCGTCGCTCGCCA